>NZ_JBWKCY010000032.1:0-80279 GCF_056436245.1 Streptomyces sp. NPDC043812
CGTTCGGGCCGAGCAGCGCGAACACGGACCCGGCCGGCACCACCAGGTCGACGCCGTCGAGCACGACCTTGTCACCGTAGGACTTGCGCAGCCCGTTCGCCGCGATGGCCAAGTTGGTCATGATGGGTGCTCCTTTAGAGGCTGCGGGCGGCGATGTCGCCGTAGGCGGTGGTCGCGTGGATGTTCAGGCCGGCGGCGCCGTCGGTGTTCTTGAGCGCGTTGTGGATCCGGCCGTAGGTGGTGCCGGCGTCCAGGGAGGCGGAGACTCCGCGGGCGGCGCCGACCGAGATCTCGCCGGACTCGGTTCGCAGTTCGACCGTGCCGCGCACGGCCTCGGCGATGTGGATGTCGCCCTTCTGGGTGCTGATCTCCGCGGGGCCGCCCAGGCGGCCGACCGAGACGTCGCCGGCGAGGAGGGTGAGGCGGGCGCTCGCGGCCTCGTCGAGCTTGACCGAGCCCTGCGCGCCCTCGAAGGCGACGTCACCGAGCCGTCCGACGCCCCGGAACTCGGCGCCGGCCGCCTTCGCCTCGATGCGGGACCCGGCGGGCAGCTGGATGGTCACCTCGACGGATCCGGAGCTGCCGAGGATCCGGTTCTTCGCCGGTGAGGCCTCGATCCGCAGGACACCGTCGCCGTATTCGACCGTGGTCTGCTCCGCCGCCTTCACATCGCGGCCGTTCGAAGCGTCCGCGGGCAGTACCTCGACCGTGGTGTCGGCCCGGTCGGCGGCGATGAACCGGATGCGTCCCGCAGGGATGTCGAGGACGGCAGACACCGGGGCGGGGGTGTCGAACTTCTGCATCGTGCGCTCCTTCGATCCGTTGTTTCCGATGACGGAAACGCTACGTTGCGTTCATGGATCCAGCAATAGCGTCGTTGCGCAGGATTGACATCAGAGCAGGTAGATGCCGAGATTTCGTTGCAATGGTTTTGACTCTAATGCAACAACCCTCGCTCCATTCGTTGCAATAGATTAAGAGTGAACGCTATACTGGAGACACCACGGACCACGAAGGAGACCTCGATGCCGGGAGGCAGGCTCACCCAGCAGGAACGCCAGCAGATCGCGCTGGGGCTGGCCGACGGGCTCGCCTACGCGGAGATCGCCAGGCGTCTCGACCGTCCGACCTCGACGATCACGCGTGAGGTGATGCGGAACGGCGGCCCCACCGCCTACCGCGCCGACCTGGCCCACCGCGCCACCGAACGCCGCGCCCACCGGCGCAGGCAGGCCACGCCCCGGGGGCCGGAGGCACTCCCACAGGCCCACGGACGCGACGCCGAGGCCGTGCGCGAGTACGAGGAGATGTTCAGCACCGTCCTCATGCAATCGGGCCTGTCCAACAAGATGATGTCCCGAGTGCTGGTCTGCCTCTACACCACCGACGCGGGCAGCCTCACCGCGTCCGAACTCGTCCAGCGCCTCCAGGTCAGCCCGGCGTCCATCTCCAAAGCGATCACGTTCCTCGAGAGCCAGGGCCTCGTCCGCCGGGAACGCGACGAACGCCGCCGCGAGCACTACATCGTCGACGACGACGTCTGGTACCAGTCGATGATGGCCAGCGCCCGGTCCACCGCCCAGCTCGTCGAGACCGCACGGCAGGGCGTCGGCATCCTCGGCCCCGAAACCCCGGCCGCCGTCCGCCTCGAGAACATCGCCCGCTTCCTCGACTTCGTCACCGAGAGCATCACCCGCGCCGCGGAGCAGGCCCGCGAGATCCTCTACACCAAAGCCGAAACGACCTCAGGCGGCACTGCCGAGCCACGTTCAGATCGCGGATAGACAACCGACTTGATGCTCACGGCCAGTGGTGTACGCGCCGGAACCTTCGACCTGAGCCGACCCATCGCCCGCCCCCAGGCGGCCTCGTTCATGGGCCCATCTCGACCAAGCGCAGCAGGTGCACCGGCCCGGCAGGGCGTCGTCCCGCTCGGAAGTCTCGCCGCCGATGGCATGTCGATCTTCTGTGACCTGCTGGTTGTCTGTTGTCTCACCGCGATGTCACCCAAGATCAGTCTCAGATCGATGCCTTTCCTCGGCGGAACGATGAGTCTGCGGCTGAGCCACCGAGCACGAGGACTACCTGTGGGCTCAGATCGCGCAGATGATTTTCCCGCGCCGCGCCGGTCTGTACGCGTGAGACCGATTCACGGAAGGCTGGCGCCATGCGGAAACTGATCTACGGCATGAACCTGAGCCTGGACGGCTACATCGCCGCGCCCGGCGACGACATCGGCTGGAGTGTGCCGAGCGACGAGCTGTTCCAGTTCTGGTCTAACCAGTTGCAGGCGACCGACCTGTCGCTGTACGGGCGCAGGCTGTGGCAGACGATGAGCTCCCACTGGCCGACCGGCGACCAGCAGCCCAACGCCACCCCGGCGGAGATCGAGTTCGCGCGCCGCTGGCGGAACATGTCGAAGGTGGTGTTCTCCTCGACGATCGACAAGGTCGACTGGAACACCCGCCTGGTCACCGGCGACGCGGTCGCCGAGATCACCCGGCTCAAAGCCGAGGACGGTGGCCCGATGGCCATCGGCGGCGCGACGCTCGCCGGGGCGGCCATGCGGGCCGGGCTGATCGACGAGTACATGCTGGCCACCGCGCCGGTCCTGGTGGGCGGCGGCACGCCGTTCTTCACCGCGCTGGACAACTGGGTGAACCTGAGCCTGGTGGAGACGCGGACGTTTCCCGGCGGCGTGATCCTGACCAGGTACGAGACGAGGCGCTGAGCTGCTGGTCTCACTTCAGCTGCATAAATGTCGTCCATATGCAGCTGGAGTTGAGATTACCGGCTCAGGTCTGTGCCATGTCCACGAAGCGCGAGTAGTGGCCCTGGAAGGCAACAGTGATCGTCGCTGTCGGACCATTACGGTGCTTGGCCACGATCAGGTCCGCCTCTCCCGCACGTGGGGACTCCTTCTCATAGGCATCCTCGCGGTGCAGCAGGATGACCATGTCCGCGTCCTGCTCGATCGAGCCCGACTCACGCAGGTCCGAGACCATCGGCTTCTTGTCGGTGCGCTGCTCCGGACCACGGTTCAGCTGGGAGAGCGCGATGACCGGCACCTCCAGTTCCTTGGCCAGCAACTTGAGGTTTCGCGACATGTCCGAGACCTCCTGCTGTCGGCTCTCGGCCCGCTTGGAGCCGCCCGACTGCATCAGCTGGAGGTAGTCGATGACCACGAGTTTCAGGTCGTTGCGCTGCTTGAGCCGACGGCACTTCGCGCGGATCTCCATCATCGAGAGGTTCGGCGAATCGTCGATGTAGAGCGGCGCCTGCGATACATCGGGCATCCGGCGTGCCAGCCGGGTCCAGTCCTCATCGGTCATCGTGCCGGAGCGCATATGGTGCAACGCCACGCGTGCCTCGGCCGACAGCAGGCGCATCGCGATCTCGTTGCGCCCCATTTCGAGGGAGAAGATCACGCTGGGAAGGTTGTTCTTGATCGAGGCGGCGCGCGCGAAGTCCAGGGCAAGAGTCGACTTACCCATCGCGGGACGTGCCGCGATCACGATCATCTGGCCGGGGTGCAGGCCGTTCGTCAGCGAATCGAAGTCGGTGAAGCCGGTCGGCACACCGGTCATCTCACCACTGCGGGAGCCGATCGCCTCGATCTCGTCGAGCGCTCCCTCCATGATGTCGCCGAGCGGCAGATAGTCCTCACTGGTCCGCTGCTCGGTGACGGCGTAGATCTCGGCCTGGGCGGAGTTGACGATCTCGTCGACATCGCCGTCGGCGGCGTATCCCATCTGCGTGATCTTGGTGCCGGCCTCCACAAGCCGCCGGAGCACGGCGCGCTCGTGCACGATCTCCGCGTAGTACGAAGCGTTGGCCGCGGTCGGCACGGACTGGACCAGCGTGTGCAGATAGGGAGCTCCGCCGACCCGCGTGATCTCACCGCGTTTGACCAGTTCGGCGGCGACCGTGATGGGGTCCGCCGGCTCACCCTTGGCGTAGAGGTCCAGGATGGCCTGGTACACCGTCTCGTGGGCGGGCCGGTAGAAGTCGTGGCCCTTGATGATCTCGACGACGTCGGCGATGGCGTCCTTGGAGAGCAGCATTCCGCCGAGCACGGACTGTTCGGCGTCCAGGTCCTGCGGGGGGACCCTCTCGAAGCCGGGCCCGCTGTCCCAGGCACTCTCCCGGCCCCGGTCGTGCTGGTCCTCGCGGCCCCCACGGCCCTCGCTACCGCGTCGACGGGAGGCGGGCAGACGGTCTCCGGGGGTGTCGGCCGCCCACGGGTCGTCCAGGGGCTCGGAAATGCTCACCCGCGGCCACCTCCTCCCGTCCGCTCCGCGGACCTTTGCCGTGGCACTCTTTCTACGGCACGACACTGACAAAATGAGTCGCCTGACTCCGCTTCCGGCGCGTCGGGCGACGGTCCACGGTAGGCCCGGCGGCACCGTCAGCCAATCTGGTTATCCACAGGCGTTGTGGACGAACGACCAGATGCTGTGGAGAACCCTTCGGAACCTGTGCACGGACCGGGGGACAGCACTGTGGACAAACTCATAGCCCACCCCGGCTACCCCTTCTGACCTGCACTCTTTCCGTCCACCGGCTGTGGGGGAGAAAAACTTTTCCCCCCGGACCAAGATCAGAACAAACGGCACACGAGGTAGCCCTCGACCCGCCAGCAAGTAATGGTCACAAGGCCATTGCATCTCTTACCTGTGGAAGATTACATTGCTGCCATGACACAGGCCCCCGCCGCCCAGAAGGCACGCCGCCGCAGGCACGACCGAGAGATCGTCGCGCTGGCCGTTCCGGCCTTCGGCGCGCTCGTCGCCGAGCCGCTTTTCGTGATGGTCGACAGCGCCATCGTCGGCCATCTGGGCACCCCGCAACTGGCGGGTCTCGGTGTCGCGGCGGCCCTCCTGATGACGGCCGTGAGCGTGTTCGTCTTCCTCGCCTACGCCACGACGGCCGCGGTTGCACGCCGCGTCGGCGCGGGTGATCTGCAGGCGGCCATCCGACAGGGCATGGACGGCATCTGGCTGGCACTCCTGCTGGGGATCGCGGTCATCACCGTCACGCTGCCCTCAGCCCCATGGCTCGTCGATGTCTTCGGAGCCTCGGACACCGCGGCGCCGCACGCCATCACTTATCTACGGATCTCCAGCCTCGGCATCCCGGCCATGCTGATCGTGCTCGCGGCCACCGGTGTACTGCGCGGCCTCCAGGACACGCGGACTCCGCTGTACGTCGCCATCGGCGGCTTCACCGCCAACGCCGCCCTCAACGTCGGCCTGGTCTACGGCGCCGGCCTCGGCATCGCCGGTTCTGCCTGGGGCACGGTGATCGCCCAGTGCGGCATGGCGGCCGCCTATCTCGTCGTCGTCGTACGCGGAGCCCGCAGGCACGGTTCGTCGCTGCGCCCGGACGCGGCCGGAATCCGCGCCAGCGCACAGGCCGGCGCACCGCTGCTCGTCCGCACACTGTCGCTGCGCGCCGTGCTGATGATTGCCACCGCAGTGGCGGCCCGTCTGGGCGACACCGATATCGCGGCGCATCAGATCGTCCTGTCCCTGTGGAGCCTGCTGGCCTTCGCACTCGATGCCATCGCGATCGCCGGGCAGGCGATCATCGGCCGCTATCTGGGAGCGGGTGATGCCGAGGGCGCGCGGCAGGCATGCAAGCGCATGGTCCAGTGGGGCATCGCGGCGGGGTTGGTGCTGGGAACTCTGGTCGTTCTCGCACGGCCGCTGTTCATCCCTCTGTTCACCACCGATCAGGCGGTTCAGGACACCCTGCTCCCCGCGCTCCTCGTCGTCGCCGTGAGCCAGCCGATCGCCGGCGTCGTCTTCGTGCTGGACGGAGTCCTGATGGGCGCCGGTGACGGGCCCTATCTGGCGGGGGCGATGGTCGTCACGCTCGCGGTCTTCGCGCCGGTCGCCCTGATGGTGCCGGCACTCGGCGGAGGTCTGACCGCCCTGTGGTGGGCGATGACGGTGATGATGACCGTGCGGCTGCTGACCCTGTGGTGGCGGGCAAGGTCAGGGCGCTGGATAGTGACGGGCGCGACGCGCTGACCGAGCGTTTCACGTGAAACACCGCACCAGACATCGCAGAAGGGCCGCACCCAATGGGTGCGGCCCTTCCTGCTACTCAGTCGAGTGTGCTGCTCAGGCGGCAACGACCTCGACGCCGAGCTGCGCAGCGACCTCGGGGTGCAGACGCACAGACACCTGGTGCGAGCCCAGGGTCTTGATCGGCGAACCGAGCTCGACACGACGCTTGTCGACCTCCGGGCCACCGGCAGCCTTGATCGCCGAGGCGATGTCGGCCGGGGTGACGGAGCCGAACAGGCGGCCGGCGTCGCCGGAGCGAACAGCCAGACGCACCTTCACGGCCTCGAGCTGCCCCTTGATGGAGTTGGCCTGCTCGATGGTCGCGATCTCGTGGATCTTGCGGGCGCGGCGGATCTGCGCCACGTCCTTCTCGCCACCCTTGGTCCAGCGGATCGCGAAACCACGCGGGACCAGGTAGTTGCGAGCGTAGCCGTCCTTGACGTCAACGACGTCACCTGCGGCACCGAGGCCGGAGACCTCGTGGGTGAGGATGATCTTCATGTTTCGGTCACCCTTCCCTTATCGCGCGGTGGACGTGTAGGGCAGCAGCGCCATCTCACGGCTGTTCTTGACTGCCGTGGCGACGTCACGCTGGTGCTGCGTGCAGTTGCCGGTCACGCGGCGGGCACGGATCTTGCCACGGTCGGAAATGAACTTCCGCAGCATGTTCGTGTCCTTGTAGTCCACGTACACGGTCTTGTCCTTGCAAAAAGCGCAGACCTTCTTCTTAGGCTTGCGCACAGGCGGCTTCGCCATGGTGTTTCTCCTGTGTGATCAAGAAGTGGGCTACGAGCTGCCCTTAGAAGGGCGGCTCGTCCGAGTAGCCGCCGCCAGAACCACCGGAGCCGCCGGAGCTTCCGCCCCAGCTGCCTCCGCTCTGCTGGCCGCCGCCGGCCGGCGCACTGGTGGCCCAGGGGTCGTCGGCGGGTGCACCGCCGCCGCCCTGCTGCTGACCACCACCGGGGCCGCCGCCCCAGTTGCCGCCGCCCTGCTGGCCGCCACCGCCGTATCCACCCTGGCCGCCGCGGCCGGTGGTCTTGGTGACCTTGGCCGTGGCGTTCTTGAGGCTGGGGCCGACTTCCTCGACATCCAGCTCGTAGACCGTGCGCTTGACGCCCTCGCGGTCCTCGTAGGACCGCTGCTTCAGACGCCCCTGCACGACGACTCGCATGCCGCGCTGGAGCGACTCGGCGACGTTCTCCGCCGCCTGCCGCCAGACCGAGCAGGTGAGGAACAGGCTCTCGCCGTCCTTCCACTCATTGGTCTGCCGGTCGAAGGTGCGGGGAGTGGACGCGACGCGGAACTTCGCGACCGCCGCACCGGACGGGGTGAAGCGCAGCTCGGGGTCGTCGACGAGATTGCCGACGACCGTGATGACGGTCTCGCCTGCCATGGGTGAACCTCTCGGCGGGGATTGCTTCTGGCTGCTTGCTGCTACTCGAACCCGATGACCTCTGAGCTAGATGCTCAGTGGGTCTCGGGACGGAGGACCTTGGTCCGGAGGACCGACTCGTTCAGGTTCATCTGGCGGTCGAGCTCCTTGACGACCGCAGGCTCGGCCTGCAGGTCGATGACCGAGTAGATGCCCTCGGGCTTCTTCTTGATCTCGTAAGCGAGACGACGACGGCCCCAGGTGTCGACCTTCTCCACCTTTCCGTTGCCCTCACGGACGACGGAGAGGAAGTTCTCGATCAGCGGGGAGACAGCGCGCTCCTCGAGATCGGGGTCGAGGATGACCATCACCTCGTAGTGACGCATGTGGAACCCACCTCCTTTGGACTCAGCGGCCACGGTCGTTCCGTGGCAGGAGGGTCGTGATGCGTAAGCAACGGTATCCGCCGCCACTGACAATCCCCCTCGATCGAGAGAGACCGCGTCATGGCCTGGGCAGACACCGGTGCAGACCGTACAGAGTACCTGCACACCGGCTTCCGGTTGAAATCCGGCGGCCGATGGCCCCACTCTGTACACATCGGGTGCGCGCGGCGCTACCATGCGCCGCCTTCCGGCACAGCCAGGAGGTGCCACATGGCACAGGCAATGCGACGTCAGTCCCCCGCTTCTCTCCTCGCCACGGACGGCAAGCCTCATCCCCTTCAGGACACCCTGATGGCGGTGACGCTGGTGCTCGGCGCCATTGCTTTCGTCTCGGCGATGTTCCACAGCCTCCATCTGCTGAGCTCGTGGACCGGGCTCATCGGCATCGTCACGGGCGGCTACGGACAGTTCATCTCTGCGACCACCCGCGAACGCTTCGCGCTGATCATCGGCCTGGGAGCATCAGCCGTCGGCTTCTTCCTCGGCATGGCACACGGCGGGCTGTTCGGCGGGGTCCTCGGTTAGAACGGCGAAGCGGTAGCGGGCCCGGTGCGGCCCGCTCTTGCGTACGCCCATTCGGGGCGCTCCCACAGCGCAGTAGGCTTCGGCGCGAGAGCCGGAGCCCCTGTACCCATGGGGACACACCTGCCGAGGAGCGCCCCGCATGAGCCTGACCCTGAGGACCATCAGCCGTGAGCAGCATCTGGCATATATCCAGAGCCTGCCGTCGGCGAGTCACTGCCAGGTCCCGGCGTGGGCGGATGTGAAGACGGAATGGCGCTCGGAGAGCCTGGGCTGGTTCGACAAGAGCGGCGAACTGGTCGGTGCCGGCCTGGTGTTGTACCGCCAGCTGCCCAAGATCAAGCGCTATCTCGCCTACCTTCCCGAGGGCCCGGTCATCAACTGGTACGCCCCGAACCTGGACGACTGGCTGCAGCCGATGCTGGCGCACCTGAAGCACCAGGGTGCGTTCTCCGTGAAGATGGGCCCGCCCGTGGTGATCCGGCGATGGGACGCCCCGGCGATCAAGGCAGGCATCCAGGACCCGGACGTGAAGCGGCTGCGCGATGTCGAGGCGACCCACATCGAGCCCCGCGCCTTCGAAGTCGCCGACCGCTTGCGCAAGATGGGCTGGCAGCAGGGCGAGGACGGCGGCGCCGGCTTCGGTGACGTACAGCCGCGCTACGTCTATCAGGTGCCTCTCGCGAACCGCTCCCTGGACGACGTCCTCAAGGGCTTCAACCAGCTGTGGCGCCGCAACATCAAGAAGGCCGAGAAGGCCGGTGTCGAGGTCGTCCAGGGCCGCTACGAGGATCTCGCCGAGTGGCAGCGCCTGTACGAGATCACCGCCGAGCGGGACCGCTTCCGGCCGCGGCCGCTGTCGTACTTCCAGCGCATGTGGACCGTCCTCAACAACGAGGACCCCAACCGCATGCGGCTGTACTTCGCACGCCACAACGGCGTGAACCTGTCGGCGGCGACGATGCTCGTCGTCGGCGGGCACGTCTGGTACTCCTACGGCGCCTCGGACAACATCGGGCGCGAGGTCCGGCCCTCGAACGCGATGCAGTGGCGGATGCTGCGCGATGCGTACGCCATGGGCGCGACGGTCTACGACCTGCGTGGCATCAGCGACTCGCTCGACGAGACGGATCACCTCTTCGGCCTGATCCAGTTCAAGGTCGGCACTGGCGGTGAGGCCGTGGAGTATGTCGGCGAGTGGGACTTCCCGCTCAACAAGCTGCTCCACAAGGCACTCGACATCTACATGTCGCGCCGCTGAGGGCAGCACCGACCGCTCCGAAAACGTGGGCGACTCCGTAGTCTCGTTCATACCTCTGATACACCGCAGCCACCAGAAAGGTTCCGGGCCGGCCATGGCGCTCTCCCTCTACGTAGACACCGCGCGCTGGCGGGCGCACCAGAAGTCCGTTATCGACCATTTCCCCGGCCTCGTTCCGGTCTGCAAGGGCAACGGCTACGGTTTCGGCCACGAGCGCCTCGCGGACGAGGCGGCGCGGTTCGGCTCCGACATCCTGGCCGTGGGCACGACCTACGAGGCGGCGCGGATCAAGGACTGGTTCGGCGGCGACCTGCTCGTCCTCACCCCCTTCCGCCGCGGCGAGGAGCCCGTTCCGCTGCCGGACCGGGTGGTCCGTTCGGTCTCGTCGGTGGACGGCGTGCACGCCCTGGTGGGTGCCCGGGTGGTCATCGAGTGCATGAGCTCGATGAAGCGCCACGGGGTCACCGAGCAGGAGCTCGGTCAGCTGCACGCGGCGATCGAGGACGTGCGACTGGAGGGCTTCGCCCTGCATCTGCCGCTGGACCGCACCGACGGCTCCGACGCCGTCGAGGAGGTCATCGGCTGGATGGACCGGCTGCGTGCGGCACGGCTGCCGCTGCACACGATGTTCGTCAGCCACCTCCGCGCGGACGAACAGGCGCGGCTGCAGCAGCAGTTCCCGCAGACCCGGTTCCGTGCGCGGATCGGCACGCGGCTCTGGCTCGGCGACCACGAGGCGACGGAGTACCGCGGCGCGGTGCTGGACGTGACCCGCGTGGCCAAGGGGGACCGGTTCGGCTACCGGCAGCAGAAGGCGGCCTCCGACGGCTGGCTGGTCGTCGTCGCGGGCGGCACGTCGCACGGCGTGGGGCTCGAGGCGCCCAAGGCGCTGCACGGCGTGATGCCGCGCGCCAAGGGCGTGGCCCGTGCGGGTCTGGCGACGGTGAACCGCAATCTCTCGCCGTTCGTCTGGGCGGGCAAGCAGCGATGGTTCGCGGAGCCGCCGCACATGCAGGTGTCGATCCTGTTCGTGCCCGCGGACGCCCAGGAGCCGAGGGTCGGCGACGAGCTCGTGGCGCACCTTCGGCACACCACGACGCAGTTCGACCGTCTCGTGGACCGCTGACGCCACTCGGCCACCCGCTCGGTTGCCGATGACGGGGCGGCTGCTCTCAGGACGACCGCTGAGGCTGGTTCCCTCCGGCCGCCCCCTGCTGCGTACCCCATTCGACGAGCGGCGCCTCCACAGCCTTCGCGCCATGGCGCGAAGGCGTGGCCGCGCGGCCCAGGACGAAGACGTCCTGCGCACCGTCGAGCACCCCGCCCGAGGGGTCGTCGGAGCCGTCCACGCGCACGTCGTCGCGCTCCGGCATCAGGATGTCCCGCATGATCACTGCGCAGAGGTAGAGCGTGCCGAGCAGGTGCAGGGCGATCGCGACCTGGTAGCCCTCGGGCGGCAGTCCCTGGTGCTTCTCGCTGGTCGTGTGCGCGAGGTACAGCCAGATACCCAGGAAGTACATGACCTCGCATGCCTGCCACACCAGGAAGTCCCGCCAGCGGGGCCGTGCCAGCGCGGCGAGAGGAATCAGCCACAACACGTACTGCGGTGAGTAGACCTTGTTGGTCAGGATGAACGCGGCGACGACCAGGAACGCGAGCTGTGCGAAGCGTGGGCGGCGCGGCGCGGTGAGGGTGAGTGCCGCGATGCCCGCACAGGCCAGCAGGGTCAGCAGCAGTGCGAGCGTGTTGACCGTTTCGGCCTCGATCTGCTCGCCGGTCCGCTGGGTGATGATCAGCCAGAAGGACCCGAAGTCGACCGGCCGTTCCTGGCTGAAGGTGTAGAACTTCTTCCAGCCTTCCGGCGCGAGCAGCATGACCGGGACATTCACCACCAGCCAGGCCGCCACGGCGCCGAAGAGCGCCGTGAGGAACGCGCGCCACTTGCCCGCCCGCCAGCACAGCAACAGCAGCGGACCGAGCAGCAGGAACGGGTAGAACTTGGCGGCCGTCGCCAGCCCGATGAGGATGCCGGCGGCGAGTACGCGGCTTCGCGACCACATCAGCATCGCCGAGGCGGTGAGGGCCACTGCCAGCAGATCCCAGTTGATCGTGGCTGTCAGTGCGAAGGCGGGTGCGAGCGCCACAAGCAGCCCGTCCCACGGCCGGTGGCGGTGTGTCCGGGCCACACACACAGCGATGATCGTCGCGCAGATCATCAGCATGCCGGCGTTGACCAGCCAGTAGAACTGCTCCTGCTGCACCATGTCGTCATCGGCCACGCCCAGCCACACCGCCGCGTCGGTCACCCACGCGGCAACCTGCATGAACAGGCCGGTCAGGACCGGGTACTCGAGGTACTCCATGTCGCCGGGCAACCGGTCGAAGTACGGAATCCGGCCGTCCGCGAACCCCCGGCCGAGAAACAGGTGCGGGATGTCGGAGTAGCAGGCGTGGGTGTACTGCGAGCTGACGCCCCGGAACCAGGCCCAGTTGTAGCAGGGCAGCTTCTGCACCATGCCGAGCGCGAACATGCCGATGGCCACGAGGGCCACCACACGCACGGGCGTGAGCCGGCTGTTGCCCCCGGGCAGCGCCCAGCGCCCGGCCGGACCGCCGATCAGCTCACTGCCGGCCGCGGCGACCGGGTCGCGCCGCGTGGGGCGCACGTCGGCACTCTCCCGCCGGGCGGACAGCGCACCGCGCCGGTCCTGGTACATGCTCGTCTCTTGTGCGCTGGGCATGGTGCACATCCTGCCGTAAGGGGTGGGGGATACGGCGAGGGCCGCCGTCCCGACAGGCACGGCAGCTGGTGCCATGCGTGTCGGGTACGGCGGCCCTGCAGCCTCACAGAGGCGTTCAGCCGCTGCTATGTGCCGTCGGAGCCTCCGATGAAGCCGCCGCCGTTTCCTCCACCGTTACCGCCCCCGTTGTTGCCTCCACCGCCGTCCGTGCCTGGTGAGGTCGAGGGGCTGGTGGTGACCCCGCCGTTGGTCGCCCCCTGGTCGGTGCCTGCGTCAGTGCCGCCGGTGGGCTCGCAGCTCCAGTCCTGCCACGGGTCACAGGACGCGGAGGGGTCCGGGCTCGTCGAGGGGCTTCCGGATGGCGTCTGGGACGGCGTCTGCGAGGGGGTCTCCGAGGGCGAGTTGCTCGGCGTCGGGGAGGGGCTCACCGCGCCACCGCCCCAGATGGCTTCGCCGTCGATGGGCTCCGGCGGGTCGAACGCGACGATCTTCTCGTTCTTCAGCGCGCTCGACATGTAGTCCTGCCAGATCCGGGACGGGAACGACGATCCGTGGATCTTGGGCTGGTCGCCCGTGCCGTACATGTCCTCGAACTTGCGCGTCTTGCTCTTCTCGTCGTCGTCGAGCCGGTACATGTCGATGGCGGTCGACAACTGCGGCGTGTAGCCGACGAACCAGGCCTGCTTGTTGCCGTCCGTCGTTCCGGTCTTGCCGGCGACCTGGCGCCCGGGAAGCCGGGCCTTGCGACCCGTGCCCTCCGGGTCTTCGACGACGTCCCGGAGCACGTCCGTCACATTGGTGGCGACGGCCTTGGTGAAGGGCCGCTCGACCTCGTCCTCGTGCTCGTAGATCGTCGAACCCTTGTATTCCACGCGGGTCACCGAGTACGGGTCGCGCTGCTCGCCGTTGGCCGCGAAGGTGCCGTACGCCCCTGCCATCCGGATGGCGCTGGGGGCGGAGATGCCGAGAGAGAAGGAGGGCACGTTCGACGTCACAAGGCTGTCCTCGAGCAGGCCGGCGTCGATGGCCGACTGGCGGACCTGCGGGATGCCGATGTCCATGCCGAGCTGCACATAGGGCGAGTTGGCGGAGTGGATCATGGCTTCGCGCAGGCTGATGTTGCCGTAGCTCTGGTCGTCGTCATTGGTCTGGAGCCACTCCTTTCCCTTCTCGTTGTGCCAGATGGAACCGTCATAGTTCTTGATCTTGAGCTCGTTCTTGCCGCTGTAGCGGCTCTTGTCCGGGTCGACGATCCTGCGTTCGCTGGAGCCCTGCTCCTCCTGGAGCTCGGGGTCACGCACACCGTCCCGCATCGCGGCGGCCAGTACGAAGGGCTTGAACGTCGATCCGACCTGGGCACCGGTCGAGTCGGCGTTGTTGGTGAAGTGCGTCGTCGCGTTCGTTCCGCCGTACGTGGCGACGATCTTCCCGGTCTCGGGCTCGACGGATGCGCCACCGAACTGGACGTGGGTGTCCGTATCCGGCCGCTTCTTGGGGTCGATGTACTCGTCCTGGATCTTCTTGACGGACTTCTCGAGCTCGTCGACCTTCTTCTTGTCGAAGGTCGTGTGGATCTCGTAGCCGCCCTGCGCCAGCCTCTTGGCCGTCATGCCCTCGTGATTGTTGATGAAGTTGGCCTTGGCCAGGTCCACGAGGTAGCCGATCTGGCCACCGAGTTGCGCGTTCTTCTTCGGCTTCTTGGGCTCCGGGAACTCGCGGAACTCCTCGCGGCTCTCCAGGTGCTTGTCCTTGACCATCTCGTCGAGGATCCAGTTCCAGCGCTTTTCGGCACGGGCCCTGTTGGCCTCCGGCGTCGCTGCGGCGTCGATGGACTCGGCACCGGCCGGGTCGTAGTACGTCGCGCCCTTCAGCAGCGCAGCGAGGAACGCGCACTCGCTGGCGTTCAGCCTGTCCGCGTCCTTGTGGTAGTACGTGCGGGCCGCGGCCTGGATGCCGTACGCACCTCGGCCGTAGTACGCCGTGTTGAGGTAGCCCGCCATGATGTCGGGCTTGTCCATCTGGCTGTCGATCTTTATGGAGATGAACAGCTCTTTGAACTTGCGGCCGAAGGTCTGGTCCTGATCGTCCAGTCGCGCGTTCTTCACATACTGCTGCGTGATCGTGGAGCCACCCTGGGTCTCCTGCCCCCTGGCCATGTTGAACAGGGCACGCGAGATACCCATCGGGTCGATGCCCGAGTCCTTCTCGAATGTCTTGTTCTCGGCCGAGATCACCGCATGCTGCATGTCCAGCGGGATCTTGTCGATGCCCACGATCTGCCGGTTGACCTCACCCCCGGTCGCCACCATCTGCGATCCGTCGGCCCAGTAGTACACATTGTTCTGTGCCTCGGCCGCCTCGGCTTCCTTGGGGATGACGACCATGGCGTACGCGATGGTCGCAGCTCCCATCAGTGTTGCCACGAACGCGATGCACAGACCCGAAACGAGCTTCCAGGACGGCACCCAGCGCCGCCATCCGTACTTGTTGTGGCGCGGGTAGTCGATGAGCCGCTTCTTCCCGGGCCCGCGGCCGGAGGCGCCATAGCCTCCGCCACCCCCACCGCCGGTGCCGCGTCGGCCACCGCCGCGGCCTCCGTGGCCGGCACCCGCCGACTCGTCCATGCGTCGGCGGCCTCCCCGCTGGGCGGCGCGCCGCGCCTCGGCACGGCCGCCATAGGGGCGTTCCTCGCCGTAGGAGGCGGAAGGGGAGGCTGACGTGGCGCCCCGGCCGGGCGCTGCACGGCGGCCCGAAGGCTGCTGGGCGGCGCGCCGGGCCGCGGCGCGCCCGCCACCCTGCGGCTGCTGCGGCGGTTTGCGACGGTGCTCGCTCATCGAACGACTACTCCTCGGGCAGGCGAGACGCCTGGAAGCGGCAGTTGATTTCCGGTCCCCCCGAAATGGATACGGACGAGCTCGGTGAAGGGCTCATCCGCTGTGCATCCACGGCGATGACGCACAAGGGCGTCACATGGTTCCCGGTGGTCTGCATGCCGCACAGACTACGCACGGTCAAAACCCACCTAGACCTGAAGTTCACCCCAAATCAGGCAACTCATTGCCTATGAATTGACGATGTGACGCCGTTCACTATGGCCCCCCTTGTCGCAGCGGGAACGTACCCCTATCGTGCTGATGTATCGAGTCGATACATCAGCACGACACATCGGCACGGCATACGGACCCGGGACAGCGAGGGAGGAAGCAGTGAGCAGACGCTCAGGCATCCTTGAGTTCGCCGTGCTCGGCCTGCTCCGTGAAGCCCCGATGCACGGATACGAGCTGCGCAAGCGGCTCAACACCTCGCTGGGAATCTTCCGGGCCTTCAGCTACGGAACCCTCTATCCCTGTCTCAAGACGCTGGTCGCGAACGGCTGGTTGATCGAGGAGCCGGGAAACGCACCCGAGGACGCCCTCGCCGCCTCGCTTGCCGGCCGGCGCGCAAAGATCGTCTACCGGTTGACGGCGGAAGGTAAGGAGCACTTCGAGGAGCTGCTCTCGCACACCGGCCCCGACACCTGGGAGGACGAGCACTTCGCCGCCCGTTTCGCCTTCTTCGGCCAGACGGAACGAGAGGTGCGGATGCGGGTGCTGGAGGGCCGACGCAGCCGGCTGGAAGAGCGCCTGGAGAAGATGCGCGCCTCTCTCGCCCGCACCCGCGAGCGCCTCGACGACTACACGCTCGAGCTGCAGCGCCACGGCATGGAGTCCGTGGAGCGCGAGGTGCGCTGGCTGAACGAGCTCATCGAGAGCGAGCGGGCAGGGCGGGATCAGCGGCCCTCCCCCGAGAACACCGCTCAGCAGGACAACACATCTGGAGCGACGGGCGGCCTGCCCCGGCACGAGGGGACAGGACCTTCCGGAGGAACACCTCCCGAAGGCTCCACTCCGCCGGATCCGTCCGACGACACCGCCAAGTGAGGCCCTGCGCTCCGCAGGGTTTCATCCGGAATACCGAGATCACACACAGGGAGCAACCGGAATGGGTTCCGTTCGCGTAGCCATCGTCGGCGTGGGTAACTGCGCCGCCTCGCTGGTGCAGGGCGTCGAGTACTACAAGGACGCCGACCCGGCCGGCAAGGTGCCGGGTCTCATGCACGTCCAGTTCGGCGACTACCACGTTCGCGATGTCGAGTTCGTGGCCGCCTTCGACGTGGATGCCAAGAAGGTCGGCCTCGACCTCTCGGACGCCATCGGCGCCAGCGAGAACAACACCATCAAGATCTGCGACGTGCCGTCCACGGGCATCACCGTGCAGCGCGGCCACACCCTGGACGGTCTGGGCAAGTACTACCGCCAGACCATCGAGGAGTCCGCCGAGGCCCCGGTCGACATCGTCCAGACCCTCAAGGACAAGCAGGTCGACGTTCTGGTCTGCTACCTGCCCGTCGGTTCCGAGGACGCTGCGAAGTACTACGCGCAGTGCGCCATCGACGCCAAGGTCGCGTTCGTCAACGCCCTCCCGGTCTTCATCGCCGGCACCAAGGAGTGGGCCGACAAGTTCACCGAGGCCGGTGTCCCGATCGTCGGCGACGACATCAAGTCGCAGGTCGGCGCCACCATCACGCACCGCGTGATGGCTAAGCTCTTCGAGGACCGGGGCGTGATCCTGGACCGCACGATGCAGCTGAACGTCGGCGGCAACATGGACTTCAAGAACATGCTCGAGCGCGAGCGCCTGGAGTCCAAGAAGATCTCGAAGACGCAGGCCGTCACCTCGCAGATCCCCGACCGCGAGCTTGGCGAGAAGAACGTCCACATCGGCCCGTCGGACTACGTGGCCTGGCTGGACGACCGCAAGTGGGCGTACGTGCGCCTCGAGGGCCGCGCCTTCGGCGATGTCCCGCTGAACCTCGAGTACAAGCTCGAGGTCTGGGACTCCCCGAACTCCGCGGGTGTCATCATCGACGCCGTGCGCGCCGCGAAGATCGCCATGGACCGCGGCATCGGCGGCCCGATCCTCTCCGCGTCCTCGTACTTCATGAAGTCCCCGCCGGTGCAGTACTTCGACGACGAGGCTCGCGAGAACGTCGAGAAGTTCATCAAGGGCGAGGTCGAGCGCTAAGCGTTCTCCCCGTCCGTCCGAGGAGGGTCCCCGGGTCATCGACCCGGGGACCCTCCTCGTGTGTGACCCTTGCTCGCATGCCCGCTGTACGTGATCTGCGCGTACTACTGCGCCTGAGGAATTTCCGCCGACTGTTGGCAGTCCGCCTGCTGTCCCAGTCCGCCGACGGTGTCTATCAGGTGGCCCTTGCCACATACGTGGTCTTCTCGCCGGAACGGCAGACGTCCCCGGCCGCGATCGCGTCCGCCATGGCCGTGCTGCTTCTCCCCTATTCCTTTGTCGGCCCGTTCGCAGGGGTCCTCCTCGACCGCTGGCAGCGCCGACAGGTACTCCTCTACGGCAACTCGCTCCGCGCCCTTCTCGCCGGCTGCACTGCCCTCCTCATCCTCGCCTCGGTTCCCGACTGGCTCTTCTACGCCTCCGCGCTGTCCGTGACCGCTGTCAATCGTTTCGTGCTGTCCGGACTCTCGGCAGCCCTGCCGCGGGTCGTCGACGCCGACCGCTTGGTCATGGCCAACTCCTTGTCCCCCACCGCGGGGACGCTCGCCGCGACGGCGGGCGGTGGGCTCGCCTTCGTCGTGCGCTTCGTGGCCGACGACTCGGACGCCGCGGTCGTAGTGCTCGGGGCGGTCCTGTACCTCTGCTCGGCGCTGGCGTCTCTGCGTATGCCCCGCGAACTCCTCGGCCCGGATCCCGAGCTGGTTCAACCCCGCTTGACCGCAGCAATCGCGTCGACCGCGCGCGGGCTGACGGCCGGATTGCGGCACCTGTCTCAGCGGCGCGAGGCGGCGCAAGCGCTCGCAGCCATGACGCTGCTGCGGTTTTGCTACGGCGCCCTCACCGTGATGGTGCTGATGCTCTGCCGCTACGCCTGGTCCGACAGCGAGGATGACGGGCTCGCCCTCCTCGGCCTCGCTCTCGCAGTGTCAGGCGCGGGCTTCTTCGCTGCGGCAGTGATCTCACCCTGGGCGATCGGGCGCCTGGGCCGTCACGGATGGCTGGTCGCCTGCGCCGGGGTTGCGGCAGTGCTCGAACCGGCGCTGGGCCTGCCTTTCGCGCCTGCACCGATGCTCGTCGCTGCCTTCGTCCTGGGACTCATCACCCAGGGCTCGAAGATCGCAACGGACACCATCGTCCAGACCTCTGTCGCCGACGAGTTCCGCGGCAGGGTGTTCTCCCTGTACGACATGCTCTTCAACGTCGCCTTCGTGGGAGCAGCCGGTATCGCGGCACTCATGCTGCCGCCGGACGGGAGGTCGGCCCCCTTGGTTGTGATGGTCGCGGCCATCTACGCGGCGGTTGCCGTCATGCTCGCGCGCTGGACACCCGCCCGGGGGACGTCCCGACAGTGACGGCGAGGGCGGATGTTTCACGTGAAACATCCGCCCTCGGCCCCACCGGTGCGATGTTTCACGTGAAACATCGCACCGGCGCCTGCTCAGTCCTGGGCCGCCCACCACTCCTTGAGTGCAGCCACAGCGGCGTCATGCTCCATCGGACCGTTCTCCAGGCGGAGCTCCAGCAGGAAGGTGTACGCCTTGCCGATGACCGGTCCCGGGCCGACACCGAGAATCTCCTGAATCTCGTTGCCATTGAGGTCCGGCCGGATCGCATCCAGCTGCTCCTGTTCCTGGAGCTGTGCGATACGCATCTCCAGCCCGTCGTACGCCCGCGAAAGCGCCTGCGCCTTCCGCTTGTTTCGCGTCGTGCAGTCCGACCGAGTCAGCTTGTGCAGGCGCGTCAGCAGCGGCCCCGCATCACGCACGTAACGCCGCACCGCAGAGTCGGTCCATTCGCCGGTCCCGTAGCCGTGGAAGCGCAGATGCAGTTCCACCAGCCTCGAGACGTCCTTGACCATCTCGTTGGAGTACTTGAGGGCGGTCATGCGCTTCTTGACCATCTTCGCGCCCACCACCTCGTGATGATGGAACGAGACCCGACCGTCACTCTCAAAACGCCGTGTCCGCGGCTTTCCGATGTCGTGCAGCAGGGCAGCCAGCCGAAGCACCAGGTCCGGGCCGCCGTCCTCCAGCTCGATCGCCTGGTCGAGCACGGTGAGTGAATGCTCGTACACATCCTTGTGCCGATGGTGCTCATCGCTCTCGAGGCGGAGCGCCGGCAGCTCAGGCAACACATGCTCGGCCAGCCCGGTGTCGACAAGGAGGGCCAGTCCCTTCCGGGGGTGCGCGGACACCAACAGCTTGTTCAGTTCGTCACGCACGCGCTCGGCGGAGACGATCTCGATGCGCTGTGCCATCGACGTCATGGCCGCCACGACGTCCGGCGCCACATCGAAATCCAGCTGGGCGGCGAAGCGGGCTGCTCGCATCATGCGCAGCGGATCGTCGGAGAAGGACTCCTCGGGGGTTCCCGGCGTCCGCAGGACGCGGGCGGCGAGATCCTCGAGCCCGTTGTGCGGGTCGATGAACGTCTTCCCCGGCAGGGCGACGGCCATGGCGTTCACCGTGAAGTCGCGGCGGACGAGGTCCTCCTCGATGGAGTCGCCGTAGGACACCTCGGGCTTGCGTGAGGTCCGGTCGTAGGCCTCCGAGCGGTACGTCGTCACCTCGATCTGGAAGCGCTGCACCTCGTCCCCGACGTGACCGTCCTTCTGGGATCCGACCGTGCCGAAGGCAATGCCCACATCCCATACAGAGTCCGCCCACGGCCGGATGATCTTCAGCACGTCTTCGGGGCGGGCGTCCGTCGTAAAGTCGAGGTCGTTGCCGAGCCTTCCGAGAAGTGCGTCACGTACCGAGCCGCCGACCAGGGCCAGACTGAACCCGGCTTCCTCGAAGCGGCGGGCAAGGTCGTCGGCTACAGGGGAGACGCGCAGCAATTCGCTCACCGCGCGGCGTTGCACCTGGCTCAGGGCAGTCGGGTTCTCTTCGTTGGCGTTCGGCACAACAGAAAAGGGTACGTGCCCGGGCCGACCGGAGCGTCCCCGTTTCCTGCGGCCCGGGGAGTTCCCCGCGATCTTGTGGGCGACTCCGCGGCACTTCGACACAGCGGGCATCGTTACCATGCGTGGACGCAGGAACCAGAGAACCACCCAAAGGCAACCAGACGACAAGGGACGGGCGGGCACGTGGCCAAGGCGGCAGACTTCCAGGGGATGGGTACTTCTCCTGCCCGCCGGTGGCTGCGTCGCACAGCCTCCCTGATCACCGGCGTTCCACTCGTGGCCGGACTGCTGTGCGGTCCCGCCGCGCCGGCTGCGCACGCCGCTGAGGACGCCACCGGTTCGAGAACCGTCGATGTGTCCCTGAACACGCTGACACCGGCAGCGCCGGGCGAGAAGGACAAGATCACCGTCTCGGGCACGGTGACCAACAAGGGCAAGCAGACGATCACGGACGCTCATGTCGATCTGCGGGTCGGGCAGAAGCTGACGGGCAGGATGTCCATCGATCGCGCGGCGGACCGGACCGGCTACGACCCGGGGCTGGACGGGCCGAAGATCGACGACAAGTTCGCCGTCGACATTCCCCGGCTGGCCTCCGGGATCAGCCGTGACTTCACGGTGACCGTTCCCGCTGATGAGCTCGACCTCGACGAGGACGGCGGTGTCTACCAGCTCGGCGTCTCGCTGTCGGGCGAAACCGAGACTCTGGCCTACGATCAGGTTCTGGGCATCGAGCGGACGTTCCTCCCCTGGCAGCCGGAAGCCCCGGAGAAGAAGACCCGCCTCACCTACCTCTGGCCGCTGATCTCCACGACCCACCTCACTTCCGAGACGGGGTCCGACGAGCAGCAGACACCCGTTTTCGAGGACGAATCGCTGGCCACCGAGCTGGCCACCGGCGGCCGTCTCGATCAGCTCGTTTCCCTCGGCAAGGAGCTGCCGGTCACCTGGGTCATCGACCCCGACCTGCTGGCCACCGTGGATGCCATGACCGGGAACTACCAGGTCAAGCAGGGGGACACCACAGTTCCCGGCAAGAACCAGGCCGTGGCGAAGCGGTGGCTGAGTTCACTCGATGCCGCCGTCGAGGGGCGCAAGGTGGTCGCGCTGCCCTTCGCCGACCCTGACCTGGCATCCCTGGCGCACCGGGGCAAGGCCGTCTCCGGGGCCCTCAGCCATCTGCAGTCCGCCACAGAGGTCGCCGAGACGACCGTGGAGACGATCCTCCACGAGTCTCCGTCCGTCGACTTCGCCTGGCCCGTGGACGGCGCCATCGACTCGTCGATCGTCGACGTGGCCACTTCGGCCGGCGCGCACAAGGTGATCGCCCGCAGCGACAGCCTGCAGGACAACCTGGGATACACGCCCACCGCGGCCCGGCCCATCGGTGGCGGTACGACCGCTGTGGTGGCGGACTCCCGGCTCTCCAAAGCCTTCCAGGGCGACATGACCCAGTCCGGCGACTCCACACTCGCCGTCCAGGAATTCGTCGCCCAGACGCTCGCCCTGACTCTCCAGGCCCCCGACAAGCAGCGGAGCATCGTCGTCGCCCCACAGCGGGTACCGACAGCCGCCCAGGCCCAGTCCATGGCCCGTGCACTGCAGGCCCTAGAAGGAAAGCGCTGGACCCAGCCTCTCGACCTTGTCGCCGCCGCGGACGCGAAGCCCGATGCGGACGCCAACACCACGGTGCCCTCCGGGTCCCGGTATCCCGGCGCTCTCCGCAAGCAGGAGCTCCCCGTGGAGGCGTTCCAGGACGTCCGGAGCACCCAGGAGAAGCTCGACATGTTCGAGGGCATCCTCACGCAGGCGGACCGCGTGAACACCCCGTTCGGCCGGGCGATCGACCGTGAGCTGTCGGTGTCCTGGCGCGGCAATCCAGTGGCGGCACAGCAGTACCGGGACGGCGTCGGAAGCTATCTGCGCGACCTCACCGAAGAGGTTCAGCTGATCGAGAAGACGGACGTGACTCTGTCGGGCCGCAGTGCGACGATTCCCGTCACTGTGCAGAACCAGCTCGTCCAGGGGATCGACCATCTGGTTCTGCGCCTTCGGTCACACAACCCCACCCGGCTGAATCTCGACGGCCAGGGCATGTCCGAGCAGCCGGTCCGGGTCGACGGCGGGCACAGCCAGACGGTGAAGTTCCCTGCCGCGGCCAACGCCAACGGCCAGGTCCAGATGACCGCGCAGCTGTACACCCAGGACGGCAAGCCCTACGGCAACGCCATGTCGTTCACCGTCAATGTCTCGGAGATCACCCCGGCGGTCATGCTCGTCATCGCCGGCGGCGTGCTGCTCCTTGTCCTGGCAGGCATCAGGATGTACACCCAGCGCAAGCGGGCGGCAGCCCTGGAGGCCGCTGCGGCAGAAGACACGAACGACGAAGGCGACGAAGGTACGGAGCGTACGGACGGTGACATCGACGGCCCGGATCCCGGGCAGGCGAGTGACCTGGCACCGGACACCCGACCGGAAAGCGGCAACCCGTCGGACGCTGGTGAGAAAGTGGACCGTTGAGCGATGTCGTGGCCGGTCGGCCGGGGACGATGAGGTGGGGTAGTCATGAACGCGCCGTACGACGGTGACCGGGGGCAGGACGCGGGTGGGAACCCGTCCGGCCCGGTCCCGCCGCCGCATCAGCCCACTTCCGAACAGCACGCGGAGAGCCCGTACGCACAGGATCCCTACCTCCAGGACGCCTACGCCCATGATCCGTTCCAGGCGCAGGATCTGTCGGCCCAGGACCCTGTGACCGAAGCGCTCTACGACCGCTCGGCGCATCCGCCACCGCCTCCGGGCACCTACCAGGCACCGCAGCCGCTCTACCAGCAGCCTGCGTCGCCCCAGCACGCCCCCGACCCACGTGTCTGGGCACAGACCCCGCCACCCGAACCCGAGGGCCCCTCCCGACACCTTCCGTACGGGGACGACGCCCGAACCACCCAGTTCACAGGCGTCGACGACCTCGTAACCCGGGCGAGCGAGGAACAGCCCGAGCCGGATGCGTTCGCCCACCTCTTCCGGGACCAGCAGGCCTCCGGCCGGCCGGCTCCCGCCCCTGAAGCCATGCCTGCGACCCCCGCACCCAAGAAGCCGGCCGGACGAGCCTCCGGCCTCCTCAAGTCCAGTGCGGTGATGGCGGCCGGCACGCTGGTCTCCCGCCTCACCGGATTCCTGCGCAGCCTGGTGATCACGGCTGCTCTCGGAGCCGCACTCCTCGGTGACACCTTCACCATCGCCTACACCCTGCCGACGATGATCTACATCCTCACCGTCGGCGGCGGGTTGAACTCGGTCTTCGTCCCGCAGCTGGTGCGTGCGATGAAGGATGACAACGACGGCGGCGAGGCCTACGCCAACCGGCTGCTGACGCTCGTGATGGTGGCGCTCGGCGCCATCGTCGGCCTTGCTGTCTTCGCCGCCCCGCTGCTCATCAGGCTGATGTCCGACACGATCGCCAGCGATCAGGCGGCGAACAGTGTGGCGGTCACCTTCGCCCGCTACTGCCTGCCCACGATCTTCTTCATGGGCATCCACGTGGTCATGGGGCAGATCCTCAACGCGCGGGGGAAGTTCGGCGCGATGATGTGGACTCCGGTCCTCAACAACATCGTCATGATCACCACGTTCGGCCTGTTCATCTGGGTGTACGGCACCTCCGCCGAGTCGCAGATGGGCGTGCAGACGATCCCGCCGGAGGGTGTACGCCTGCTGGGCATCGGCACACTGCTCGGTCTCGTCGTCCAGGCACTGGCGATGATCCCGTACCTGCGTGAGACGGGCTTCCGCTTCCGCCCCCGTTTCGACTGGAAGGGCCACGGACTCGGCAAGACGGTCAAACTGGCGAAGTGGACGGTGCTGTTCGTCCTTGCCAACCAGGCCGGCGTGCTCGTCGTCACACAGTTGGCGACCGCGGCAGGTCAGGCTTCGGGCCGACAGGGCGCCGGGTTCATCGCGTACGCCAACGCCCAGCTGATCTGGGGTATGCCGCAGGCGATCATCACCGTCTCCGTGATGGCGGCCCTCCTGCCGCGAATCTCACGCGCCGCCCACGACAACGATCCAGGCGCCGTACGGGACGACATCTCGCAGGGCCTGCGCAATTCCGCGGTGGCGATCGTCCCGGTTTCCTTCGCCTTCCTCGCACTCGGCGTCCCGATGTCGTCCCTGCTGTTCGCGTCCAGCGGTCACGAGGCCGCACAGGGCATGGGCTTCATCCTGATGGCCTTCGGACTCGGCCTCATCCCGTACTCCGTGCAGTACGTCGTGCTGCGCGGTTTCTATGCGTACGAGGACACCCGGACGCCCTTCTACAACACGGTCATTGTTGCTGCGGTCAACGCCGGTGCATCCGCCCTCTGTTACACATTGCTTCCCGCGCGGTGGGCAGTCGTCGGCATGGGCGCCTCCTACGGGCTCGCCTACGCCGTGGGCGTGGGCGTCGCCTGGCGTCGGCTCAAGAACCGCCTTGGCGGCGATCTGGACGGCTCCCATGTGATGCGGACCTATGCGCGGCTGTCGATGGCGTCCGTGCCGGCCGCAGTCGCAGCGGGCGCAGTCGCCTTCGGTATCACCAAGGGCCTGGGAAGCGGCGCCGGAGGTTCGCTGGTGGCGCTGGTGGCGGGCGGGGTCGTGCTGCTGGGCGTCTTCTTCGTTGCTGCGAAGCGGATGCGCATCGAGGAACTCAACGCCCTGGTCGGCATGGTCCGCGGCCGTCTCGGTCGCTAGGACAGTCGGGTTCTGGCACAACCATCGTCGGACCCCGCGTGTCGTGCATAGCGTCCGACTGTGGGCACAATTGGCATGGCGTTTGGATATGGCGCAACGGATGGGGAGGCAGGAACGACGGTGGCGGAACGTAGCACGGCTGCCGTCGACGTGGCCGACAACGGCGGGGACGAACCGCTGACCGCTCAGGCGGGCAAGGCCACGACCGACGGGGCGGCTGAATCCCAGAAGACTGCGGAGATGACCGCACCAGGGACGGACAGCGAGGCGCGGGGCGGGGAGCCCTCCACCTCTGCACCCGAACTGCACAGCGGGCACAAACTTGCCAGACGCTACCGACTCGAGGAGTGCGTCACCCGTCTGGACGGTTTCAGCAGTTGGCGTGCCGTCGACGAGAAACTGCGGCGGGCTGTCGGAGTCCACCTCCTGCCCGCCGATCACCCCCGGGCCCGGTCTGTGCTCGCGGCCGCACGGTCCTCCGCGCTGCTCGGAGACCCTCGCTTCGTCCAGGTCCTCGACGCCGTCGAGGAGAACGACCTCGTCTACGTCGTTCATGAGTGGCTCCCGGACGCGGTCGAACTCACCGCGCTCCTGGCGGCTGGGCCGCTCGAACCGCACGATGCCTACCAGCTCGTCGAGCAGGTGTCGTTGGCCATGGCCGCAGCCCACCGTGAAGGCCTCGCGCACCTGCGCCTCACCCCCGGCGCCGTTCTGCGAACATCGACCGGTCAGTACCGCATCCGCGGCCTCGCGGTGAATGCCGCCTTGCGCGGCATCTCCGCCGACGGCCCCCAGCGCACCGACACCGAGGCGATCGGTGCCCTGCTGTACGCCGCGCTCACCCAGCGCTGGCCGTACGAGAACGACGCCTATGGCCTCTCCGGGCTCCCCAAGGGCGTAGGCCTCGTCGCTCCGGACCAGGTGCGGGCCGGCGTGCACCGTGGGCTCTCCGAGCTCGCCATGCGAGCGCTCGTCAACGACGGCGCCACCGCCTCCCGCCAGGAGCCGCCCTGCACCACTCCCGACGAACTCGCGAAAGCCGTCGCGGAGATGCCGCGTATCCGCCCGCCGGAGCCGACGTTCACCGCCCCGCCGGACTATCAGCGCACGACCTACCAGCAGGGCAACTACGGACGTCCCGCCGTCCGCCCGGGCGGGGGCGCCACCCAGTCGGCACCGCTCCCTCCCGCACCGCTCCAGAGCCGCACCGGCAAGGCGCTGAAGTGGACTGTGTGCGCATTGTTGATCGCCGCACTGGGCCTCGGCAGCTGGCAGGTCGCCGACAAGCTCCTCGACGACGACAAGAACACCGGGGACACCAACACCACGCAGACACCGGGCGAGAGTGGCGACAAGCCCAAGAAGCCTCTGGCGGAGCTGCCCATCGACGCCGCCATGGAGTTCATGCCGCACGGCTCGGGCATCCAGCAGGATCAGGTCGACAACGCCATCGACGGCGATCCTCAGACCGCGTGGGTGACGCCTCAGTACCGAGGCTTCCCCAATTTCGGCAATCTCCCCAGCCGCAAGGAGGGCAGCGGCCTCATTGTCGACCTCGGGAGGGCGCAGGACCTGTCGGCGATCGAGATCGATTTCTACCGAGCCGGTCAGACCGTGGAGTTGCTGGCCGCCGACGCATCGGCTTCCCAACCGACCACCTTGGACGGGTTCGACCAACGGCTCACCGAGCTGGAGCAGGCAGGTAGCACGCTCACGAAGGAACTGGACGCGCCGGTGAAGGCGCGCTACGTGCTGATCCGCATAACGTCACTGCCGACTGATGGCTCCCCGGGCTCTTTCCGAGGCGGCATCTCAGAGATCAGAATCAAGGGCGAGCAGGCGGGATAGATCCCGCCCGCGTACCGATCTCTGGCACTCCGAACGGGAAGGGGAGGATCTCGGTGGATGCGGACACTGATCGAGATCTCCTGGCTCGCCATGTCGCCGGGGACCCCGATGCGTTCGGTGAGCTCGTCCGGCGGCACCGCGACCGGCTGTGGGCGGTAGCGCTGCGCACCCTGGGGGACAGGGAGGAAGCCGCGGACGCGGTCCAGGACGCCCTCATCTCCGCCTTCCGTGCGGCCCACACCTTCCGCGGGCAGTCCGCTGTCACCACCTGGCTGCATCGCATCACGGTGAACGCCTGCCTCGACCGTGCCCGCAAGGCGGCGTCCCGCAAGACCTCCCCCGTCGACGACCCCGAGCGCCTGGAACAGCTGCTGGAGCCGCATGAGTCGGCGGAGGCACCGGCTGAACGGCACGACCTCCATCGTGAGCTCCTGGCGGCACTGTCGAAGCTCCCACTGGAACAGCGGGCCGCACTCGTGCTGGTCGACATGCAGGGGTATCCCGTGGCCGAGGCGGCGCGCGTCCTGGAGGTCCCCACAGGGACGGTCAAAAGCCGGTGCGCCCGTGGCCGGGCCAGATTGCTGCCGATGCTCACTCACCTGCGGGCCGAGGGCGGGGATAACCCCGATCTCGGCAGGGGAAGGAACCGGACGCCGGGGACATCCGTCCCACCGGAGTCGGGAGCAAGCGAACCAGGGCCCAATGGCCCTGCAGCCGTGAAGGGCGGAGGTGGGCGCGCGTGACATCCTCGGCCGACACGACTCGGCACCCGGACGTATCGGAGATCTCCGACCTCACCGAGGGCCTTCTTTCTCCGTCCCGCGCGGGTGAGGTACGACGGCATCTCGATGGCTGCCCGCTGTGCGCGGACGTCCGCAGTTCTCTCGAGGAGATCCGCGGACTGCTCGGCACGTTGCCGGAGGCAGGCCGTATGCCGAACGACATCGCGGGCCGCATCGATGCCGCCTTGGCTGCCGAAGCGCTCCTGGATGCGACCACACCCATGAGGGCCGCCGATGTTTCACGTGAAACATCGGTTGCGCAGTCGGCCCTGGACACCACCTCGACAGCTACCGACCGGCCCGCGGGTCATTCACGTGCGGCAACCGGCCCCGGCCGGAACCGGCGGTCACGCCGGCGGCGCACAGCGGTTCTCGGCGCAGTCCTCGGTGCAGCCGCCATCGGCGTGAGCGTGATGCTCCTGCAGTCGGTCCAGAACCCCTCGGGCAGTGACAGCGGCGCAGCAAACGATGCGAGCGTCAGCGCCACGTCGGGGGACCCGACCGAATTCTCCGGCTCTCCGGTCCAGAAGCGTGTGAGCACCCTCTTGGCGGCCGACACCGCGGCCAACGAGCCGAAGATCGAGAAGGCGCCGTCGGTCGGCAGCGACTCCTCTCCGATCTCACCCAAGAGCTCACCTGGCGCATCCGTCCCCTCCTGTATTCAGCAGGGGACAGGTCGCTCGGATCGCCCCATTGCCTTCGAACAAGGCAGGTACAAGGGCGTCGCTGCGTACCTGCTGGTGCTGCCCCACGCCACGGACAGCGCTCGTGTCCAGGCCTATGTGGTCGATGCGGCGTGTGTCGGCAATGACGCCGAGCCTGCGGGAACGCTGCTGCTGACGGAGACCTACCCACGCCGCTGAGACCTTGTCTGTGCCGCTCCGACACCTAGGGAATGCAAGCCCCGTAGGATCCGTTGGGTGGGGTGAGAGTCCGTGAACCCACCCCGTAGGCAGTTGGCAGTCTGCAGAGACGAGGAAGAAACCCGTGAGCGACGTCCGTAATGTGATCATCATCGGCTCCGGGCCCGCGGGCTATACGGCCGCGCTGTACACCGCGCGCGCATCGTTGCAGCCGCTGGTGTTCGAGGGAGCCGTCACCGCCGGTGGGGCGCTGATGAACACGACCGATGTGGAGAACTTCCCCGGCTTCCGCGACGGCATCATGGGCCCGGACCTCATGGACAACATGCGTGCCCAGGCCGAGCGCTTCGGCGCAGAGCTCGTGCCGGACGACGTCGTGGCTGTTGACCTCACGGGTGAGATCAAGACCGTCACGGACACCGCCGGCACGGTCCACCGGGCCAAGGCAGTGATCGTCACCACCGGCTCGCAGCACCGCAAGCTGGGGCTGCCGAAGGAGGACGCCCTCTCCGGACGTGGCGTCTCCTGGTGCGCCACGTGTGACGGGTTCTTCTTCAAGGACCAGGACATCGCCGTCATCGGCGGCGGCGACACCGCTATGGAGGAGGCCACCTTCCTCTCGCGCTTCGCCAAGTCCGTCACGATCGTCCACCGTCGCGACACTCTGCGCGCCTCCAAGGCCATGCAGGAGCGTGCCTTCGCCGACCCGAAGATCTCCTTCGCCTGGGACAGCGAGGTGGCGGAGATCCACGGGGACCAGAAGCTGTCCGGTCTGACGCTGCGCAACACGAAGACCAGCGAGACGTCGCCGCTGGCCGTCACCGGCCTGTTCATCGCCGTGGGCCACGACCCGCGGACGGAGCTGTTCAAGGGCCAGCTCGAACTGGACGACGAGGGTTACCTGCAGGTGGCTGCGCCCTCCACGCGCACCAGCCTGACGGGTGTCTTCGGCGCCGGCGATGTCGTTGACCACACCTACCGCCAGGCAATCACGGCCGCGGGCACCGGCTGCTCCGCCGCTCTGGACGCCGAGCGATTCCTGGCTGCGCTCTCGGACAGCGAGAAGGCCGCCGAGCCCGAGAAGACCCCCGTGGTCTGACCCTCAACTCCTCTCCCCTCACACCCGCAGAAAGTTAGGAGGCCGCCGTGGCCGGCGCCCTGAAGAACGTGACTGACGACTCCTTCGAGGAAGACGTCCTCAAGAGCGACAAGCCTGTACTGGTGGACTTCTGGGCCGCCTGGTGCGGTCCGTGCCGTCAGATCGCGCCGTCGCTCGAGGCCATCGCGGCCGAACACGGTGACAAGATCCAGGTCGTGAAGCTCAACATCGACGAGAACCCTGCCACCGCGGCGAAGTACGGCGTCATGTCCATCCCGACGCTGAACGTCTACCAGAACGGCGAGGTCGCCAAGACCATCGTCGGCGCCAAGCCGAAGGCCGCGATCGTCCGCGACCTCGAGGGCTTCATCGGCGAGTAAGCGTGGGTCGTTGTTTCACGTGAAACACGTATGGGCTCATCCCCTCAGGGGATGAGCCCATCTTCGTGTGCGCATCACAGCGGACGCAGCACCGGTTCCTTCTGTACGGCGCCCAGCAGACGGTCCAGTGCCAGCTCCACGTCTTCCTTCCATGAAAGCGTGGTGCGCAGCTCAAGCCTCAGCCGGGGGTGCGAGGGATGCGGGCGCACTGTCTTGAACCCGACAGCCAGCAAGTGGTCAGCCGGCAACATACAGGCGGGCTCCTTCCAACGGGCGTCCCCGAAAGCCTCGATCGCCCGGAAGCCACGCCGCAACAGATCCTTGGCGACGGTCTGCACGATGACCCGCCCCAGCCCCTGACCCTGATATCCCGGCATGACCCAGGCCGTCATGAGCTGGACCGCGTCCGCCGCCACAGGGCTCGTGGGGAAGGCCATCGATCGCGGCACATAGGCCGGAGGAGCGTAGAGAACGAATCCCACCGGCACCTCGTCTACATAGACCACGCGACCGCAGGATCCCCACTCGAGAAGAACTGCGGAGATCCAGGCTTCCTTCTCGAGCTGAGGTGTCCCCGCTCTTACTGCGGCTTCTCCGCTGACCGGATCAAGTTCCCAGAAGACACACGCACGACAGCGCTTGGGAAGGTCCGAAAGGTTGTCCAGCGTGAGCGGTACGAGCCGACGCCCCATGAAGGCTGTTCCTCACTTCCCTGATATGCCGCACTACGCGCGGCTGCCAGAGCGCTCCTCTCCCGAAGCAGGCTGCTGACGAATCCGCCTACTGCCCCAAGTCCAAGACCTGCTGTCACCAGTTGGCCGCGGCTCACCGCTCGCATGTGGCCCCCGCCCTCCTTCCGAGATGGCTCAAGGTGGATGCGTCATACCAGAACGCATCGTATCCACCCAGCCCCGACACGGATACCGCACAACGGCAAAGGGCGGGTCGCATTCCCTGAAAGGAACGCGACCCGCCCTGCTGACAGTGGCAGCTGAGGTGCTCAGGTGTCCTCGCCCTCGCCGGGCTCGTCACCCAGCCCCTTCTCCAGGACTCGTCCCTCACCCGGGGCCAGTGTGCCGAGGATCCTCTCCAGATCGTCTATCGAGGCGAACTCGACGACGATCTTTCCCTTCTTCTGCCCGAGGTCGACCTTCACCCTCGTCTCGAAGCGGTCGGAGAGCCGCGAGGCAAGATCGCTCAATGCGGGAGACAGCCGCGTCCCGGCACGCGGTCCCTTCGGCTTGGGCGAGCTCTTCTGCTCCGAATTGAGCAGCGTGACGATCTCCTCCACGGCACGCACCGACAGCCCTTCGGCAACGATGCGGTGGGCCAGTCGGTCCTGCTCCGCGGAGTCGTCCACAGAGAGCAGGGCTCGAGCATGGCCGGCCGACAGAACGCCGGCGGCGACCCTGCGCTGCACGGGCGGGGAGAGCTTCAGCAGACGCAGCGTGTTGGAGACCTGTGGACGAGAACGCCCGATGCGGTCGGCAAGCTGGTCATGCGTGCAGTTGAAGTCCTTGAGCAGCTGGTCGTAGGCGGCTGCCTCCTCCAGCGGGTTCAGCTGCGCCCGGTGGAGGTTCTCCAGCAGGGCATCGAGCAGAAGCTTCTCGTCCTCGGTGTGCCGAACGATCGCAGGGATTCGCTCAAGACCCGCCTCACGGCATGCCCGCCAGCGCCGCTCACCCATGATGAGCTCATAGCGATCCGGTCCCAACTGCCGCACGACGACCGGCTGCAGCAGCCCGACTTCCTTGATCGAAGTGACCAGCTCCGCCAGAGCGTCCTCGTCGAACACCTCGCGCGGCTGGCGATGGTTGGGGGTGATCGCATCGAGGGGCACCTCGGCAAAGTGCGCTCCGGCCGGCTCGCTCGGCTGCGAGGCAGGCTCCGGATCAGCCGAGATGGCGGCGTCTGACGGCGCGGCAGCGGCGGGCAGCTTGGCGACCTTGGCCGCCGCCACTCCGCGTTCCGCGGTCAACACGGGAGTCGAGGACTGAGACCCCGTCGCCCCGGACGCCGGGGTCACCTGCTGCTCCTGGGGAGCCGCGGGAATCAGCGCACCGAGCCCACGCCCCAATCCTCTACGTCGCTCACTCACTGGATCCCCTCCGACATGTTCTGCTGAGTGTTCTGACCCGCATGCGCATGCTGCGGGTCGTAGTGGAGCCCGACACCCCGCAGTGCGATCTCACGGGCAGCCTCGAGGTACGACAGGGAACCACTGGAACCCGGATCATAGGTGAGCACCGTCTGGCCATAGCTCGGCGCCTCGGAGATACGTACCGATCGGGGGATGCTCGTGCGCAGGACCTCGTCACCGAAGTGGCTGCGCACCTCGTCCGCCACCTGCGAGGCGAGCCGTGTCCGACCGTCGTACATGGTCAGCAGAATCGTCGAGACATGCAGCGAAGGGTTCAGATGCCCTCGCACCAGGTCGACATTGCGGAGCAGCTGACCGAGCCCTTCCAGCGCGTAGTACTCGCACTGGATCGGGATGAGTACTTCCGCACCGGCGACAAGCGCGTTCACGGTCAGCAGCCCGAGCGACGGCGGACAGTCGATGAGGATGTAGTCCAGGGGCTGCTCGTACGCCTGGATGGCCCGCTGGAGTCTGCTCTCCCGCGCCACCAGCGACACCAGCTCGATCTCCGCACCGGCGAGATCGATGGTGGCGGGAGCGCAGAAGAGTCCTTCGACGTCGGGGACAGGCTGTACCACCTCGGAGAGTGGCTTGCTGTCCACCAGGACGTCATAGATCGAGGGAACTTCGGCATGGTGGTCGATCCCCAGCGCCGTGGAGGCGTTCCCCTGGGGGTCGAGGTCCACGACCAGAACGCGCGCTCCGTGAAGGGCGAGCGAGGCGGCGAGGTTGACCGTGGTGGTGGTCTTGCCTACGCCGCCCTTCTGGTTGGCGACAACCATGACGCGCGTCTGGTCAGGTCGGGGCAACCCCTCACCGGCACGCCCCAGCGCCTCCACAGCCAGCTGAGCAGCACGGCCAATGGGGGTGTCATCCATCGGAGGCGGTGTTTCACGTGAAACATCCTCCCCCGTGGACTCGGTACGGGGACCGGGGACCGGATCGGTCATCGGTCCCGCGATGTTGGCGTCGGACCGCAAGGATTCACTCTCCTCGACATCAGGCTCGCAATGAACAGAGCCTGCCATGCTTTCGGGGTCGTGAACCAGCGAGGCCCGTGGTTCTGTGGAGGAATCCACCTCTGTGGACAAGTCCGTAGCCCGCACGAGGGGCTTCCGACCCCTCGTCGGGGCGGCCGCACGGCCGCGGCTGATGATTCCCTGCAGCAGTGAGCGACGTTTCACGTGAAACACGATGCACGTGCCGCAGGAGCCAACCGGGACGACACTCCGAAATGCGTACGTATGGAAGCTTGTATGGCTCAGCGGAGTCGCAGCTCAGCGGCGACGGCGCGTTCGGCTGGTCCTGGCCGCCTTGGCTCGCTTGGCGGCGAACCTCACACCGCCCGGGCTCTCGCCCACCTCCACGCGCACGACGGTGGACAGCGGATCGACGATCCCCTCGCCGACCTGAAGGACCGAGGTCTCCACCACACCGAGCTTGCTCAGAGCGGCCCGAGCCCCCTGGAGCTCCTCTTCGGCCGTATCGCCCTTGAGTGCAAGCATCTCGCCGTAAGGACGCAGCAGAGGCACACCCCAGCCGGCCAACCGGTCCAGAGGTGCCACAGCGCGCGCTGTCACCACGTGGACAGGGGGCACCTTGCCGAGCATCTCCTCGGCGCGCCCACGGACCACGGTCACATGGTCGAGCCCCAGCAGCTCGACGACTTCCTGCAGAAAGTTCGTCCGCCGCAGCAGGGGTTCGAGCAGCGTGATCTTCAGGTCCGGCCGCACCAGAGCCAGCGGAATACCCGGAAGTCCGGCACCGGAACCGACGTCGCACACGGTCACGCCCTCGGGCACGACTTCCGAGAGCACGGCGCAGTTGAGCAGATGCCGCTCCCACAACCGAGGCACCTCGCGGGGGCCGATCAGGCCACGCTTCACCCCGGCGTCCGCGAGCAACTCCGCGTACCGCACAGCCTCCGGAAAGAACTCACCGAATACCCTCCGTGCAGCCTCGGGGGCCTGGGGAAGCTCTGCTGCCTCCGTCACGGGAACCGTCCTTCCGTACCGCACTGCCGCACATGCGGACTGTGGTGGCTGACTATCAGGCTGACAAAGATCGGCCCCGCCTGCGAACACAGACGGGGCCGACAGAACAACAGGCTCAGGCAGGGAGCACGACGACGAAGCGCTGAGGCTCCTCGCCCTCGGACTCGCTGCGCAGACCGGCGGCCGCAACCGCGTCGTGAACGACCTTGCGCTCGAAGGGCGTCATCGGGTCGAGCTTCACGGGCTGCCCCGTGGACTTGACCTCGTCGGCGGCCTTCGCACCGAGCTCGGCAAGCTCCGTGCGCTTCTGCGCCCGGAAGCCGCCGATGTCGAGCATCAGCCTGCTGCGGTCACCGGTCTCGCGGTGCACGGCCAGACGCGTCAGCTCCTGAAGGGCTTCGAGGACCTCGCCGTCCCGTCCCACGAGCTTCTGCAGATCCCGGCTGCCGGCATCGCTGATGATCGAGACTGCCGCCCGGTCCGCCTCGACGTCCATGTCGATATCGCCGTCAAGATCGGCGATGTCCAGCAGACCCTCGAGGTAGTCGGCTGCGATCTCCCCTTCCTGCTCAAGGCGGGTCAGGGTGTCGCCACCCTCGGCGGCGGCGGAGATGGTGCCTTCCGTCACGGATGGACTCCTTCTTACTTCTTGGACGACGGGTGCTTGGGGCGCTGCTGCCCCTTGCGCTGTCCGGACTTGGGCTGGCGAGCGGATCCGGCGGCCTTGCCACCGGCTGCCTTGGTCGAGGTGCCGTTGGCGGTCTCGCCCTTCTGCAGCGACGTCTTCGAGGCGGAATCGCTCACGTCCTCGGAGCTCTTGGCCACGCCGCCCTGGGCAGCGGCGGACTGGCGCTGTGCCTTGCTCTGCCGCTTGGGCTGCTGACGCCTCTGTGCGCCTGCGCCCTCGGCATCCTGGAGAGCAGTCTCACCCTTGATCACGGTGCCGTCCGCCTGAGCGGTCAGACCGGCCTTGGCCAGCCCGGTGATGAACCGGCGCTCGTTGTCGTTACGGTCCGTGCCCTTGGCCACGATTGCCTGAACGACACCGCGCTTGCGCCGCGAACGGACCGCGCCCTGCGAGTTGACGCTCTTGAGCAGACGCTGCAGGTACGCGTCCTGGGCCTTGCTGCCCGGGGTCGGGTTCTGGTTGATCACGTACATCTGCTGGCCCATGGTCCACACGTTGGTGGTCAGCCAGTAGACGAGAACACCGACGGGGAAGTTGATGCCCATGACGGCGAAGATCACCGGGAAGATGTACATCAGCATCTTCTGCTGCTGCATGTAAGGCGTCTTGACCGTGAGGTCGACGTTCTTCTGCATCAGCTGGCGCTGCGTGTAGAACTGCGACGCCGACATCATGATGATCATGATCGAGGTGACAATGCGGACGTCCGTCAGGGTGGCGCCCAGCGCCTCGACCTTGGCCGGGTTGTCCATGAACTTCGCGGCGATCGGAGCACCGAAGATGTGGGCTCGCTGAGCACTGTCCACCAGGCTCTGGTTGAGGACACCGATGGTGTCTCCCGAGGCGATCTTGCTCAGCACGTGGTACAGCGCGAAGAAGAACGGCGACTGCGCCAGGATGGGAAGGCACGAGGAGAGCGGGTTCGTGCCCGTCTCCTTGTACAGCTTCATCATCTCTTCGGACTGACGCTGCTTGTCGCTCTTGTAGCGCTCCTGGATCGCCTTCATCTTCGGCTGGAGCGCCTGCATGTTCCGGGTCGACTTGATCTGCTTCACGAAGAGCGGGATCAGGCAGATCCGGATGAGGATCACCAGCGACACGATGGACAGTCCCCAGGCCCAGCCCGTGTCCGGGCCGAAGATCGCCCCGTAGAGGGAGTGGAACTGGACGATGATCCACGAGACAGGTGTGGTGATAAAACTGAAGAGACTGGCAATCGTGTCCACTAATCAGGCTCCTTGAGCATTGGGCGAGGTCTCTGCGGCGGGGCTCGGGGCTTCGGGTGCCGATCCCGGGGCAGGCACATCAGCGGCGGAGTGCCCGCCCTTGCTGCCGCGCAAGGCATCGCGCAGCATTTCGTGCCACCGAGGGCGCTTGCGCGGCGGCACATGGTCCACACCGCCCGGCGACCACGGATTACACCGCAGGATTCGCCAGGCGGTCAGGGCTGTGCCTTTCACCACGCCATGCCGGTCGATGGCCGTAAATCCGTAGTGGGAACACGACGGGTAATACCTGCAGACAGGTCCCAGCAGCGGGCTGATCGTCCACTGGTACAGCTTGATCAGTGCCAGCAGTGGGTACTTCATCGCGCGCCCCCTCCCAGCAGCCGCTGCAGAGCGGCGTCCAGGTCTCGGGCCAGCTGTTCATATTCGGCGTCGCCCGCACCGGGCAGCGCCCGTACGACCACCAGGCTACCGGGGGGCAGCTTGGGGAGCCGATCGCGCATGAGGTGGCGCAGTCTCCGCTTGACCTTGTTGCGTATGACGGCTCCACCCACTGCCTTGCTCACGACGAAACCCGCACACGTCGGGGAGGCGCTCTCCCCAGGCGCGTGCGGGTCCGTTGCACCGCTTCGTAGGTGGACGACGAGTAGCGGGCGTCCTGCCCGGCGTCCTCGTCGTACCGCAGTCGCGAAGTCCTCGCGCCGCCTCAGCCGATTCTCGGTAGGCAGCACGTCATGACCTGTAAGTGATCAGGCGGACAGGTTGGCGCGACCCTTGCTGCGGCGGTTCGCCAGGATGGCGCGACCGGCACGGGTACGCATGCGCAGGCGGAAACCGTGGGTCTTCGCACGACGACGGTTGTTCGGCTGGAAGGTGCGCTTGCTCACTCGGGGGCTCCAGAAATGATTCGTTGATGGCGGGACATCGCCTGGCTGTCACCGTGCGCCCACGAGTAGCTCGCGTTTACGCCCGAGTGCACCGCTTCACAATCACAGATCGTGATCTTTGCCCATCGGAGGCAGGCGGCAGCAGCCATCGACAACTCGACCTGGTTACGGTACGCGCGGCTACGCCATTCGGTCAAACCAGGCCGACGGCAGTGCACACTGTGCACAGGCTGTGGACAACAACTTGAACCGCATGGGTCGGCCTGACTACCGTGGCTGAACTTGGAATCTTTTCCTGCCTGTCTTCCCATCCCGTCCCGAGAACCACACATTCGTGGGACCTGCGAGAGAGCGTGCTTTGTGGCTGACGTACCTGCCGATCTTGCCGCAGTGTGGCCACGAGTGCTGGAACAGCTCCTCGACGAGGGCCAGCAGGGCGTAGAGCCCAAGGACAAACAGTGGATCGAGCGATGCCAGCCGCTGGCGCTCGTGGCAGACACCGCGCTGCTCGCCGTCCCCAACGAATGGGGCAAGCGCGTACTCGAAGGCAGGCTCGCCCCGCTGATCAGCGAGACCCTCAGCCGGGAGTGCGGCCGCCCGATCCGGATCGCCATCACTGTGGACGACTCCGTGGGCGAGGCCCCGGCACCACAGGCTCCGCCGGCCCATCAGCAGCCGTCGCACTATCAGGGCCCGCAGCACGACGAGCCCCGGCAGAGCGACTCCTACGACGGCCCGCGCCAGAGCGACTCGTACGACAGCCCGCGGCGCAGCGACCCCTATGACGGCTACGGTCGCCGCCCGGCGCCCGACGACGGTCTGCCGAATGTGCGGCCTTCCTATCCCGAGTACCAGCAGCAGCGCCCCGAGCCGGGCGTCTGGCCTCGTGCCCAGGAGGACCTGTCCTGGCAGCAGCAGCGGCTCGGCGGCTTCCAGGAGCGCGATCCCTATGCCTCGGCGCCGCCGAGCAGGTCCCAGCACGACTACCGGCAGCCACAGCCACCGGAGCGGCAGCAGTACGATCCGCGGTCCGAGCGCCACGAGCTGCCCGAGCAGTCGGCTCCCCACCGCGGTCCTCATGGGGCGCCGGGCCCGCTCGGCGCGAAGCCGGCGCCCGCGCCCGGCCCGGGCGAGCCGCATGCCCGCCTGAACCCCAAGTACCTGTTCGACACGTTCGTCATCGGTGCGTCCAACCGGTTCGCGCACGCCGCTGCCGTCGCGGTCGCCGAGGCACCGGCCAAGGCGTACAACCCCCTGTTCATCTACGGGGAGTCGGGGCTGGGCAAAACGCATCTGCTGCACGCCATCGGGCACTACGCACGCAGCCTCTACCCCGGCACCCGCGTGCGGTACGTGAGCTCCGAGGAGTTCACCAACGAGTTCATCAACTCGATCCGCGACGGCAAGGGCGACACCTTCCGCAAGCGTTACCGCGATGTGGACATCCTGCTGGTCGACGACATCCAGTTCCTGGCGAGCAAGGAGTCGACGCAGGAGGAGTTCTTCCACACCTTCAATACGCTCCACAACGCCAACAAGCAGATCGTGCTGTCCTCGGACCGGCCCCCCAAGCAGCTGATGACGCTGGAGGACCGGTTGCGGAACCGCTTCGAGTGGGGCCTGACGACCGACGTCCAGCCTCCCGAGCTGGAGACGCGTATCGCGATCCTGCGCAAGAAGGCAGTCCAGGAACAGCTCAACGCCCCGCCGGAGGTATTGGAGTTCATCGCGTCCCGCATCTCCCGGAACATCCGGGAGCTGGAGGGTGCGCTGATCCGGGTCACCGCGTTCGCGTCGCTGAACCGGCAGCCTGTGGACCTCGGCCTCACCGAGATCGTCCTCAAGGACCTGATCCCCGGTGGTGAGGACGCCGCCCCCGAGATCACCGCGGGCGCCATCATGGCCGCCACGGCCGACTACTTCGGGCTGACGGTCGAGGATCTGTGCGGATCGTCGCGCAGCCGTGTGCTGGTGACGGCGCGCCAGATCGCGATGTACCTCTGCAGGGAGCTCACGGATCTGTCGCTGCCGAAGATCGGCGCCCAGTTCGGTGGACGGGATCACACGACCGTGATGCACGCCGACCGCAAGATCCGCGCGCTCATGGCCGAGCGGCGCTCGATCTACAACCAGGTCACCGAGCTCACCAACCGCATCAAGAACGGCTGACGCAGCCGCCGGCACGACCAGGGCGGCCTCGGGACGGGATCCCGAGGCCGCCCTTTGTCGTTCGCGGAGCCCGTCTTGTCGTCCGCGGAGCCCGTCGCGGCTCGTCCGTGGCGCCTCATGGGCACCTCCCGGGAGCAGGTTGTCCACTCGGCCGGACCCGCCGTGTTCGAATACGTGGCGCGGGCGGGGCCTTCTCCACAGAAGTGGGGACGATCTTCCTTCCACAGCCTGGGGACTGAAAAGTTGTCCAGGCTCAGTCCACAGGTCGGCCTGTGAGAACACGGTAGGACCAGGTCAGCCGGTTGTGGATTTGTGGCCGAACGCCGTCCACAGACTGTGGACCCAGAAACTGTCCACAGCTCTTGATCCACGTTGTCCACCGGCAGCCCACAGGCAGGGGCACGTTGCCCACAGCTTTTCCCCACCTCTGTCCACTGTTCGGCAACGCAACACCCCTCCTCACCGGGTCGAGTGAAAGCCGTCACACCAACGAGCCAGGTTGGCCTGTGGGGAACGTGGGTAAAGCTGGGGACAGCACTGGGGAGAAGTCCCTGTGGGCTGTGCATCGGGTGTGCAGAACTTTCCGCCGTCCACAGAAGCAGTGGGTTGTCCACTGGTCCCGCCCACAGGCGCGGTGGACAAAAAACCGGCCCTGACCTGCATGGACAGCGTTATCCACGGTTTCCACAGCCCCTACTACTACTCCCACTTAGAGTTACCGGGAAATTCGCTTGGAAGAGGGGCCTGTGCACAACTCGGGCCCGGACCCTCGCCTGCCGCTCGGCACGACTTGACCCCGACCCGCACCAGCTGTCGGCGCCGTGCGTCAGACTGGTCCCCGGCATCAAGCCGACGACGAAGGCCAGCAGGGCGAGCCAGCAACAGCAGGAGGCGGTTCCGGTGAAGATCCGGGTGGAGCGCGATGTACTCGCGGAGGCGGTGGCCTGGGTGGCCCGGAGCCTTCCGGCCCGTCCGCCGGCGCCCGTTCTCGCAGGCCTTCTTCTGAAGGCGGAGGACGGCGCCCTGAGCTTCTCGAGCTTCGACTACGAGGTCTCGGCGCGTGTCTCCGTGGAGGCGGAGGTCGACGAGGACGGCACCGTGCTCGTCTCCGGCCGCCTGCTTGCCGACATCTGCCGGGCCCTCCCCAACCGCCCGGTGGAGATTTCCACAGACGGTGTACGGGCGACCGTGGTCTGCGGATCCTCGCGATTCACACTCCACACCCTGCCTGTGGAGGAGTACCCCGCGCTGCCGCAGATGCCGACCGCGACGGGCACCGTCCCCGGTGAGGTGTTCGCCTCCGCCGCCGCGCAGGTGGCCATTGCTGCCGGCCGCGACGACACCCTCCCGGTCCTCACCGGTGTGCGCATCGAGATCGAGGGCGACACCGTCACGCTGGCGTCCACCGACCGCTACCGCTTCGCGGTCCGCGAGTTCCTGTGGAAGCCCGAGAACCCGGACGCCTCCGCGGTCGCCCTGGTGCCCGCCAAGACGCTTCTGGACACTGCCAAGGCGCTGACCAGCGGTGACACGGTCACCCTGGCGCTGTCCGGCTCCGGTGCCGGCGAGGGCCTTATCGGTTTCGAGGGCGCCGGGCGGCGGACCACGACCCGGCTGCTCGAGGGCGACCTGCCGAAGTACCGCACTCTGTTCCCGACCGAGTTCAATTCGGTGGCGGTCATCGAGACCGCGCCGTTCGTCGAGGCCGTCAAGCGCGTGGCCCTGGTCGCCGAGCGGAACACCCCGGTGCGTCTGAGCTTCGAGCAGGGCGTGCTCATCCTCGAGGCCGGTTCCAGCGACGATGCACAGGCTGTGGAGCGTGTGGACGCCCAGCTGGAGGGCGACGACATCTCGATCGCGTTCAACCCGACCTTCCTGCTGGACGGCCTGAGCGCCATCGACTCGCCGGTCGCCCAGCTGTCGTTCACCACGTCCACCAAGCCCGCGCTGTTGAGCGGCAAGCCCGCCATGGATGCCGAGGCGGACGAGGCGTACAAGTACCTCATCATGCCGGTACGGCTGAGCGGCTGAGCAGCGGCTTCTGAGCGCCTGACCCCACAGGTGTGCACCCGTGTCCGGGCGTAGTCTCGGACACGGGTAGGAACACGGCACACAACGATTGAGGAATCTCTGATGGAGCTCGGTCTCGTCGGCCTCGGCAAGATGGGCGGCAACATGCGCGAGCGCATTCGCCGCGCAGGCCACACCGTCATCGGCTACGACCGCAACCCGGATCTCGCGGATGTCCACAGCATTGAAGAGCTTGTGGGCAAGCTGAAGGGCCCGCGGGTCATCTGGGTGATGGTCCCGGCCGGTGCCGCGACCCAGTCCACGATCGACGAGCTCGCCGAGCTGCTGTCTCCCGGCGACGTCGTCGTCGACGGCGGCAACTCCCGCTGGACCGACGACGAGAAGCACGCCGTCGAGCTGGGCATCAAGGACATCGGCTTCGTCGACTGCGGCGTCTCCGGCGGCGTTTGGGGCCTGGAGAACGGCTACGCGCTGATGTACGGCGGTACCGCCGAGAACGTCGAGAAGGTTCAGCCGATCTTCGACGCGCTCAAGCCCGAGGGCGAGTTCGGCGCGGTCCACGCGGGCAAGGTCGGCGCCGGCCACTTCGCCAAGATGGTCCACAACGGCATCGAGTACGCCATGATGCAGGCCTACGCCGAGGGCTGGGAGCTGCTGGAGAAGGTCAACTCGGTCACCGACGTGCGCGAGGTCTTCCGCTCCTGGCAGGAGGGCACGGTCATCCGCTCCTGGCTGCTCGACCTCGCGGTCAACGCTCTCGACGAGGACGAGCACCTCGACCAACTGCGCGGTTTCGCACAGGACTCCGGCGAGGGCAGGTGGACGGTGGAGGCCGCCATCGACAACGCCGTGCCGCTGCCTGCGATCACCGCATCGCTGTTCGCGCGGTTCGCGTCCCGTCAGGACGACTCCCCGCAGATGAAGATGATCGCGGCCCTGCGCAACCAGTTCGGTGGCCACGCGGTGGAGAGCAAGAAGTAGTCCACAGGCTGTGCACCGCGCTGCACAGCCTCGCCGGGGGAAGGTCGGCGTCACACCATGCACGTCACGCATCTGTCGCTGGCCGACTTCCGCTCGTACGCCCGGGTCGAGGTCCCTCTCGATCCGGGCGTCACCGCGTTCGTGGGAGCGAACGGTCAGGGCAAGACCAACCTCGTGGAGGCGGTCGGCTATCTGGCCACACTCGCCAGCCACCGGGTGTCCTCGGACGCGCCATTGGTGCGCATGGGCGCCGACCGGGCGGTCATCCGGGCGGCCGTCACCCAGGGCGAGCGCTCCCAGCTCGTCGAGCTGGAGCTCAACCCGGGCAAGGCGAACCGCGCGCGTATCAACAGGTCCTCGCAGGTCAGACCGCGTGACGTGCTGGGGATAGTCCGCACCGTGCTGTTCGCTCCGGAGGATCTGGCGCTGGTGAAGGGCGATCCCGGTGAGCGCCGTCGTTTCCTCGACGAGCTCGTTGTGGCCCGCTCGCCGCGGATGGCCGGAGTGCGTTCGGACTACGACCGGGTACTGAAGCAGCGCAACACCCTGCTGAAGTCGGCGGCGATGGCGCGCAGGCACGGCGGGCGTTCCATGGACATGTCCACGCTGGATGTGTGGGACCAGCATCTGGCACGGGTCGGGGCCGAGGTGCTCGCCCAGCGTCTGGACCTGATCAGCACCCTGCAGCCGCTGGCCGACAAGGCCTACGAGGCCCTTGCTCCCGGCGGCGGCCCGATTGCCCTGGAGTACCGTTCCTCCTCCGGCCCGCAAGGTGGGGAACACGGCGGCCCCACCACGCGCGAGGAGCTGCTCGAGCAGCTGATGTCCGCACTGGCCGAGGCGCGGAAGCAGGAGATCGAGCGGGGGGTGACCCTGGTGGGTCCCCATCGCGACGAGCTGCTGCTCAGGCTGGGACAGATGCCGGCGAAGGGGTATGCGAGCCACGGCGAGTCCTGGTCGTACGCGCTGGCGTTGCGGCTCGCCTCCTACGACCTGCTGCGCGCGGAGGGCAACGAGCCGGTGCTGGTGCTCGACGACGTGTTCGCGGAGCTCGACACGCGGCGGCGTGAGCGGCTCGCCGAACTGGTGGCCCCGGGCGAGCAGGTGCTGGTGACCGCGGCCGTCGACGACGACGTCCCCGGAGTCCTGACCGGCGTGCGGTACGCGGTGGCCGACGGAACCGTGGAGCGCGTATGAGCGAGAACGAGAGCCCCAAGGTTCCCGAGGCGTCCGGCGTGGACCTCGCGCGGGTCGCGCTGCGCGCGGCCAAGGAGCAGGCGAGGGCCCGCGGTGCGGCCGCGCAGCAGAAGAAGCAGGCGAGGCGCGGTGGCGGGCTGCGCTCCGGAGCCCGGGCGGACGGGCGTGACCCCCTGCCGCTGGGTGCGGCCATCAACCGGCTGATCACGGAGCGCGGCTGGGAGACCCCGGCCGCGGTGGGCGGTGTGATGGGCCGCTGGCCGCAGATGGTCGGCGAGGACCTGGCCAAACACTGCGTGCCGCTGCGCTACGACGAGGATCCCGACGAGCGCGTGCTGACGGTGCAGTGCGACTCGACCGCGTGGGCGACGCAGCTGCGGCTGTTGGCTCCCCGCCTGGTGGCGCGGCTGAACGAGGACCTCGGGCACGGCACGGTCCGGGTGATCAAGGTGCTGGGGCCCGGTGGCCCGCAGCGCAGATACGGGCCCCTCCGTGCCCCCGGCAGTACGGGTCCTGGCGACACCTACGGCTAGCGCACGGGCGCGGCCTCGTGATGATGCGCGGAACAGGGGCTGCGGTGTCAGGAAGTTCTTGTCGCTGCGGCGAAGAACCGTCCCCTCCTGCGGCTGCGATCCATCGGCCGCTTCGACGGACGACCGCATCGCCGGCGTCTGCGAACGGAGCGCCGAGCTCCACCGGCCAAGGGCGCCGGGAGCCCGGTGCGGTCATGGGTTGAGGCGGTTGAAACCGGCCGGTGCGGGTGAGGTGTCCCTCACGGTAGTGGGAGGTTGACAGGCCGAAGCGCTCAAAGCCGGTGTGAGCCTCTTGGAGCCCCTTCCCGAATATGGGGAGTCGGACGGAGGCGGTTCAGGGCGGCACGTGCGGACTCAGCCACCGGCAAACCCCCATTCGGGTCGCCGATACCGGTAGACTGGTGCAGAATCCCGCGCCTCTTGCGGGACACGTCGATTAGATGCCGAACGACGCAGCCGGTCCCGCTAGCCCGGAGAACGGCTTGTGCTGTGCCAGAAAGGGCGCTTCGTGGCCGATTCCGGCAACCCCAACGAGAACACCCCGTCCACTCCTGCCGGTGGAAACGGCGAGGTCACCGCCTCGTACGACGCCAGCGCGATCACCGTCCTCGAGGGTCTGGACGCGGTCCGCAAGCGGCCCGGCATGTACATCGGCTCGACCGGTGAGCGGGGACTTCACCACCTTGTGTACGAGGTCGTCGACAACTCCGTCGACGAGGCCCTCGCCGGCCACGCCGACACCATCGATGTCACGATCCTGGCTGACGGTGGCGTGCGGGTCGTCGACAACGGCCGCGGTATCCCGGTGGGCATCGTCCCCTCCGAGAACAAGCCGGCCGTCGAGGTCGTCCTGACGGTCCTCCACGCGGGCGGCAAGTTCGGCGGCGGCGGCTACGCCGTCTCCGGCGGTCTGCACGGTGTGGGCGTCTCCGTGGTCAACGCGCTGTCCTCGAGGGTCTCCGTGGAGGTCAGGACGGACGGCTACCGCTGGACGCAGGACTACAAGCTCGGCGTGCCCACGGCTCCGCTGGCACAGAACGAAGCGACCACCGACAGCGGTACGTCGGTTACCTTCTGGGCCGACCACGACATCTTCGAGACCACCGACTACTCCTTCGAGACGCTCTCGCGCCGCTTCCAGGAGATGGCCTTCCTCAACAAGGGCCTGACCCTGACGCTGACGGACGAGCGCGAGTCCGCGAGGGCAACCGTGGGCGCCGACGACCCGGACGCGGAGGCCGTCGAGGAGCCGCCGGCCCGCAGCGTGAAGTACCACTACGAGGGCGGCATCGTCGACTTCGTGAAGTACCTCAACTCCCGCAAGGGCGAGCTGATCCACCCGACCGTGATCGATGTCGAGGCCGAGGACAAGGAGCGCATGCTCTCGGTCCAGATCGCGATGCAGTGGAACTCCCAGTACAGCGAGGGCGTGTACTCCTTCGCGAACACGATCCACACGCATGAGGGCGGCACGCACGAGGAGGGCTTCCGGGCCGCTCTGACGGGCCTGGTCAACCGCTACGCGCGCGACAAGAAACTGCTGCGCGAGAAGGACGACAACCTCTCCGGCGAGGACATCCGCGAGGGTCTCACCGCGATCATCTCGGTCAAGCTGGGCGAGCCGCAGTTCGAGGGACAGACGAAGACCAAGCTGGGCAACACCGAGGCGAAGACCTTCGTGCAGAAGGTTGTCCACGAGACGCTCACCGACTGGTTCGACCGCAACCCGAACGAGGCCGCGGACATCATCCGCAAGGGCATCCAGGCGCAGACGGCACGCGTGGCCGCCCGCAAGGCCCGGGATCTGACACGCCGCAAGGGTCTGCTGGAGTCGGCGTCGCTGCCGGGCAAGCTGAGCGACTGCCAGTCCAACGACCCCACCAAGTGCGAGATCTTCATCGTCGAGGGTGACTCCGCCGGCGGTTCGGCCAAGTCCGGCCGCAACCCGATGTATCAGGCGATCCTGCCGATCCGGGGCAAGATCCTGAACGTCGAGAAGGCGCGGATCGACAAGATCCTTCAGAACACCGAGGTCCAGGCGCTGATCTCCGCCTTCGGCACCGGGGTCCACGAGGACTTCGACATCGAGAAGCTCCGCTATCACAAGATCATCCTGATGGCGGACGCCGACGTCGACGGCCAGCACATCAACACGCTGCTGCTGACGTTCCTGTTCCGCTTCATGCGACCGCTGGTCGAGGCCGGACACGTGTACCTCTCCCGTCCCCCGCTCTACAAGATCAAGTGGGGCCGCGACGACTTCGAGTACGCGTACTCCGACCGGGAGCGCGACGCGCTCGTCGAGATCGGCAAGCAGGGCGGAAAGCGCATCAAGGAAGACTCGATCCAGCGCTTCAAGGGCCTCGGCGAGATGAACGCCGAGGAACTGCGCATCACCACCATGGACCAGGACCACCGGGTGCTCGGCCAGGTCACCCTGGACGACGCTGCGCAGGCCGACGACCTGTTCTCGGTGCTGATGGGTGAGGACGTGGAGGCGCGGCGCTCGTTCATCCAGCGCAACGCCAAGGACGTCCGCTTCCTCGATATCTGAGTCGGTCTCAGCTGACCGCACGAAAGGACTGAAGACCAGCAATGGCCGACGAGAACACTCCTGCCACGACCGGTGAAGAAGAGCCCCTGGCCCTGCGTGTCGAGCCCGTCGGGCTCGAAACGGAGATGCAGCGCTCGTACCTCGACTACGCGATGTCCGTCATCGTGTCGCGTGCGCTGCCCGACGTACGGGACGGTCTCAAGCCCGTCCACCGCCGCGTGCTGTACGCGATGTACGACGGCGGCTACCGGCCCGAGAAGGGCTTCTACAAGTGTGCCCGCGTCGTCGGTGACGTCATGGGCACCTACCACCCGCACGGCGACTCCTCGATCTACGACGCCCTGGTCCGCCTGGCGCAGCCGTGGTCGATGCGGATGCCGCTGGTGGACTCCAACGGCAACTTCGGCTCCCCGGGCAACGACCCGGCGGCGGCCATGCGCTACACCGAGTGCAAGATGATGCCGCTGGCCATGGAGATGCTCCGGGACATCGACGAGGAGACCGTCGACTTCCAGGACAACTACGACGGCCGCAACCAGGAGCCGACGGTTCTGCCGGCGCGTTTCCCGAACCTGCTGATCAACGGCTCGGCCGGTATCGCGGTCGGTATGGCCACCAACATCCCGCCGCACAACCTGCGCGAGGTCGCGGCCGGCGCCCAGTGGGCGTTGGACCACCCGGAGGCCACCCACGAGGAGCTGCTCGACGCCCTGATCGAGCGGATCAAGGGGCCCGACTTCCCGACCGGCGCCCTGGTCGTGGGCCGCAAGGGCATCGAGGAGGCGTACCGCACGGGTCGCGGCTCGATCACCATGCGCGCGGTCGTCGAGGTCGAGGAGATCCAGAACCGCCAGTGCCTGGTGGTCACCGAGCTTCCGTACCAGACCAACCCGGACAACCTCGCGCAGAAGATCGCCGATCTGGTCAAGGACGGCAAGATCGGCGGCATCGCCGACGTCCGTGACGAGACGTCCTCGCGTACCGGCCAGCGACTGGTCATCGTGCTGAAGCGGGACGCGGTCGCCAAGGTCGTGCTCAACAACCTGTACAAGCACACCGACCTGCAGACCAACTTCGGCGCCAACATGCTCGCCCTGGTCGACGGTGTGCCGCGCACGCTGTCCCTCGACGCCTTCATCCGCCACTGGGTGACGCACCAGGTCGAGGTCATCGTCCGGCGGACCAAGTTCCGTCTGCGCAAGGCGGAGGAGCGGGCGCACATCCTGCGGGGTCTGCTCAAGGCGCTCGACGCCATCGACGAGGTCATCGCGCTGATCCGGCGCAGTGACACGGTCGAGGTCGCGCGCGAGGGCCTGATGGGCCTGCTGCAGATCGACGAGATCCAGGCGAACGCCATCCTCGAGATGCAGCTGCGCCGTCTGGCCGCCCTGGAGCGTCAGAAGATCGTGCAGGAGCACGACGAACTGCAGGCGAAGATCAACGACTACAACGCGATTCTCGCCTCGCCGGAGAGGCAGCGCACCATCATCAGCGAGGAACTGACCGCGCTGGTCGAGAAGTTCGGCGACGACCGCCGCTCCAAGCTGGTGCCCTTCGACGGTGACATGTCCATCGAGGACCTGATCGCCGAGGAGGACATCGTCGTCACGATCACGCGTGGCGGCTATGTGAAGCGAACCAAAACCGACGACTACCGCTCGCAGAAGCGCGGCGGCAAGGGCGTGCGCGGGACGAAGCTCAAGGAAGACGACATCGTCGACCACTTCTTCGTGTCCACCACGCACCACTGGCTGCTGTTCTTCACCAACAAGGGCCGGGTCTACCGGGCCAAGGCGTACGAGCTGCCGGACGCCGGCCGGGACGCCCGGGGCCAGCATGTCGCCAATCTGCTGGCCTTCCAGCCGGACGAGCAGATCGCCGAGATCCTGGCGATCCGTGACTACGAGGCCGCGCCGTACCTGGTGCTCGCCACGAAGGCCGGTCTGGTCAAGAAGACGTCTCTGAAGGATTACGACTCTCCCCGCTCGGGCGGCGTCATCGCGATCAATCTCCGCGAGACGGACAGCGGCGCGGACGACGAGCTGATCGGTGCGGAGCTGGTGTCCGCGGACGACGATCTGCTGCTCATCAGCAAGAAGGCGCAGTCGATCCGGTTCACCGCGACGGACGACGCGCTGCGCCCGATGGGCCGCGCGACGTCCGGCGTCAAGGGCATGAGTTTCCGTGAGGGAGACGAACTGCTCTCGATGAATGTCGTTCGGCCGGGTACGTTCGTCTTCACTGCCACCGACGGTGGGTACGCGAAGCGGACCGCCGTCGACGAGTACCGCGTCCAGGGTCGTGGCGGCCTCGGAATCAAGGCTGCGAAGATCGTGGAGGACCGCGGATCGCTCGTCGGTGCGCTGGTGGTCGAGGACACGGATGAGATCCTCGCCATCACGCTGGGCGGCGGTGTGATTCGTACGCGAGTCAATGAAGTCAGGGAGACGGGCCGTGACACCATGGGCGTCCAACTGATCAACCTGGGCAAGCGCGATGCCGTGGTCGGTATCGCTCGTAACGCCGAGGCAGGTCGCGAGGCCGAAGAGGTCGACGGGACTGCAGAGGCCGACGGTGAGGCGACCGAATCGGCAGTCGAGGGCACCCCGTCCTCGGCAGGGGAGCACGAGGAGTAAATCGTGAGTGGAGCCACGGGCGCCGGAGCGGCCGCTTCCGGAGCGAACGGTGCCCGTGGCCCAGCCGCGGACTCCCACGGCGGGGGAACCACCGCCGAAGGCAGGGGGACCACAGTGACGGACACCCGGGGGTCTCAGGCCCCGCAGCACATGTTCGGCGGCGAGCAGCCTGCGCAGCAGCAGGCCGGTCAGCAGCCGTACCACCCGCCGCAGGCGTATGCCTCGCCGGGCGGGACGCAGGGCGGGCAGACCGCCTCCGCCGTACGCCGACCGCGCACGGGCGCCCGCACGACGCCGCGTACGCGCAAGGCACGGCTTCGTGTGGCGAAGGCCGACCCGTGGTCGGTCATGAAGGTCAGCTTCCTGCTCTCCATCGCCCTGGGCATCTGCACCGTGGTCGCGGCCGCGGTGCTGTGGATGGTCATGGACGCGATGGGCGTCTTCTCGACGGTCGGCGGGACGATCAGCGAGGCGACCGGCTCCAACGAGAGCAACGGCTTCGACCTTCAGTCCTTCCTGTCGCTGCCGCGGGTGCTGGTCTTCACCTCGGTCATCGCGGTGATCGATGTGGTGCTGGCCACAGCGCTGGCCACGCTCGGCGCCTTCATCTACAACCTCTCCGCCGGGTTCGTGGGCGGTGTCGAGCTCACGCTCGCCGAGGACGAGTAGCTCCGGGCCGGGGTCCACGGATTCCGATTTTGGCGCTGCACCGCGTGTGCGCTAATCTTCAGAGGTCAGCGCGCAGCGCGGCGGGGCTATAGCTCAGTTGGTTAGAGCGCATCCCTGATAAGGATGAGGCCACAGGTTCAAATCCTGTTAGCCCCACCAGTTCGAAGACCCCCAACCGATCACGGTTGGGGGTCTTCGGCGTCCATGGCTGACATCAGCCGATGAGTGGATTCAGGGCCGTGCCGGGGGAGCCATGACGGATCACGGTTGGTCCGACAGCAGCGACGACGAAGACCCCTTCGAGCGCGGGAAGCCGGATTGGGCCTTTGTGCGCTGGATCCTTCTCGCGGGGCTTGTGATCTGTGTGCTCGGCGTGGCGTGGTTCACCTGGGCCTTCGCTCATCGGCACCCCTATGCCCTCTCGTTTGGATCAGGCTGGGTTCGCGTGCCCTGGTGCGGACGCTCGCTGATCCGGCCTGATGGACGAAAGACCCAGCCCTCTCGCCGATCATGGTGGGGCGCTCGTGATCGTGGGCCGGCATCGGCCGTTGGCTAAGGGGAGACCGGTGTTCGGTCAGGTCGTCGGCCGCTCCGGGGTCTCCACCGGGCCATGAGGATGTCCGAACCGGTGAATTGCCCCAGAATTAGTGGTATCCACTGTTTCTGTCGATCGGAGACCGCCGTGACGGACCTCAAGTTTGAGCAGAAGCGCTCGATGTCCCGCCTCGAGGCGGCCGATCAGCTCACGATGCTCGCCGACGCGCTGAGGGAAGGTGGCGATACCGAACTGGAAATCGGCCCCGGGACGCTGAGCCTGCGGATCCCCGACGACCTTCGCACCGAGATAGAGGTCGAGGTCGGTGACGGGGAGATCGAGCTGGAGCTCGAGTTCAAGTGGCCGACCGGATCGCCCCGGAACGCCTCGTCGCAGGCGGTGGCAGGTACAGAGGTGGCCGCGAAGAGACGGAAGACTGCGCCCGCCAAGCCTGCGCGGAGCGGCACCGCCACGAGGAGCAAGCGCGCGAAGCGGACCGCCGCGACAAAGGCCTGAGCCCCGCGAGGGCCCTCGGGCCGGCCGCCAGGGCCGCGCGGCAGGCCCGCGCCCAGGCGAATGAGGCTCGGCGGGCCGAGGGAGCCGTATCGCCCGCTGTCATCCGGTCACGGACCGTCGACTGCTGTGCCCGCGAGCCCGCAGGAGGCTGGAGCGCAGAAGGGGGGCATCACCGCGTCCGGCGACGCGCCGCCGACTTCCCCGGGCCGGGCAGCCGGTGGCGTTCACCCACTCGACCAGTCGCGCACGAGCAAGGTGAAGGCGGGACCGAGCCGAAAGCGCCAAGCACAGCGGGTCTCGCTGACATCAGTGCCTGAGACCAACAGCGGGGATCACCGGTGGTTACGGCCGATCACCAACGATCACCGAGGCCGGTGAACCGGCTGCATCCGCCGGCGTAGCGGCGCCGGCCGACCGGGCCCCGGACGGAATCTCTCCGTCCGGGCCGATCGCATTCTGCTGCCCAGGAGTTGGTCTCGGTCACCTGCGTCCGCGCGGGGTGCATAGGTCACCGATCGGTATCGGTCGGTGTGTATAGTCGGGCGCCAGAAGTCCTCATACGTCAAGGAAAGACGAGGTCGCGCGGTGAAGAAGCTTCTCCTGGTCGCACTGGCCGCCATCGGCGGGCTCCTCGTGTACCGCCAGATCCAGGCGGATCGCGCCGAGCAGGATCTGTGGACGGAGGCTACCGACTCCGTGCCCGCAGGTTCGGGTGTGTGAGACGCAGCGTCTTTGGATCAGAAGCCCCGGTCGCGGAAGCGGCCGGGGCTTCTTGCTGTCCGGGGGCGGGTCCGGAGGGCTGTGACGGCCGTCTCCACAGGTACTCGGATGCGGGCTGTTTCGGGACCGTGACGCAATCCACTTGAGTTCACCTCCGCAAATCACTAGCTTGCGAGAGCAAACTTCGGGATTCGGGGATTCAGGAGGGGGACCGAGGTGACAGCACGACACAACCGCCGTGCGAACGCGGTGACGATCGGTGCGGCACTGCTCGCACTGGCGGCGGGGGCGCTGCCGTCGGCGAGTGCGGCCGAGCAGGCGGGGCACCCCGGGAACGGGGCCGGGGCGGCGCGGGCGACCGGTGACACCGGATTGGTGATGGTTCTCGACTCCTCCGGCTCGATGGCGGACGACGACGGTGCGGGCAGCACACGGATGGAGTCGGCCCGTGCGGCAGTGGGCACCGTCGTCGACGCGCTCCCCGACGGACACCCGACCGGTCTGCGCGTCTACGGCGCGGACCGGACCGCGGGCTGTACGGACACACGAGCGGTGCGGCCCGTGCAGCCGCTCGACCGTGCCGGGCTGAAGCGGGCCGTGCAGGCCGTGGAGCCCAAGGGCGACACGCCCATCGGCCTGTCGCTTCAAAAGGCCGCACAGGACCTGCCGAAGCCCGCGGACGGCGCCATCGGCACCCGCACGATCCTGTTGATCTCGGACGGCGAGGACAACTGCGGTACGCCGCAGCCCTGTCAGGTGGCCGAGCAGCTCGCCAAGGAAGGTGTGGGACTGCGGATCGACACCGTCGGTTTTCAGGTGCGCGGGTCGGCACGCAAGCAGCTGGAGTGCATCGCCGAGGCGGGCAACGGGCGTTACTACGACGCACCTGATGCCGATGCGCTGGCCAGGCAGCTGCAGAGGTCGGCCCAGCTCTCGGCGGACGGCTACCGCTTCAGCGGCGAGCAGGTTCGTGGCACGCCGACGCGCGACGCCGCGCCAGGGCTGACCCCCGGTCAGTACCTGGACACGATCGGTCCCGGCGAGAAGCGTTTCTACGCCGTCGATCTCGACGCCACGTCCACGGTGGACTTCTCCGCGACGGCCGTGCCGCAGCCGGGAGCCGCGGTCGACACTCTCGACGCGCTGCGGACCCGGATCGCGTACGGCGCCGACAGTGCCTGCGAGAGCAGCACCGAGCACTTCTTCCAGAAGGAAGGCGCGACACCACTGACCTCGGCCGTCGCCAGGATCCCCGGCCCGGAGGGATCGGGCGGCTGCGACGAGGCGGGCCGCTACTGGTTCGTGGTGGAGCGTGAGAGCAAAGCGGGCTCGGACGCGGCGCGCTGGCCGCTGGAGCTGACGTACGGCGTCGAGAAGCCGCTTGCGGCCGGTGTGACGCCGGCCGAGTCGCAGCCGGAGTACGGGCAGGGTGACAAGAACGCCGCCCTGCCGACCGGCGATCCCCAGGATGTGCGCGGCGGCACCGGGTTCAACGACGCCGCGGAACTCGGACAGGGCGTGTGGCGGGACACGGTCCTCCCCTCGCAGACCCTCTGGTACAGAGTTCCGGTCGGCTGGGGGCAGCAGCTGCGGTACGACGTGGAGTTCGCCAACGAGCCCACATTGAACGGCTCGTCTTCGGTGTGGTCGTACGGCGCCACCCAGGTGTTCACTCCTGCCCGGTCACCGGTCGGGGGCGGCACCGGGGAGTTCAGCCCTCGAACGCTCTACAACGGCCGCCCTGCGGTACTGGAGATGGGCACGGTGCCGGTCGCCTGGACCAACCGTCACGAGTCCAATGCGACGGTCGTTCCCGTGCACACCACCGGTGGCTTCTACATCGCCGTCACGCTCGGCGCGAGGGCGGCCGAGATCGCCGAGAACCCGCAGATCGGTCTGGTGCTGCGGGTCGCCGTCCTCGGCGAGAAGCTTGCCGGACCGCAGCACGACGCTCCCGTCGCGGCGGGCAGTGCGGGCGATCGGGCGGACAAGAGGGGTGATTCCCCCGCGCGCGCAGACAGCGCACCCGCCGGCGGGGCAGGATGGTCCGGCGTCGCGCTCGCCGCGGCCGTGGGCGGCGGTGCGGTGCTGATCGCAGCCTTGGTGCTGGTGCTGCTGAGGCGCAGGACCGCGGCCGCCACCGGCCCGTCCGGCTACGCGGCGACTACGACGACGGGCTCGTCGGACTCATCGACCACAGGGAGAAGCGCGTGAACAGGCAGCGCGGCAAGGGCCGGGTGACGCTGGCCGCGATGGCGGCGATGTGCGCCGTGGCGGCGCTGCCGGGGCAGGCGTGGGCGGCGGGTGAGCCCAACCCCTACGCGTTCGACAGCGAGGCCAAGGCGGTCCAGGGCACGGCTGTCAACAGCAACGGTCCCGAGCTCACCGCCGGATCGACCTACAAGGACACGATCAAGCCGGGCGAGAAGCGGTACTACCGCCTCGACCTGGATGCCAGGTCCAACGCGTACGTCTCCGCGGTTGCCGTCCCGAAACTGGCGACCAAGGTCGAGTACGCGGACAAGCTCTCGGTCAGCATCGAGGACCGCTCGGGCACGGAGTGCAGCGACGGCGAGGCCTCGTTCGGCTCGGCGACGTATGCCCGGCCGGTCGCCGATTACGCGAGCCGGCGGATCGACAAGGACCGCTCCAGCTGCCAGGAGGCGGACGCCTATTACGTGCTGCTGGAGCGGACGAGCGCGGCGACCTCGTCACCCGAGCCGTGGGACGTGGAGATCCGTTACGTCTCCGAGCCGGGACTGAAGGAGGCCGCACCCACCACGGCCCCGGAGAACTGGCCGTCGGCCTCCCCCGCGGCACCGGGCGGCGGGCCCCAGAAGCGGGCGGGAGGCACCAGCTTCCACGAGGCGACGAGCCTCAAGCAGGGTGAGTGGCAGGACGAGATCAAGCCCGGACAGACACTCTTCTACCGGGTGCCGGTCGACTGGGGACAGCAGCTGTTCGTCAGCGCCGATCTCGGCAACAGCACGTCGGGCGACGAGTTCGCGAGTGTCGGCAACGCGCTGGCCCTCGCCCTGCACAACCCGGCGCGAGGGCTCGTCGACAGCGCGTCCGGCGTGTACTACGACGGGAAGCAGAAGACCCTCGCGCTCGACCCGCTGCCCCCGGTGAAGTACGAGAACCGCTACGACTCCGACAGTGCTGTCACTGCCGTGCGGTTCGCGGGCTGGTACTACGTGTCGGTGACGCTCAGCCCGGAGATGGCCGAGGCGTTCGGCGACAAGCCGATTCCCCTGGGGCTGCGCATCAACGTCAAGGGTGAGGCCACGTCCGGTCCGGCGTACGACGGATCCGCGGGCGATTTCCAGGTCACCGATGACGACCAGGAGGCGGCCGACAGCGGCAAGTCCGCCGACGCGGCGGCGAAGAGCGACACGATGACGCTGGTTGCCGCCGCGGGCATCGGCGCCGGCACCGTGCTGGTGCTCGGGCTCGGTGCGTGGACGCTGCTGGCACGTCGGGGCAGCGGTACACAGGGGGAGCCGGTCGCGGTCCCCGCACAGGGGCAGGCACAGGGCACCCCGACGGCGTACGCACAGGGCGGCCATCCACAGGACGCGGCAGCGGCGTACGGGAACGGGCCTGCGCCCGGCTACGGCTATCCGCCCGTGCAGGGGCAGCAGGCTCAGGGACAGCCCGGCCAGGGGTACGGGTACGGGCAGTACGGTCCGCCGCCCGGCCAGTAGGCCAGGGCGGCGGGGAGCGCCGGGGCGGGCCTCAGGCCTGGACCATCGCCCAGATACCCACGGCGAAGCACAGCAGAGCGACGATCAGGACCGGGACCGCGACCTTCGGGGGCGGTCCCGGCTTCTTTCGTGCGGTCGTCGCGGGCGCCGCGGGAGCGGGCGCGGATGTGGCCGACGGCGCGGCTGCGGCGCCCAGGGGGCCGAGAGCGGCCGGATCGGGTGCTCCGGAAATCTGAGCCCCGGGGTGGGGAACCTGCGGGCCCTGAGCGGTGTAAGCACGAGTAGAAGGCTGTGCGTACTGCACCGGAGCGGTCGGGGCCTGGGGGCTCTGATCGGCTGCCGGCGCGAGATGGGGGGAGGCGCTATGCGCAGGTGCGGCACCGGGGACGGGCGTCGGGGCCGGCGTGGACTCCGACTGGAGGGGCATGGGGGGAGGAGTGGTCGGCTGCGGCGTGTACGGATGCTGTGCCGACGGCTGCTGAGGGGGCGGGGCCAGATGGAAGCTGCCCGTCTCCGAGGAGGCGGCTGGCTGCGCGGCATCGGGAGCCGCGGGCGCGTTCTGCCGTGGCGGCCCCGCGGCCGCCTCGGGACCGGCCGGTCCGAATCCGGCAGGCAGCGGGCCGAGTTGATCGAAGATCTCGACAGGCTCGTCGTCGGGACCCGGCTCGGGCAGCATCTCGACGGCGGTGGTGAGCGCCTTGCGCGCGCCCGTGGCGGTGCGGAAGCGGGCCTGGGGGTCGGGCTGCAGCAGGCCGGCGAGCACCTGCCACAGCGGTTCGGGAATGCCCTGGGGGGCGCCCGGGGTGCCGTAGTGGGCGAAGTGTTCGATCAGCGCCTGGGAGTCGGGCTTCTTCCCCTCGAGGAGATACAGCCCGACGAGGCCGACTGCGAACAGGTCGGCGGTGAAGTCGGGCTCCGCACCCATCATCTGCTCGGGTGCGAAGTAACCGGGCGTGCCCACCACATAGTTGGTCTCGGTCAGCCGGGGCTCACCCTTGCGCATGGAGATGCCGAAGTCGGAGACCCGCAGATGTGGGCGGCCCGTCCCCGTGGCCTCCATGAGGATGTTGGCCGGCTTGATGTCGCGGTGCACGACCCCCTCCGCATGCACCGCGGCCAGTCCGGACAGCAGCTGATCGAGGAGGGTGCACACGAAGCGCGGGGGCAGCGGACCGTAGTCGCCGATGACATGGGCCAGCGACCCGCCGCTCACCAGGTCCATGGTGAAGAGCACCTTGTCGTCGTCCGCGGCCCAGCTGGCCGGGGCGAGGACATGCGGGTGATCGATGCGCAGGGCCTGCTCGCGCACGAAGCGCAGCAGAGTGTGGGCATCGCTCTGCTGCAGGACCTTCGCCGCCACATAGCGGCGGCGCCGGTGGTCCCAGGCGCGCCAGACGGCGCCCACACCGCCGCGTCCGATCGGGTCGATCAGTTCGTACCGACCAGCGAAGACCTCACCCATGGTGCTGTGCCCGCTCCTGGTTCCCTCGTGGAGGCGTCCGCCTCGCTCAGCTCTGGTGCGACTCGTAGTGGGCGACCGCATCGGCGGTACGCCCGGCCCCGTACACCCGGAGGAACTCTGCCAGTTCCGGGTGGGTCGGGGCGAGGGAGTCCGCCGCATCGATGATGTCGCCCGCTGCCGAGACCGACCGCAGCAGCGACTGGATCTCCCTGACCACACGGCGCACGGTCGGTGCTCCCGACGTGCCGGTGGACTGGCTGGTGCCGGTGAGAACGGAGCCGCCCTGCGACTTCTTGATCTCTTCCATCCGGTCGGTGGCCTCCACGGCGCTCACGCTGCCGTCCGCCACTTGGCTCGACAGTTCCTGGAGCGCCTGGACGCGCTGGACCACCGCGGGGTTGCCGATCTTGGCGCGCTGGCCGCTCATCAGCTGGGAGAGCATCGGAGCGGAAAGACCGAGGACGCCCGCCAGTCGAGCCTGGTTGAGTCCCAGGTCGTCGATGAGCCGGCGGAAGAGCGCGCCGAGGGGCTCGCCGTACCAGCTGCGCTGCAGTTCGCGGGCTCTTGCGGTCGTCTCCTGCTGCGCTGCGTCCATTGCGTCTCCCCATCGCTTCCCCAAGCGGCTTCGCTGCTGCGAACCTTGTCGTGCATCTTACGGAGCGTGGTCGCGGACCGGGAGTCCCATAGATGGTCCCAATCCTTTTGCAGGATCATGGGGGTGACCCGGTACTCTGGTGCCCGGTGGTGGCCGAGGAGCGTTCGGGCGCGGTCGCAACCAACCCTTCCGGGGCCTTAGCTCAGTTGGTAGAGCGCTGTCTTTGCATGGCAGATGTCAGGGGTTCGACTCCCCTAGGCTCCACTTCGTACATGCCCTCCGATCTGCGGAAACGCGATCGGAGGGCATTTTTCGTATCAGGCGCCGCCTGCGCGCGCCCGTCACGAGCCCCTCCGCACGGCTCGACAGGGGGTGTCACTGAGGTGCTCCCCGGGGACTGCCTGATGGTTCCCGGCACGCCCTTTTCGGCGCTGCACAATGCTGCACCAGTTGTTGCAGCAAGATGACAGCCGACCTCGAGAAGACGGCCGCCATCAGCGAGCTCGTCGCCGGTTACGACACCTATAGCGAGGCCGGTGAGCTCGGCGCCGACGCGGCGACGGACGCTCCGGCATCCACGCCGGCCTGCGCCGCGGCGACCATCTCCTGGCTGGGCAGCCAGCTCACGGTCAAGACGTACAAGGACGGCTGCTGAGCGGGCGGAACCAGCCGGGCGTCCGGGCGCGGTACCGCCGCACCAGCGGCGGTACCCGCCCGGCCCCGCCCGGCACCCCCTCACCGGCACGATCCGCCCACCGGGCGAGAAAGGCACCAACGTCATGTCTGCCACCACCGCGGAACGCGCAACGGGCACCGCCGAGGAAGACACCCTTCCGACCGCCCAGGATCGCGCCCAGGAACTCATGCAGATGGCCGACATCCTGCGCCCCGCAGCCATCCGCACCGCGGCCACCCTGCGCCTGGCCGACCACATCGACTCCGGCGCCACCGACACCGCCCGCCTGGCGGAACTGACGGACACCCGGCCCGAGCTGCTCGACATGCTCCTGCGTCACCTGGTGCAATTCGGCATCCTCGACTGGGACGCGCAGAACGACGCCTACTCGGTCACTGATCTCGGCTCCCCCTGCGCAGCTCCCACCCCGCAGGTGCGAGGCAGCACCTCAGCATGGACGGCCTGTTCGGCCGGACCGACCTGGCACTCGTCAACATACAGCCGTGACCACGCCGAGCAGGACGAGGTACAGGCCGTAGGCACTGCGCGAACCGGTCGCCGAAAGGGCTGTCGTGGAGGCGGCTCCCCGGCTTCGGGACGCCAGCCAGGTCAGCAGGAGAGGGGCGAGTACGGCTCCGGCGATCGGACCGGCCGGTACGAGACTGCCGCCGATGTCGATGCAGACGAAGGCGACAGCGAGCGATGCTCCGAGCCCGGGGTAGTACCACCAGGGACTCCTGCGGGAGGAGGTGCCCTGCGGGCCGTCACCGGTGCCGTGTGGGGGGTGCACTGATTCGTTTGCCATGCAGTGAACGCGGCCTGCGCACGGCTGCCCGCACCGAGGATGCGCAGCAGGTCGGCGATGTGCCTCCGGTAGGTCCGCACCGAGATCTCCAGTTCGCGGGCGCCGATCTCGTCCTTCTCGACCCGGCACATGGACTCCAGGACGAGGCGCTCCGTCTCGGAGAGTCCTCCGGTGGTGGAGTCCGTCGGCTCGGTGAGGTCGGCCAGGCTCTGCGACTGGTCCCAGATCTTCTCGAAGAGCGCCAGGATGTTGGCGACGAGCCCGGTCTCCCGGGCCATCAGTGCTCCCCGCGACGTGTCGGAGGGGTCCAGCGGGACGAGCGCCGTACGCCGGTCGAAGACGATGATGCGCTCCGTCACCTCCTCCGTGACCCGGACCTCCGCACCATGTGCGGCTATCTCGCGCAGATAGGCCAACGTGGGCGGGTCGTTGAGCGCTTCCTTGATCACGATGTTCCGGATGCGCAGACCGCAGCGCAGACAGCGCAGGTCCAGCGGGCGCGAATGCGCAATGCTGTCCGCCGTCAGTGCGGTGTACGGGTCGACGGACAGCACCTCTTCGCGTGCGAAGAAGGCGAGGTCGTCGAGCCGGTTCCGGATCTGCGGGATGCTCTCCATCCGCTCGACACTCTGCGGGGAGAGCGACTGCACGCCCTGTTCGGCACGCAGCGACGTGGTCAAGTGGCGTGCCTGGGTGACGGCTTGGAGCTGAAGGTGCAGTTCGCGCAGCCGTAGGTCGGTCAGCTGGTCGACCGCGGTCTCCGGGTCGGCCGGCGACAGATTCTGGCCGCCCTCCTCCTCTTCCGCCCGCAGCAGCCGCAGTTCACAGAGGCGGTCGGTGGCCGCGGTGGCGGCGTCGACCGTGGTGTGGAAGAGGAGGTGGATCTCATCGGCGGGTGTGCCGGGGTTGCGCAGAAAATGCCGGTAGATCGACTCTTCGAGCGCGGAGATCCCCAAGACGGACAGTTCGTTGACGGTCAGTTTTTCTTCTCCCCGATTTCGACCGGTGCGCCTGGTCGGCGACGTACGCGGCGATGAGGTGATCGTAATGCGATCGCAAAGAACTCCCCCACCCCCCGTAGCCGGATGATGCAGAGCTGTCGAATCGGGCCCTCGGCCCCACGTGCACCGCACGCGTTGGGCCGGAAGGGGACTTACCCGTCGCGCAGGCCCCCTCGTCGCCGCGGGAGAGCGGCGGGACGAAGGCGCGCATCCGGCTCCGACCTGCACATTCGTCGTCGGGAGAGGTGGTGTGGACGCCTGAGCGGCATCTGGGCACCCACGCAAACCGGGGTTCTCGCCGCTCGGAGTGGACCATCCGGGTGGTGTTCATCCGAAGAACTGCGCGGACACGGCGTCGCTCCCACACTCCTCGGGATGCGTACACATCATGAGGAAGGTATGTAAAGCGCTCAACCCGAAAGCGAGGGGTCATGGCCGCCTTCAAGGTCAGGAATCTGTGGACCGCGTTCATCACCGCGTTCTTTGCACTGCTTGCCTCGGTGGGGCTCACCACCGCCACTACTGCCGCTGCCGTGTCGCAGCCGACCGTGCAGACGCCCGACGAGCCGGCGAAGGCCCGTGCGGGTGCCGCCTGCACGACCGTTCCGCCGCAGAGCAGGCGGGCGAGTACCGGCTGGCTGCCTGCGGCACGGGACCGGTCACTGCCGCCCACGATGAAACAGCGCATCGGTGCCGAGGCACACGGCGCCTCGCCGTCCACCCGGCACTTGCCGGCGCTGGAAGCCGATGCCGACGCGGACGGCACGACCGAGGAAGCTGCACCCGTCGCCGTTCCCGCTGCCTCGTCGCCCTCCACGGCCGCCGGCACCGCCGCCCGCTCCGAGGGCATCGACCGCACGGCGCGCGTGGCGCGCCCCGTCGAGGCGCCCGTCCGGTCGGCCTACGCCGTGGCAGCGTGAAGCGCCGGGAGCGTCCGTTTCTCCCGGCGCCACCGCCCATGAGGACGGAATTCGGTCAGCGACCCTCGTCGCGGTCCCGAGCCTCCGCCTCGTCCTGCTTCACCTGGACCTCGGGATCGAGTTCCGACTTGGAAGTGCCGTCCACGGACGACAGCGGGTCACGGTCGGAGACCTCCGTGGCAGCGGGCGGTTCCACCAGCCAGTCGGGGTTCGCCTGCTTGTCCCACCACTTCCACGCGGCGAAAGCTCCGCCGGCCAGCGCGCCGAGGATGGCGACACCCTTGACGACGCGTCCGGCCCTGCAACGCCGCTCGTGCTTCCTCACCAGCTTCTGGATGTCCTTCGCCGTCACCTGTCCGCGCAGCGCGGCCAGCGTGGCAGCCGAACGGGCCGCAGCCTCGTCCCGGACGGGCTGGGTGACGGCCACCGCGTGTTCGACGCGCGGGACGGTGTAGTCAGCGGCCTGACGAGCAACCTTCCGGGTCTGTACCACCGCACGATGTGCGGCATCATCGACCTTCGGCGGAACGTGCGGCGCCACGTGCACGCCGTACTGAACACGGGCCTGAGCAGCGGCCTTGGAGACTTTCGGCGCGAGCTTGACGCGGGCTTCGCGCGCATAGAGTGCGGCATGGTCCTTGGCCGTGCCGGCGTAGGGCGCCACCACTTCCGCGGCGTGCTGAACACTGTCCTTCGCCGTACCGGTCGCGGCGCGCACGCTGTCCATGCGGGTCACGGGATCCTCCTCCTCGGTGGCGTTCTGGTGGACCGGGGTTTATCCCCAGTTAGGCAGAGTTTCGCCTTTCCACCCGATTGAAAATCATGCCTGTTGAGAGCCGCCTCGGCATGTGGGGCTGGCATCCGGGTCATGTCGGGAGCTTGTGCACGACAATGCCACTGTTCGGTCCAAAGTGCTCCGGTGCGACGACTGCCCGGCTGCTTTTCTGTGCGCCTGGCCCTTCCGTGCAAGGATCTGGGGACGTCAGAGAAGACTTACGGAAGGCACATCGTGGCCGAGCAGCTTTACGCCACCCTCAAGACCAACCAGGGCGACATCGAGATCCGGCTTCTGCCGAACCACGCCCCCAAGACGGTCAAGAACTTCGTGGACCTCGCGACCGGCGAGCGCGAGTGGACGAACCCGGCGACCGGCAAGAAGTCCACCGACAAGCTGTACGACGGTACGGTCTTCCACCGCGTGATCAGCGGCTTCATGATCCAGGGCGGTGACCCGCTGGGCAACGGCACCGGCGGTCCCGGGTACGAGTTCGAGGACGAGTTCCACCCGGAGCTGGCCTTCGACAAGCCGTACCTGCTGGCCATGGCCAACGCCGGCCCGGGCACCAACGGCTCGCAGTTCTTCATCACCGTGTCGCCGACCGCCTGGCTGACCCGTAAGCACACCATCTTCGGCGAGGTGTCCAGCGACGCCGGCAGGAAGGTCGTGGACGCCATCGCCGGTACGCAGACCAACCCGCGCACCGACCGTCCCCTCAGCGACGTCGTCATCGAATCGGTCGTCGTCGAGAAGCGCCAGGGCTGATCGCCCGCGGGATTCTTGTACGGGAACCTTTTCGCCCCGTCCGTCCGTAAGGATTGACGGGGCGATGTCGCGCGACCCCGGAAGGACGAGGGGACCTCATGGACCAGGCGCCAGGCAGTCCACAGGAGCCGCAGGACACTCACGGCCTGCCCGGCTGCTATCGGCACCCGGACCGTGAGACGGGTATCCGCTGCACCCGCTGCGACCGCCCGATCTGCACGGACTGCATGGTCAGCGCTTCGGTCGGCTTCCACTGCCCGGAGTGTGTCCGGACCGGATCCGGCACGGGGCACGCACCGGGCGCGAGCCGACCGCGGACGATCGCGGGCGGGACGGTGGCGGCGGATCCGCGGCTGGTCACGAAGATCCTCGTGGCGATCAACCTCGTGGTGTTCGTCGTGGCGGCCATGAACGAGCGCCTGCTGAACGCGATGGTCCTCGTCGGCGAGTGGCCCCCGGCGCCCTTCCTGCCCCACGAAGGCGTCGCCCAGGGCGAGTGGTACCGCCTTGTGACCTCGATGTTCCTCCACCAGGAGGTGTGGCACATCGCGTTCAACATGCTGGGCCTGTGGTGGCTGGGCGGACCGCTCGAGCAAGCTCTCGGCCGCGCTCGCTACCTGGCGCTGTATCTGATCTCCGGGCTGGCGGGCAGTGCCCTGACCTATCTGCTCGCCGGGCCGAGCGAGGGATCTCTCGGGGCCTCCGGCGCCATCTTCGGGCTGCTCGGTGCCACCGTCGTCCTGGTGCGACGGATGCGCTACGACATGCGGCCTGTCGTCGCGCTCCTCGCGATCAATCTGGTGATCACGTTCTTCTGGTCCGGCATTGCCTGGCAGGCCCACGTCGGCGGGCTCGTCGCCGGCGCTGCCATCGCCTACGGCCTCGTCCACGCCCCGCTGGGCAAGCGGCGGAGCCTGGTGCAGTTCGGCACCTGCGCGCTGGTCCTGCTGGTCACCGTCGGCATCGTGGTGGCGCGCACTCTCGCGCTCGCGTGACCCGGGGCCACACCTTTCCCCAAAGTTGTCCACAGCGTGTGGCGGATCTTGTGCATGCAGTGGGAAACAAGCGTGCCCCTCGCCGCTGACCAGGGGATTCCCTGTCGGGGCGAGGGGCGTATCGCTTCACCGGTGTGGCGGAAGCAGTCACATCGGCGTCAACATCCGGAGAGTTATCCACAGATCGTCAGACCTTTTCCCCTGCTGTGGACAACCATGTGGATAACCTTGGGGCAGGGCTTGACGAGCCGAGCGCGCAGCGGCTACTTCCACTGGGTGGAGACGCCGAAGCCCGCGGCGATGAAGCCGAAGCCGACGACGATGTTCAGATTGCCGAAGCTCTTGACCGGCAGGGTGCCCTCGGTGACGTAGAAGAGGACGATCCACGCCAGTCCGATGAGGAACAGCGCGAGCATCACCGGGGCCACCCAGCTGCGGTTGGTGAGCTTGATGTTCGCGGCCTGCTTCGTGGCCGGCGGCGGCGTGAAGTCGGCCTTCTTGCGGATACGTGACTTCGGCACGAGGGACTCTCCTGTCGATGCGCTGCGTGACCGCGCAGATAACTGTGGCTGGCGCCGGGGTGGGCGCGAGGGGGACCACTGCCTCCCCCGGGCGTCCGTTAGCGTAGTGCTTCCGCGGGGCCGAAGGAGATAAGGGTACGTTGAGCAATTCTGCCGACTCCTCCGAAAGGCCGGGCCGCCGCACCGAATGGCGGCCGGTCCGGCTGCTCACGGCTGCCGTTTTCGCCCTTGCGGGCGTGATCTTCGTGACAAGTTTCAATACCGCCAAGGGTACTGATCTGCGCACCGACGCCTCCATGCTGAAGCTCTCGGACCTGATCAGACAGCGGAGCGCCGACAACGGCGATCTCGAGGAATCCACCGCTTCCGTACGGGACGACGTCGACGCCCTCGCCCAGCGCGACGACGGCTCCACCGAGGCCGAGGACGCCAAGCTCAAGGCGCTGGAGAAGGCCGCGGGCACCCAGAAGCTGTCCGGCCGCGCGGTGAGCGTCACGCTCAACGACGCCCCGCCGAACGCACAGGCCGCCCCCGGCTACCCCGAGCCGCAGGCCAACGACCTGGTCATCCACCAGCAGGACCTGCAGGCCGTGGTCAACGCGCTGTGGCAGGGCGGTGCCGAGGGCATCCAGGTGATGGACCAGCGGCTGATCTCCACCAGCGCCGTGCGGTGCGTGGGAAACACGCTGATCCTGCAGGGACGCGTCTACTCACCGCCCTACAAGATCACTGCGGTGGGTGACCAGACCGCCCTCAAGAAGGCGCTCGCCGAGTCGCCCGCTGTCCAGAACTACCAGCTGTACGTGGAGGCATACGGGCTCGGCTGGAAAGTGGACGAGGCCGACAAGGTGACTCTTCCCGGTTACTCGGGCACAGTGGATCTCCACTACGCGAAGCCCGTCGAGTAGCACTCGGCCACCCGCCGGGCGCGGCCCGGTCGGAGGAGCCTGGGGGAGCCCGTGACGGTGCGACTGGTCGTCAGGACCTTCAGCGAACTGTGCATCACCGCAGGCACCGTGATCGTGCTGTTCGTCGCCTACGTACTGTTCTGGACGGGCATCAAGGCGGACACCGCCACGGACGGCCAGATCGACCGGCTGCGGGACAGCTGGGCCGAGACACCGGTGGCCACGCCCGGCCCCGAGCGCCCCGGGGCTCCCGCCCCGAAGACGTACGAGGCCGGGAAGCCGTTCGCCGTGATGTACATCCCGCGGTTCGGCGGAAGCTGGGACTGGCCCGTCATCGAGGGCACGGGCACCGGCATCCTCAAGAAGGGCCTCGGGCACTACGCTGGCACCGCGGCGCTCGGCGGGCGGGGAAACTTCGCGGTCGCGGGCCACCGGCGCACCTACGGGGACCCGTTCAAGGACTTCCCCCGGCTGCGCGCCGGAGACCCCGTGGTGCTGACGGACGGTACGACATGGTTCACGTACCGCATCGCGAAGACCCCCTACCGCACGGTTCCCTCCGACGTCGGTGTCATCGCGCCCGTGCCGCGACCGTTCGGCGCGGGAGCCGCCCCGTTCGACGGGCCGGGCCGCTATCTGACGCTGACCACGTGCGAGCCGGAATGGGGCAGCAGCCACCGGCTGGTGGCCTGGGCGTATCTCGACGCCACACAGCCTGTGACGGACGGCAGACCGCGAGCTTTCCACAGCTGACCCACCAGTCCTCCCCGCCCCTTACTCTGGTCCCGTACCGAACGGAAAGGGACGGCATGTACGGCTGGATCTGGCGGCATCTGCCGGGGAACGCATGGGTGCGGGCGGTCTTCTCGCTCGTGCTGATCCTTGCGGTCGTCTACGTGCTGTTCCAGTACGTCTTCCCGTGGGCGGAGCCACTGCTTCCGTTCAACGACGTGACGGTCGACGGAGAGGGAGGTGCGGCCCAGTGAGCGCCCGCATTCTCGTCGTCGACAACTACGACAGCTTCGTCTTCAACCTCGTCCAGTACCTCTACCAACTCGGCGCCGAGTGCGAAGTGGTGCGCAACGACGAGGTGTCCCTGGAGCATGCCCAGGACGGCTTCGACGGTGTACTGCTCTCCCCCGGCCCCGGCGCGCCCGAACAGGCCGGTGTGTGCATCGAGATGGTGCGCCACTGCGCCGCGACGGGCGTGCCCGTCTTCGGTGTCTGCCTGGGCATGCAGTCGATGGCGGTGGCGTACGGCGGCGTGGTCGACCGGGCGCCCGAGTTGCTGCACGGCAAGACGTCGCCGGTCACCCACGGGGGCAAGGGCGTTTTCGCCGGGATCCCCTCGCCGTTCACGGCGACGCGCTACCACTCGCTGGCCGCCGAGCCCGCGGTCCTGCCCGACGAGCTGGAAGTGACCGCCCGCACGGCCGACGGCATCATCATGGGCCTCCGGCATCGCGAACTGCCGGTCGAGGGTGTGCAGTTCCACCCCGAGTCGGTCCTGACCGAGCACGGCCACCTGATGCTTGCCAACTGGCTCGAGCAGTGCGGCGACATCGGTGCGGTGGGTCGTTCGGCAGGACTCGCACCGGTGGTGGGCAAGGCTCTGGCGTGAGTGCCGTGCGCCCCGGGCACGAGCACGAGCAGGAGTACGGGCAGCAGTACGGCTACGGCGACGAACAGCCCTACGACCCGCTGACGGACCCGCTGCCGCCGGGGGAGCACGCCTCGCCCTGGTTCAGGGCGCCGAACGTTCCTGCGGCCGAGGAGGCGCTGGAGCAGCCCTACGCGCCGACGGCCGCGCCGGAGCCCGAGGACTGGTACGACCGCGAGGGATACCGCCAGGACTGGTACGGCGGTCCGCCCGCCGAGCCCTCCCCTCAGGACGCTGCCGTGCAGCAGTTCGCCGAGCCGGAGCCGCCTGCGCGGGAGCGGGGCCCCGCTCCCGTCCCCGCGCAGGCCGGCGAACCGGACCCGGAGCGCACGAGGGTGTCCGGGACCGTGCTCGTGCCCGACGACGAGACGGTCGCACTGCGCACCTCCGAGACGCGTCGCGCCGCGGAAGTTCCCGCGGGGCCCGGCCGTGCGGAGCGCCGAAGGGCCGCGAAGGGCCGCGGGCGAAGGCGCGGGCCGGCAACCTCGGAGACGTCGGCGGAGCCCGCCAAACCGCTCTCGCGCGTCGAGGCCCGTCGGGCCGCACGTGCCGCGAAGGACAGCCCGGCGGTCATCGCGAGCCGAGCGATCGGCGAACTGTTCATCACCTTCGGTGTGTTGATGCTGCTGTTCGTCACTTACCAGCTGTGGTGGACGAACGTGCTGGCCGGGCAGCAGGCGGACCGGGCGGCGAACAAGATCCAGGACGACTGGGCGAACGGGCGCAAGCCCGACGCGTTCGAGCCCGGTCAGGGCTTCGCCATCATGTACATCCCCAAGCTGGACGTGGTCGTGCCCGTCGCCGAGGGCATCAGCAAGACCGAGGTGCTGGACCGCGGAATGGTGGGCCACTACGGCGAGGGAAAGCTCAAGACCGCGATGCCCGAGGACAGGCAGGGCAACTTTGCGGTCGCCGGCCACCGCAACACCCACGGCGAACCGTTCCGCTACATCAACCGCCTCGAGCGGGGCGATCCGATCGTCATCGAGACGCAGGACACCTACTACACGTATGAGATGGCGAGCATCCTTCCGCAGACCTCGCCGTCGAATGTGAGCGTGATCGGCGCCGTCCCGCCGGGTTCCGGGTTCACCGGACCCGGCCGGTACATCACGTTGACGACCTGCACGCCAGAATTCACGAGTACCTATCGAATGATCGTGTGGGGCAAGATGGTCGAGGAACGGCCACGCAGCAAGGGCAAACCCGACGCACTCGTCGGCTGAGACACGTCAAGACAGGGAACAGGTGCAGTGTCACGTGCACGAGGCCGGATCGCCGGCGCCATCAGTGTCTTCGGGGAGCTGCTGATCACCGCGGGCGTGGTGCTGGGGCTCTTTGTCGTCTACTCGCTGTGGTGGACGAACGTCCTCGCCGACCGCGAAGCCTCGGAACAGGGCGACCGGATGCGCGACGGCTGGGCCAGCAGCGGCCCCGGGAAGCTGGACACCAAGGACGGCATCGGCTTCCTGCACGTGCCCGCCATGAGCGAGGGCGACGTGCTGGTGAAGAAGGGCACGAACACCAAGGCCCTCAACGACGGCATCGCCGGTTACTACATCGACCCGATCAAGTCGGCGCTCCCCTGGGACGACAAGGGCAACTTCACCCTCGCCGCGCACCGCGACGGGCACGGTGCGAAGTTCCACAACATCCACAAGCTCAAGGACGGCGACGCGATCGTCTTCGAGACCAAGGACACCTGGTACGTCTACAAGGTCTACAAGACGCTTCCCGAGACCTCCAAGTACAACGTGGACGTGCTGCAGCCGGTCCCGAAGGAGTCGGGGAGGAAGAAGCCGGGCCGCTACATCACGCTGACGACGTGCACGCCGGTCTACACCTCGGACTACCGGTACGTCGTCTGGGGCGAACTGGAGCGCACGGAGAAGGTCGACACGCAGCGCACGCCCCCCGCGGAGCTGCGGTAGCCGGAGCGGCTCCCGCCCCGCGCAGGGGATTCTCAGCAGCAGGGACTCACCGCAGGGGAAAGCCCCCGCACCCCGGAAGGGGTGCGGGGGCTTTCCCCTGATCCATGAGGAACGTCAGTCGCTGTCGGCTCCTCCGAAGATGCCGCCGTTGTTGTTCCCGCCGTTGCCGCCGCCACCGAAGGTGTCGAGGACGATCGGCGTCGTCGCCGGGTCGACCGGAGTGCCCGGAGTGGGGTTGGAGCCGAGGACGATGGCGTTCTCGTCCTGTGGCTTGCCCGGGGCGATCTGGATGTTGGTGAACCCGGCCTGCTGCAGGATCTGGCGGGCCTCGGAAACCCTCTTGCCGATGATCTCCGCGGGTACGGGGACCTGGGTGGTCGCCGGGCCCTTGGAGACCTGCAGGGTGACCTTCGTGCCCTTGGCCACCTTCCCGGGCTGCGGGTCCTGCGAGAGGACCGTGTTCACCGGCTGGTCGCTGTCGACGTCGACCCGTTCCACCTCGAACTCGAGGAGCTCCAGCTGGTTCTTGGCCTCGTCGAACAGCTTGCCGGTCACGCTCGGGAGGTCCTGCTTGGCCTGCTTGGCCACGGTCAGTGTGACCGTGCTGCCGGTCTCGGCCATGGAGCGGCCCGCGGGGTCCTGTTCGAGGACGGTGCCGGGGTCCTCGTCCGAGGACTCGACCTCCTTGACCTCGACGTCGAACTTCTCGTCCTCGAGGGTCTCCCTCGCCCGGTCCACGTCCTGGTCGACCACGTCGGGGACCTTGACCTTGGGCGCGCCCTCCGAGACGACGACAGTGATCGTCTCGCCCTCGGCGACCTTCTGACCGCTCTGGGGATTCTGGCTGCAGATGCTGCCCTTCGGCTGATCGCAGCGCGCAGGCGTGCCCTCGGCGATCTGCAGCTTGGCGTTCTGCGCGGCCCGCTGGGCCTCCTGGAGGGTCTGGCCCACCAGCTGCGGAACGGGCACCTTGCTGCCGCCGCCGTCGTTGACGAAGATCGATCTGCCGATGAGCACGGCGCCGACAAGCACCAGGATGCCCGCGACCACCAGCAGGATCGTCGACGTGTTCGACTTCTTCTGGCGGCGGCGGTCCGGGCGGTCGTCGTAACCACCGAAACCGCCGTCGTCGGGGTTCACCGGCGGGAGCATCGACGTCTGACCGCCCGGATCGGCCTGGCGCAGCGCCGTGGTGGGCTGGTCGTCCGCGCCGTAACCGCCGTAGCCGACCGCGCCCATGGCCGCCGTCGCCGCGACGGGCTGGCCGTCGAGGCAGGCCTCGATGTCGGCACGCATCTCGTCGGCGGACTGATAGCGGTAGTCCGGGTCCTTGACCAGGGCCTTCAACACGATCGCGTCCATCTCGGGCGTGATCTCGGGGTCGAAGTTGCTGGGCGGCTGCGGCTCTTCCCTCACGTGCTGGTAGGCCACGGCCACCGGCGAGTCGCCCACGAACGGCGGGCGCACGGTCAGCAGCTCGTACAGCAGGCAGCCGGTGGAGTACAGGTCGGAACGGGCGTCGACCTGCTCACCCTTCGCCTGCTCCGGGGAGAGGTACTGGGCGGTGCCGATCACGGCCGCGGTCTGCGTCATCGTCATGCCCGAGTCGCCCATGGCGCGGGCGATGCCGAAGTCCATGACCTTGACCTGGCCGGTGCGCGTCAGCATGACGTTCGCCGGCTTGATGTCGCGGTGGACGATGCCGTTGCGGTGGGAGTACTCCAGCGCCTGGAGGATGCCGATCGTCATCTCCAGCGTGCGCTCGGGCAGCAGCTTGCGGCCCGAGTGCAGGAGCTCACGCAGCGTCGAACCGTCGACGTACTCCATGACGATGTACGGGATCGAGACGCCCGCGCCGCCACCGGAGGGGCTGTCGTACACCATGTCCTCGCCGGTGTCGTAGACAGCGACGATCGCCGGGTGGTTGAGCGAGGCGGCCGACTGGGCCTCACGGCGGAACCGGGCCTGGAAGGACGGGTCGCGGGCGAGGTCGGCCCGCAGCGTCTTCACGGCGACGGTGCGGCCGAGCCGGGTGTCGTGGGCGAGGTAGACCTCGGCCATGCCACCACGGCCGAGCACCGAGCCCAGTTCATACCGGCCGCCGAGGCGACGCGGCTCTTCCATAACCTTCCAGCCCTCTCCGTCAGTCCCGACCGCACCCGTGTGTGGTCCGGCGGTGTGCTGTTCGCGCATACGCTACCGGGCAGGTGGTGCTTGATCCGCCCGGGAGCCTCAGCTGATACCCGACCGGTATCGCAATGTGCAGGTATGCGGGTCGGGAGTGATCCTCGTCACTTCCCGTCGAGCACCGCCTGCATCACGGACTTGGCGATGGGCGCCGCGAGACCGCCGCCGGAGATGTCGTCGCGGCGGGCCTCGCTGTCCTCCACCACCACGGCGACGGCGACGGGCGACCCGTTGTCGTCCTTGGCGTACGAGATGAACCACGCGTACGGGTTCTTGCTGTTGTTCTCGCCGTGCTGGGCGGTACCGGTCTTGCCGCCGACCGTCACCCCGTCGATTGCCGCGTTGGAGCCGGTTCCCTGAGGGCCCTCGACGACGTTCTCCATCATCTGCTGGAGCAGCTGGGCGTTCTCCGCCGAGAGCGGCCGGCTCATCTCCTCCGGGTCGTTCTGCTGGATGACGTCCAGGTTCGGGGAGACCAGCTGGTCGATCATGTACGGCTTCATCAGCCGGCCGTCGTTGGCGATCGCGGCGGTGACCATCGCCATCTGGAGGGGGGTGGTCGCCGTGTTGAACTGGCCGATGGACGACAGTGCGTTGCCGGGCCGGTCCATCTGCGTGTCGTAGACGGAGGCGGCGGCGCGCACCGGGGTGTCGACCTCGGCGTTGTTGAAGCCGAACTTCTCCGCGGTCTCCACCATCTTGTCGCGGGTGACCGTGTCACCGAGCTTCGCGAAGACGGAGTTGCAGGACACCTCCAACGCCTGGTTCAGGCTGGCGTTCTCGCAGCCGTTGGCGTGGTTCACCATCTTGGTGGTGGTGTTGGGCAGGATGTACGGCTCGGGGGTGTCCGTCGCGGCGTTGATGTCGTCGACCGCGCCGTGCTCCAGGGCGGCGGCCGCGGTGACGACCTTGAACGTGGAGCCCGGCGGGTAGGTCTCGCGCAGCGCGCGGTTGAGCTTCGGCTTGTCCTTGTCCTTCTCCAGCGAGAGCCACGCCTTCTCGTCCTTGCCGGAGTAGCCGGCGAACGAGGAGGGGTCGTACGAGGGAGTCGAGGCAAGCGCGAGGATCTTGCCGGTCTTGGGCTCGATCGCGGCGACGGCGCCCTTCTTGTTGCCGAGACCCTCGTAAGCGGCCTTCTGGGCCTTGCCGTTGAGAGTGGTGACGACATTGCCGCCGGTCTTCTTGTCGCCGGTGAACATCGCCATCGTGCGGTCGAAGAAGAGCTGATCGGAGTTGCCGGTGAGGATGCCGTCCTCGAGCTTCTCGATCTGGTTGGCGTCGTAGGCCTGGGAGGCGTAGCCCGTCACGGGAGCCCACATGGGTCCGTCGGTGTAGGTCCGCTTGAACTTGAAGTCGGTGTCGTTCGTCTCGACGGAGCCGGTGATGGGCTTGCCGTCGACGATGATGTTGCCGCGCTCGTAGGCATAGCGCTCGATCTGGATACGACGGTTCTTCGAGTTCTCGTTCAGATCGTCGGCCTCGAGGTACTGGAGCCAGTTGGTGCGGACCAGCAGGGCGAGGACGAGCAGTCCGCAGAAGATCGCGATCCGGCGCAGGGGCTTGTTCACGGTCGGACCACCTGGGTCATCTCGGCGTCGGGGGACGGGGCAGGCGCGGGCGCGGGACGGCGCGCGGTGTCGCTGATCCGGATCAGGATGGCGATCAGTGCCCAGTTGGCGAGCACGGACGAGCCGCCGTACGCGACGAACGGCATCGTCATACCGGTCAGCGGGATGAGACCCATGACACCGCCGGCGACGACGAAGACCTGGATCGCGAAGGCGCCGGAAAGGCCGATGGCGAGCAGCTTGCCGAAGGGGTCGCGGGCGGCGAGGGCGGTGCGCACGCCGCGCTCCACGATCAGTCCGTAGATCAGCAGGAAGGCCATCATGCCTGCGAGCCCGAACTCCTCGCCGAAGGTGGAGAGGATGAAGTCGGAGTTGGCGGCGAAGCCGATCAGGTCGGAGTCGCCCTGTCCGAGGCCGGTACCGAGCGTGCCGCCGGCGCCGAAGGACATCAGTGCCTGGCCGATCTGGTCGCTCTGCTCCCAGGTGGTCTGGGCGAAGGGGTTGAGCCAGAACTCCACCCGCTGCTGGACGTGCGGCTCGAAGGAGGCGACGCCGACCGCGCCGACGGCGGACATCAGCAGACCGAAGACGATCCAGCTGGTGCGCTCGGTGGCGACGTACAGCATGATCACGAAGAGGCCGAAGAACAGCAGCGAGGTGCCGAGGTCGGTCTCGAAGACGAGGATCAGGATCGACATTGCCCAGACCACGAGGATGGGACCGAGGTCACGGCCGCGCGGCAGGTACAGCCCCATGAAGCGGCGACTGGCGAGTGCGAGGGCGTCTCGTTTCACCATGAGATAGCCGGAGAAGAAGATCGCGATGATGATCTTCGCGAACTCGCCGGGCTGGATGGAGAACGGGCCGAGGCTGATCCAGATCTTCGCGCCGTTCACCGCGGGGAAGAACACCGGAAGGATCAGCAGGACCAGCGCCACCGCCATCGAGATGTAGGTGTAGCGCTGCAGGATGCGGTGGTCCTTGAGCAGCATCAGCACGGCGACGAACAGCGCGATGCCGATCGCGGAGTACATCAGCTGCTTGGGGGCGTCGGGGCTGAAGGTGCCCGCACCGAATCTCGACTCGATGCGCTGGATCAGCCGCGGCGACTGGTCCAGGCGCCAGATCATCACCAGCCCGAGCCCGTTCAGCAGCGCCGCCAGCGGCAGCAGCAGCGGGTCTGCGTACTTGGCGAACTTGCGCACGACGAGGTGTGCCACGCCCGCGAGCAGGCCGATGCCAAGTGCGTATCCGAGAACTCCCGCAGGCACTTCGCCGTCCATGGCGAGGCCCACGTTGATGTACGCGAACACCGGAATGATGACGGCGAACCCGAGCAGCATCAGCTCGGTGTTCCGCCGGCTCGGTGCGTCGATCGCGCCGATCGTGGTCGTGTTGGTGACAACGCTCATGGTGGAGAAGGCCCCCTACGGCCTTTTACTGCTTGCCGCAGTTAGAGGCCAGCTTCTGCTCCTCCTCCGAGAGGGTGGGACCCGGAGAGGGAGTGGCTGCGTTCGGCTTGGTCTTGGTGCCCTGCGTGGTGGGCGTCCCGGCGGTACCCCCCGCCTCGCCCTCGCCGGGCGGCGGGGTGCTGGCGCGGTCGGCCGCCTCACGGCGCTGCTCGTCCTTCTTGCAGGCGCTCGCCTGGCGCGCGAGTTCGTCGATCTTGGCCTGGGCCTTGCCGAGGCTGTCCTCGGTGATCGTCGCCTCCACCTGCTTCCGCTGGTAGGGCGGTAGGTACTTGAGTTCGATCTCGGGGTGATCCTTCTCCACCTCCGAGAGCGAGACCCACGCGAGGTCCTGGCTGATGCCCCGGTAGAGCGCGATGTGCTCTTCGTTGGAGCCGACGAAGTACTGGGTCTGCGTCCAGCGGTAGCCGCCGTACAGCCCGCCGCCGACGACCGCGAGCGCGAGGGCGATGAAGAACGATCTCTTCAGCCACTTGCGGCCGCCGCGCTGCTTGACGAAGTCGTCGTCCGTGTACGCCCCGAAGCCGCCCTCGGGCGGCATACCGCCCGAGCCGTAGCTGTCGCCGGATCCCGGCGGGCCGAAGCTGCCACCGGGAGCCGGCGGCGCCGAGGGGCGGCCGAGGCCGGCCGCGCGGCCCGCAGGGGTCTGCATGGCGCCGCCGTCGTTCAGCTGGTGCTGGTTCTCGGCGACCGCACCGACGACGACCGGGGTGTCACTGATCTGGCCGGCCAGGGTGTCGTTGGAGTCGGTGTCCAGCACGTCCGCGACGATGCACGTGATGTTGTCGGGACCGCCGCCGCGCAGCGCGAGCTGGATCAGGTCCTGAATGGTCTCCTGCGGGCCCTGGTAGCTGGCGAGCGTCTCCTCCATCGTCTGGTGGGAGACGACACCGGACAGGCCGTCGGAGCAGATCAGATAACGGTCGCCGGCACGGACCTCCCGGATGGAGAGGTCGGGCTCGACATGGTCACCGCTGCCCAGCGCGCGCATCAGCAGAGAGCGCTGCGGGTGGGTGGTGGCCTCCTCCTCGGTGATGCGGCCCTCGTCGACGAGCCGCTGCACCCAGGTGTGGTCCTGCGTGATCTGGGTCAGCACCCCGTCGCGCAGGAGATACGCGCGGGAGTCGCCGACGTGCACCAGACCGAGGCGCTGACCGGTCCACAGCAGGGCGGTGAGCGTGGTGCCCATGCCCTCGAGCTGGGGGTCCTCCTCGACCATCATGCGCAGCTGGTCGTTGGCCCGCTGCACCGCGGTGCCGAGCGAGGTGAGGATGTCCGAGCCGGGCACGTCGTCGTCGAGCGTGACCAGCGTCGAGATGACCTCCGAGGAGGCGACCTCGCCCGCGGCCTGGCCGCCCATGCCGTCGGCGATGGCGAGCAGACGGGGGCCGGCGTAACCGGAATCCTCGTTGCCCTCGCGGATCATGCCCTTGTGCGATCCGGCGGCGAAACGCAGAGACAGACTCATGCGCACCTCGCCCGTCGGCTCGGGGTACAGCCGGTCTCGAGCCACACTGCCCACCCTCCGGTCGGGAGCCCGTGCCGGTCGCCCATGGGGACCGCTGCGGCTCGCTCGCTCCGCTCGCTCATTGTCGTACTACTTCCGCAGCTCGATGACGGTCTTGCCGATGCGGATCGGCGCGCCCAGCGGAATCGGTGTCGGGGTGGTGAGTCGGGTCCGGTCGAGATAAGTGCCGTTGGTGGACCCGAGATCCTCGACGATCCATTGGCCGTCACGGTCGGGGTAGATCCTGGCATGCCTGCTGGAGGCGTAGTCGTCGTCCAGCACGATTGTCGAGTCGTGGGCCCGTCCCAGGGTGATGGTCTGGCCCTGGAGGGCCACCGTCGTACCCGTGAGGGTGCCTTCGGACACGACCAGTTTCGTGGGCGCACCCCGGCGCTGGCGGCCGCTGGCCGCCTGCTGGCGCTGCTGCGGCGGCGCCGCAGCCTGGCGAGGCTGCTGCGTACGCGTGTCCGCGTTGCGGCGTGAGCCGCGCTGCGTGACGCGCGTACCGAACAGATCGCTTCGAATGACCTGGACGGCCACGATCACGAACAGCCACAGAACAGCCAGGAAACCTAGCCGCATGACCGTCAGGGTCAGCTCTGACATTGCCCCCGCTTCACCCTTCGGCTTGCCGGTAAACGATGGTGGTGCTGCCCACGACGATCCGCGAGCCGTCGCGGAGCGTAGCGCGGGTGGTGTGCTGCCCGTCTACCACGATGCCGTTGGTAGACCCGAGATCCTGGATCGTCGAGGGCGTTCCGGTCCGGATCTCACAGTGCCGGCGCGAGACGCCGGGGTCGTCGATCCGCACATCGGCGTCGGTGCTGCGACCCAGCACCAGCGTCGGGCGGGAGATCTGATGGCGTGTGCCGTTGATCTCGATCCAACGTCGTACTTGAGTGTTCGGCATGGCGCCGGGCATCGCTGCCCGTGGGCCCGCTGCGGGGCCGGGGCGTCCGGTGCCGGGCATGCCGGGAGGCGGCGCGGCCGGCATCGGCGGTGCGCCTGCCGGAGGGTAGCCGTACCCGCCGCGGGGAGGAGCACCACCCTGCGCGGCTGCGGGGCCGCCGGCCGACTGTGACGTACTCGACGCCAGGGTGCGGCTGCGCACCCGGTACAGACCGGTGTCGAGGTCGTCGGCCTTCTCCAGGTGGACCTTGATCGGCCCCATGAAGGTGTAGCGCTGCTGCTTCGCGTAGTCGCGAACCAGGCCCGACAGCTCGTCGCCGAGCTGGCCCGAGTACGGGCTGAGGCGCTCGAAGTCGGGCGCGCTGAGCTCGACGATGAAATCGTTGGGGACGACTGTCCGCTCGCGGTTCCAGATCGTCGCGTTGTTGTCGCACTCGCGCTGGAGGGCGCCCGCGATCTCGACGGGCTGGACCTCGGACTTGAACACCTTGGCGAAGGTGCCGTTGACCAGACCTTCGAGTCGCTGCTCGAACTTCTTCAGGACTCCCATGAGGCACCTCCTCCGTCGTTGCCGTCCTGGTACTGCTTACTGATCGTATCCACGCGTCGGGAAATCGGCTGGTTCCCCTTGTCTGCCCCGTCGATGAGTGTCACCTCTCACACGGATCGTAGAGGCGGCCTTCCCACAGTGTCCCGCACCCGGGGTGCATACAGGAGGAGTGGGGGGAGGCCGCCCGGCGTTCCCTGATCGCCCGCCTCGTTCCCTGTTCGCTCCACAGGGTCCCGAAACAATCGGATGTGAATCCACCCTGTGCAGCGTGCTAATCTTCTGCATGTCGCCAGGGGGCCGCACCAAGCAGGTGAGAAGCCCGACGACAACACCCAATGCGCGGGTGGCGGAATAGGCAGACGCGCTGGATTCAGGTTCCAGTGCCCGCAAGGGCGTGGGGGTTCAACTCCCCCCTCGCGCACAGAGAGAAACCGACGAAACGGGTTCTCGCCAGAGACGAAAGTCCTGGTGAGGGCCCGTTTCTCGTTGATCCACAGCCTCGACGGCCACCCAGCGGCGTCGGGGCTCCGTCGCCCGGAGCCGTCGGCGCGCAGCAGGGCCCGCCCCGTGGCAACGGTCACGGAGCGGGCCTCGACTCTTCAAGATCTTCAGTTGGTGCGGCTGGCGTCCTGGGGATCTAGGTTGACGACGCCAGGTATCCGGTGGGGGTCCAGCTGCTCAGTGGCTTGGTTCGGCGGCGATGGTGCGTGCGTCGGCGTGGTCGCTGCCCCCCAGGGCAAGGGTCTCGACCCAGTTCTTGATCTTCCGGCGGTTGGCATGGGCGAGCTGGAAGACCAGGAGGATGGTCTGGGCGGCGATGCCGCGGATGCGGCGGGACCCAGCGGCCTCGATGGCTTCGGCCAGCGGATTCTTCGCGTAGCCGTTGTAGCCCTCGACGCTGTTCCGCAGCCGGAAGTAGACCTTCTGCCATTCTTCGTCGCCGTACTCGAGGGCCTGCCAGTGCTTGCCGCCTTCGGCAGGGGCGAGGGTGATGCTGCGCTGGCGGCAGACCTTGAGCGGGCCGGCCGGGCTGGGCTCCGGGTCCACGAGCGGAAGGTGGATGCCCCGGCCCATGCTGCGTGACTTGATCGGGCACTGAACCTTGCCCGCCTCCGCTGGGCACATCACGCGCTGGTGCCCTTCCGCGTCCTCGTTCTCCTTGGGCATCAGGCGATAGGGCTTGCGCGCGGCGATCAGCCGGGCCCAGGCCTCGCGATCGATGCGCTCGGCGTAGAGGTCCTTCGTGGCGTCGACCAGTGGCTGCGGCATGGAGGGCAGTACCAGGTGCCCTCGACGAGGATCGCGCCCTGGGTGTCCGCCTGCTTGCCGAGCTGGTCGACGCGGTAGTCGTAGACCGGCTTGTACCCGAGGGCACGGACGGGGAGCTGCCATTCGTCGGGGCCGGAGTTGTTGTACGCGAGGTCACCGGCGATGTAGCCGGGGTCGTAGCCGCGCTCGCGGACGCGGCTGAGGATCTTGAGCCCGTTGGAGGCGGGCCGGTGTCCGGGCTTGTCGAGGGAGACACCGACGACGAGGGCAGGCAGCACTTCCGGGTCGGGCGTGTTGTCGTCCAGGAGAACCTGGTCATGGCGGGCATCGCGGGTCACGGCGAGGGCTGCGTCGTAGCCGAACAGGTACTTGGATTCGGTCGCGCATCTGTCGCGCAGTAGTGGCGTCGCGCGATACACGATCGCCAAGGCGCTCGCCGGGGAGGCGTGGCCCGACCTTCTGACGATCGCCAACCTCGAAAAGGCGCTGGACTGCGACCTGTGGCCGGGGCGCGAAGTGTGAAGCCGGCCAGCCCGCCGGCGAGAGTGATGACCGTGAGGGCGCGAACGCGGTCCGGGCCCCACCAACGGGTGACGGCCGCGAACGCCGGCTGGTAGAAGGCGGCGGCCATGGCGATCCCTGCTGCCACCCAAGCCACAAAGAAGACAGGCAGGTTCGGGGCAACCGCGAGGGCGAGCACGGCGAGAACCGCGAGGACGGAGCCGGCCGTCATGACGGCATGCGGACCGCGACGGTGTCCTTCTCCGGGTGGGAGACCTCGTTCACTCCGTGCGGAATAGACGGTGCCGCAGGAGTGCTGGTTGGGGTCGATCAGCGGGGCCAGCGCGACCGGTGCATGGAGACGTTCGTCGAGGCCGAGGCGCAGCTCGTCCAGGAACGTGAGGTCGGGGCGGAAGCCGGTGAGCACGATGACCTCGTCGACCGGGTCGAGGCGGCGGCCGTCCTCTGCCACGAGGACGAGCTGCTCCCCGTCGCGCTCGATCGCGTCCGTACGGAAGCCGGTCACCGCGTCGGCGTACCCGTTGTCCACAGCCGTCTTGGCCGCCAGGCCCAGCGCGCCGCGGGCAGAGAGCTGGTCGGCTTCACCGCCGCCGAAGGTCGAGGAGGAAATGCCGCGGCGCAGGATCCACACCCCATGCGTACCTGTGCTGTCCTCGGACTTCGCCAGGTCGGCGAGGTACGCAAGAGCGGTGAAGGCGGAGGCGCCGGAGCCGATGACGGCGGTGCGCTTGCCGGTGTAACGGGCGAGGATTGCCGGGTCCTTGAGGTCGGGGACCCGGTAGGAGATCTGGTCGGCCGCGGTGCGTTCGCCGACTGCGGGCAGGCCGTCGCCGCCGAGCGGGGCGGGGGTGGTCCAGGTGCCGGAGGCGTCGATGACGGCGCGGGCTGTGATTCGCTTGCGGGCAGGCCGTCGCCGCCGAGCGGGGCGGGGGTGGTCCAGGTGCCGGAGGCGTCGATGACGGCGCGGGCTGTGATTCGCTCCTCGCGGCCGTCGGCGTACTCGACATGGACGACGAAGGGCTGCTCCTCACGGTCCGCGTCGACGATGCGGTCGCGGCCGAGGCGGGAGACGCCGGTGGCGCGGGCGCCGTAGCGGACCTTGTCGCCGAGCTCGTCGGCAAGCGGTTCTCATGGAGAACATACGGGCGCAGGCCGAGCGGTTCGGCGCCGAGATCCTCGAGGACGACGTCGTCTCCGTGAATCTGACCGGTGCAGTGAAGGCCGACTCTGCGGGCACGGTCCACCGTGCCAGGGCGGTGATCGTGGGCACCGGCTCCGGCTACCGCAAGCTCGGCCTGCCGAACGAGGAGGAGCTGTCCGGGCGGGGCGTGTCCTGGTGCGCGACCTGCGACGGGTTCTTCTTCCGCGACCGCGACATCGTCGTGGTCGGCGGCGGCGACACGGCCATGGAGGAGGCCACCTTCCTCACCCGGTTCGCCAAGTCGGTCACGGTCGTGCACCGCCGTTCCACACTGCGGGCCTCGCAGGTCATGCAGAACCGGGCCTTCGCCGACGACAAGATCTCGTTCGCCTTCGACAGCGAAATCGCGGAGATCAAGGAGGAGAACGGCGTGCTCGCCGGCCTCGTCCTGCGGGACACATTCACGGGCAAGACCTGCGCCCTCGACGCCACCGGCCTGTTCATCGCGATCGGCCACGACCCGCGCACCGAGATCTCCCAGGGCCAGCTCGACCTGGACGACGAGGGATATCTGAAGGTCGAAGCCCACTCCACCCGGACGAACATCCCGGGCGTATTCGGTGCCGGTGACGTCGTCGACCACACCTACCGGCAGGCCATCACGGCCGCCGGATCCGGCTGCGAGGCCGCCCTGGATGGGGAGCGCTACCTCGCCGCCCTCGCGCACGAGGAGGCGGCCGAACCGGAGAAGACCCCGGCCACCGTCGCCGCCTAAGAGGTCGTTTTCTCCCGTTGTTTTATCCTGTGATGCGGATTTGGTTCTGTGATGTCGGATCGCGCCACGAGATGGTGGTCTCGCCGGTGAGGCG
>NZ_JBWKCY010000033.1:0-75687 GCF_056436245.1 Streptomyces sp. NPDC043812
TGACGGCTTCGGTACGCAGCGGGTTGATCTCCGAGACGGCGCCGACGAACGTGGTCTTGCCCACGCCGAAGCCGCCCGCCACCACGATCTTCGCGGAGGTGGTCGATCGGGCCGCACCGCCGCTAGAGCTTGCGAAGTCCACTGAGCACCCTTTCGAGCAGTGTCACATCCGGCGTACCGCCGGCCTCTCCGTTGCCCGGCTGGTGAATGGCCACCATGCCGGCCTCCGCCAGGTCGGCGACGAGGATTCGCGCGACACCGAGCGGCATCGACAGCAGCGCCGAGATCTCGGCGACCGACTTGACCTCCCGGCACAGGTGGCAGATCCGCTGGTGCTCGGGCAGCAGCGTGGCGAGCAACGACGGGTCAGCCGTGGTGCTGACCAGCGCTTCTATCGCGAGCTGGTAACGCGGCCGGGTCCGGCCGCCGGTCATCGCATACGGACGGACCAGCGGCTGGTCGCCCTCGTCCCCGTACGCGTCCACAGACGTGCCGTACGGATCGTGAGAGGCGGGTGGCGGGGTCATGAATCCTCCGGGCGTGACAGCAAGTGGTCGGCTGTGCCGTCTGATGGGGCCGGTGGGGGGCCTTGTGGCGGCCATTCGGTTGTCGGTGCGGTGGCGCGACCGACCCGGCGAGTGGGGTCACCGGGTCAGTGCAGAAGACTTCCCTGGAGCTCGGCGCGGAGGTCCGGCGTGAGGACGCTGCCGGCGCGGTCGACCAGGAGGGCCATCTCGTAGCCCACCAGACCGATGTCGCACTCGGGGTGTGCGAGCACGGCCAGTGATGACCCGTCGGAAACGGACATGAGAAACAGAAAGCCCCGTTCCATCTCGACGACGGTCTGGCTCACCGGACCGCCCTCGAAGATCCGGGACGCCCCCGCGGTGAGCGAGGTCAGCCCGGATGCCACGGCCGCCAGCTGATCGGCGCGGTCGCGGGGAAAACCTTCGGACATTGCCAGCAGAAGACCGTCGGCGGAGACCACCACCGTGTGCGACACCCCAGGGGTGTTGTCCACGAAGTTGGTGATCAACCAGTTCAGATTCTGCGCCGCCTGGCTCATCGGGCTCAACTATCGCTCCTGCTGGTGAGTGGGGCCGAGGTTGAAGCTGCCGGTCGTGCTGTTCTGCTGCCGGCCCTGCTGAATGCCCCGGCGCAGGTTGGTCAGTCGACCGCGCACGTCGTCGGGCGCGCGCGAAACCTGCGGACCGGACTGGTGGTTCTGTTCCTGCGCGGTGCCCGGCACGAGGTTGGCTCGCGGGACCCGGCGGGGCAGACCCGAGGTGGTGATGCCACCGGCCGCGGGCTTGCGCACCCGCTCCGCCTGGCGCACCAGCTCATCGTTGGGCGACGTGCGCCACGAGGCGCCGTTCGCCTGAGGCGCGTTGCCCGGGGTGGCCGGGTTCGGCGCCGGGGTGCGCTGCGGCATCGGCGGAGCGGAGCGCTCCGGCTGCTGCTGCTCGGCGGGGGCGCCGCCCTGCGCACCGTGGAACCAGTTCGTCTCCAGCGTGTCGTACAGCGGCGTACGGCCGTCCCCCGGGCCGGACGCCGGAGGCAGTGCCTCCGGCTGCTGTGGAGCGGGCAGACCGGCGGCGGGCCGCGGCGGGGCGAAGCCCGACTCGTCCCTGCGGCGCGGAGCCGGCTGCTGCGGTGCCTGGTAGTCCGGCCTGGCGAACTGCGCCGTGGCGGCCGGGTCCTGGCTCGACGGCTGGGAGCCGTTCTGGTTCGGCCTGGCGAACTGGCCCGTCGAGGACGGGTTCGAGGAGCCGCCGTACACATCGGGGCGTACGAACTGGCCCGTCGTCGAGCCGCCGCCAGGAGCGTTGTTGAAGTCGGGCCGGGCGAACTCGGCAGTGGCACCGGCGCCCCGCGAGGCGCTGTGGTCGTCGTGACCGCGCGGCGCATCGGCGGACGGACGCTGCGCGGGCGACTGCTCGTTGCCCCAGCTGGTGGTCCCGGGCCGCTGCTGGCCGCGGGGCTCCTCGCGCCGGGCGGAGGGCCCACCGGGCAGCTCGGCACGCGGTCCACCGGTGGGCGGCAGCTGCCGGCCACGGTCGCCGGAACCAGGAGCACCCTGGCGGTAGCCGCTCTGCGGGGCCTCGTTGCGGGAAGGGGCCGGAGCACCCTGGCCGCCGCGCCCGGCACCGAACGCGCCGCCCTGCGGCGAGCCGTTCGGGCTGCCCTGGCCCTGGTTCCGGTCCGGACGCGGAGCGCCGTCGCGCGCGGGGAGCGCGGCACGCGGCGCGGAGGCGGGAGCGACCTGGCCGCGCGGGGCAACGGCGCCGAGTCGGCCACCGGAAGCGCCCATACCGGAGGGAGCACCACCGGCGGGGCCGCCGCCCTGACCGGGGCGGCTGCCGCCGGCCGGGGCCGCGGGACGGCCCGCGAGACCGGCCGGAGAGCCGCCGCCGGGAACCTGTGCACTGCCGGCCTGTCCACCCGGGCCCGGCTTGCCGGGAACCTTCTTGCCGCCGTGGGCGACATCGACCGGGAGCATGACGAGCGCGGTGGTGCCGCCGGAGTCGGACGGGCGCAGCTGGATGCGGATGCCGTGTCGCAGGGACAGGCGGCCGACCACGAACAGACCCATGCGGCGCGAGACCGAGACGTCCACGGTGGGCGGCGACGCGAGCCGCTCGTTGATCGCGGCGAGGTCCTCGGGGGAGAGGCCGATGCCGGTGTCGTGGATCTCGACGAGCACGCGGCCGTCGGGCAGGGCGTGACCGGTCACGCGGACCTTGGTCTGCGGCGAGGAGAACGACGTCGCGTTCTCGAGCAGCTCGGCGAGCAGGTGCACGAGGTCGTTGACCACGCGGCCGGCGACCTCGGTCGCGGGCACGGCGGCCAGCTCGATGCGCTCGTACTGCTCCACCTCGGACGCGGCGGCACGCAGGACGTCGACGAGCGGCACGGGACGCGTCCACCGGCGGCCCGGCTCCTCGCCCGCGAGGACGAGGAGGTTCTCACCGTTCCGGCGCATACGGGTCGCGAGGTGGTCCAGCTTGAACAGCGAGGACAACTGGTCCGGGTCGGCCTCGCGGGACTCCAGCTCGGAGATGAGCGAGAGCTGGCGCTGGATAAGACCCTGGGAACGGCGCGAGAGGTTGGTGAACATCGCGTTGACGTTGCCCCGCAGGAGGGCCTGCTCGGCGGCGAGGCGGACGGCCTCGCGGTGCACGTCGTCGAAGGCCGCGGCCACCTGGCCGATCTCGTCGCGCGAGTGCACACCGACGGACTCGACGGAGGTGTCGACGTCCTGCGGGTCGGCCTCGGACAGCTGCTTGACGAGCTCCGGCAGCCGGTCCTGGGCGACCTTCGTCGCGGTGTCCTGCAGACGGCGCAGCGAGCGGATCATGGACCGCGCCACGACGAAGGCACCGACGAGCGAGACGCCGAGGACGACGAGGATCAGCGCACCGTTGATGATCGCCTCGCGCTGCGACTCCTCGCGCAGCTCACGGGCCTTGCTCTCCATCTGGCCGAGCAGCGTGGCCTCGATGGTCTTCATCGCGTTGATGCGGACCGAGTACTCGTCGGTCCAGTCCAGGTGGGAACGCTTGGGCAGCCGGGTGATGGCGCCCTTGGTGTCCAGCACGCGCTTGGAGTACAGCTCGGCCGCGGCGATCGTCGGGTTGCCGTTGCCGAGCGGGGCGGTCAGCTCCTCGGCGTTGCCGCCGGTGGACTCGTAGATCGCCTCGAACGACTTGAGCTCGGTGTCGCCGTTCTCCACGGCTGCCTTGCCGTACAGGCGGTCGTTCTCGGTGAGACCCGGCGCCTTGGCGTCGTCACCGCCGGGCAGGGCCGCGGCGATGATCGCGCGCTGGATGGACGCGTACTCCTTGGCGGACGAGAACGCCGCCAGAGCGCGCGTGCGCTTGATCATGTCGGGGTTGCTGGTCGCCTGCGCCATGTCCTGGGACAGGCTCAGCAGCGACTCGATGAGCCGGCTGTAGCCCTCCACGGTCATGGAGTTCGGGACGTCCTGGTCATAGGCCGTGTCACGGATCTCGCCCAGGCCCTGGACCTGGACGGCGATCTGGTTGGCGTTGGCGCGGATGCTCTCCAGCGCCTCGTCGTCATCCGTGTTGGGGATGTCGCGGGTGGCGTCGAGGAAGGCCTTCCTGACGCGGTCGGTCTGGGTGCGCGGACCGGAGACCTTGAAGTCGGTGATGGGGGTGCCGTTGGCCAGCGGACCGGCGGACAGGTCGCGCTCGGACTGCAGCGCCTGCGCCAGGTCGGTGGCCGCGCGGGTCATCTCCGTGAGCAGCTGCATGTGGTCCAGCTGCTTCATGTCGTCCATGGACTCCTGGATACGGAGTCCTCCCAGCGTGGTCGCCGCGACGACCGGCAGGGTGAGCAGCGAGACCAGGCGCGTGCTGATGCGCCAGTTCCGGAGCGCTATTCGCGAACCGGTGTCCGTCGCCCCCTTGGGACTCTTGGACGCCGACGGGGCCTTGGCGCCGTCGGTCCTGGGGGCCGATGTGCCGAGGCGACCGGCGCGCTCGCCGCTGTCGCCGGGCGTCGCCGGTCCCTGGTTGTGGGTGTGCTGGGGCGAGGAGCCGCGGTCGGTCCCGCCGCGCGGCTCCTGTTCCGCCGCAGCGCTGCCATCCCTCTTGAAACGTCCCTGCACTAGCGTCGCAACCTCTGGACCAGGCGTCCCTCCGCTCGCACGGCGGGACGGTGTCGGCGTCGTGGGGCGGAGAACTGCCCCATGGGTGGTCGTGATTGACCGGCGCTTTCTCCCCCTTCCCCGCCGCAGTCCGGCGCTGCGTTGCGCCCTTGCGTGCCGGCCTGAAACCCGCGGCGGTGCGGGAATTCCAGCACAGTGCAGGATCTCCAACAAGGGCCGCGTACCGGCCTGTGACCTGTGTGACACGTAGTAAGCGTTGTGTCACAAGGCGTAGAAAGCGATCGCGGAGAAATAGGGCGTTCCGGTACGAGTCACTTAGGGGTGGGGGGTGTCCCAGTCGCGATGATCAGGAGCGGAATGCTGTATTCAGTGGCGGAATGTCCGTTCCTGTGGGGGTGATCCACGGTCCGAATTGCCGGAATTGGGGGCTAACTCGTGAGCAAACTCACACGTTGATCGTTGTCTCCCCCTGGCATTCCGCGGGAATTGGATGTTTAGCCTGACGCTTTACAGAGATGGCCCATCCGTACACCGCGCTTCCCCAAGTGCCCACACCCCGACAAGGTCAGAAACAACAGATGAAGACGACGATGATGTTCCGCAACATAGCCAACCCCCGGCGCACGACGCTCGCGCACCTCACGGATGCGGACGAACTGCAGACGCCGGAGCAGCAGGAGCATTCGCTCGATCTTCCCACCCAGACGGCCAACCCCCGCCGCACGGTCCTCATGGACGCCCCGGTCTCCTGAGGCCCGGTTCGCCTGTGCAGTAATACGGGCGCCACGGTCCCCCCGCTCACCCGCACGCGCAGTAATGCGCGAGGCGGGCACCCCTCACCGCGTTAGCCTGGAGCGTCAGTCTCCGGTCAGCGAGCAAGTAGTGAGGGGCGACAGCTTCCCGTGCGCATCGCCAGGTTCTCCATCGACGGCAATGTCGCCTTCGGCGCGGTCGAGGACGGCCCCGACGGCCTCGTCCTCGACATCATCAAGGGCATTCCGTACGCCGACTTCGAGCTCTCGGGCACCAAGGTCCCGCTGAGCAAGGTCCGTCTGCTGCCGCCCGTGCTCCCCAACAAGGTGGTGGCCATCGGCCGCAACTACGCGGAGCACGCGGCGGAGCTGGGCAACGAGGTCCCCGAAGTACCCGTCGCCTTCTTCAAGCCCACCACCTCGGTGATCGGCCACGGCGACGCCATCGAGTACCCCTCGTTCTCCAACGAGCTGCACCACGAGGCCGAGCTCGCCGTCGTCATCGGCCGCATGTGCCGAGAGGTCCCGCGCGAACGCGTCAAGGACGTCATCTTCGGCTACACCTGTGCCAACGACGTCACCGCACGCGACGCCCAGAAGCGTGAGAAGCAATGGGCCAGGGCCAAGGGCTTCGACACCTCCTGCCCGCTCGGCCCCTGGGTGGAGACCGACCTCGACCCCGCCGACGTGACCATCCAGTGCACCGTCAACGGCGAGCAGCGCCAACTGGGGCGCACCAGCGAGATGATCCGCTCCGTCGAGGACCTGATCGTGCACATCACCGAGGCCATGACGCTGCTCCCGGGCGACGTCGTCCTCACGGGCACCCCCGCGGGGGTCGGCCCCCTCAACGCCGGCGACGAAGTCGCCGTCACCATCGAAGGCATCGGCACTCTCACCAACAAGGTGATCAAGCGTGGCTAACGCGAACGTCCGCGTACGTTTCTGTCCCTCCCCGACCGGCAACCCCCATGTGGGCCTGGTCCGCACCGCCCTGTTCAACTGGGCCTACGCCCGGCACACCGGCGGCACCATGGTCTTCCGCATCGAGGACACCGACGCGGCCCGCGACTCCGAGGAGTCGTACAACCAGCTGCTCGACTCGCTGCGCTGGCTGGGCCTCGACTGGGACGAGGGCCCCGAGGTCGGTGGCCCGCACGGCCCCTACCGCCAGTCCCAGCGGATGGACATCTACAAGGACGTCGCCGAGAAGCTGCTCGCCGCCGGCCACGCGTACCACTGCTACTGCACGGCCCTGGAGCTCGAGGCCCGCCGCGACGCCGCCCGCGCCGCCGGCAAGCCCTCCGGCTACGACGGCAAGTGCCGCACGCTCACCGCCGACGAGCGGGCCGCGTACGACGCCGAGGGCCGCGAGTCGATCGTGCGCTTCAAGATGCCCGAGGAGCCGATCACCTTCACGGACCTGGTCCGCGGCGAGCTGACCTTCACCCCGGACAACGTCCCGGACTACGGCATCGTCCGCGCCAACGGCGCCCCGCTGTACACGCTGGTCAACCCCGTCGACGACGCCCTGATGGAGATCACCCACGTCCTGCGCGGCGAGGACCTGCTCTCCTCCACCCCGCGCCAGGTCGCGCTCTACAAGGCGCTGATCGAGCTCGGCATCGCCAAGGAGATCCCCTCCTTCGGCCACCTGCCGTACGTCATGGGCGAGGGCAACAAGAAGCTGTCCAAGCGCGACCCGCAGGCGTCCCTCAACCTCTACCGGGAGCGCGGCTTCCTCCCCGAGGGCCTGCTCAACTACCTGTCCCTGCTCGGCTGGTCCTTCTCCGCCGACCAGGACATCTTCACGATCCCGGAGATGGTCGCGACGTTCGACCTCGCGGACGTCAATGCCAACCCGGCCCGCTTCGATCTGAAGAAGGCCGAGTCGATCAACGCCGACCACATCCGCATGCTGGACGTGAAGGCATTCGCCGAGGCGTGCGAGCCGTGGCTGAAGGCCCCGCACGCCAACTGGGCGCCGGAGAACTTCGACCGCGCCGCGTGGGAGGCCATCGCCCCGCACGCCCAGACGCGCCTGACGGTCCTCTCCGACATCACCCAGAACGTGGACTTCCTCTTCCTGGACCAGCCGGTCGAGGACGAGGCGTCCTGGACGAAGGCGATGAAGGGCGAGCCCGCGGCCCTGCTCACCACCGCCCGCGAGAAGCTCGAGGCCGCCGACTGGACGAGCCCCGAGTCGCTCAAGGAGGCCGTCCTGGCAGCCGGTGAGGCCCACGGCCTCAAGCTCGGCAAGGCACAGGCCCCGGTACGCGTCGCGGTCACCGGCCGCACGGTGGGCCTGCCGCTCTTCGAGTCCCTGGAGATCCTGGGCAAGGAGAAGACCCTGGCCCGCATCGACGCGGCCCTGGCGAAGCTCGCCGCGTAACGCATACGTCCCGAAGGGGCGGCAGCCGATACGGCTGCCGCCCCTTCGGCGTTGTCGGCGTACCCGGCTAGTGTTCGGGGCGATCACGATCGTCACGGCTCCCTGGGGGGACCAGCATGCCCATGCCCGCGCCCGACTTCTCCTGGCACTTCACGCCGGGAAATCGCTTCGAAGACGAGGGAGGGCTCACCGGCACGATGTCCGTGGTCGCGGCCGGTGAGCTGTGGCTGCCCACGGGCAAGGTGGTGGCCTGCGATCCCTTCGTCTCGCTCGGCACGGGCGAGTCCGAGCCGTTCACCGCCGAGGTCGCGCCGGGCCGTTACGCCGTCGAGTGCGCCGTCGCCACGCTCGCCGAGCCCGACGAGCCGCCGACCGACCCCCCGCACCTGCGGATCGCCGCGGCCCGCCTGCTGATCAAGGACACCCCCGCCGTCGCCTGGGAGATCGCCCATCAGGCGGGCCAGGACCCGGCGGAGCTGGCCGACGACGAGTTCTTCGCCTACGGGGTCGATGCCGGCACCGGCTGCTTCTACGACGTGGCCTGCGACGAGTCGTTCCCCGACTGCGTGGGTGACGAGGGCCCCCTGTGGGACGCCTTCGACGCGGGCGACGGCTCCTACCTCGGACCCCACACCGTGACCGCCCCCGACACCGGCCACAACCTGATCGCCTTCATGTCCGGCTGGGGCGACGGCGCGTACCCGACCTGGGTCGGCCGTGACGCCGCGGGCGACGTCACGTGCTTCGTGACCGACTTCTTCGTGGTCCCGGCGCAGACCACGGACTGAGCGTCCGGGCAGCGCCGTGGCGGTACGGTCGGGGTATGCCCATCCGCGCCGTCCTCTGGGACATCGACGACACGATCTTCGACTACGCGAGTGCCGACCGGACAGGCATGCGCAAGCATCTGCAGAACGAGGGCCTGCCCGACGGATACGCATCCGTCGAGCAGGCCCTCGTCGCATGGCGGGAGATCACCGACGTCCAGTGGGCACGCTTCGCCGCCGGGGAGACCGACTTCACGGGGCAGCGCCGGGGCAGGGTCCGCCAGTTCCTCGCAGCGCCGGGGATGAGCGACGACGAGGCCGACGGATGGTTCGGACGGCATGTCGTCCACTACGAGGCCGCCTGGTCGTTGTTCCCCGACGCGGTCCCGGTGCTCGACACCCTGGCCGGTGACTATCGTCACGCCGTCCTGTCGAACTCCTCGATCCACAACCAGGACCGCAAGCTGCGCATCCTCGGTGTGCGGGAGCGTTTCGAGGCCGTGGTGTGCGCAGTGGAGCTGGGCGCCTCCAAGCCCGAGGCGGCAGCTTTCCTCGGGGCCTGCGAGGTCATCGGCCTGCAGCCGCACGAGGTGGCCTACGTGGGTGATCAGCCCGACATCGACGCCCGCGGGGCCGTGGAGGCGGGGCTCACCGGCATCTGGCTCGACCGCGGCGGGCGCGGCGGCAGACCCGAGCTCACTCGCATCACGGGCCTCGACCAGCTCCCCGCCCTGCTGGGCCGCGATACCCGTTTTGGAGCGCCGTCCACCTTCGGGTAATGTTCTTCCTGCGCCGAGGAGAGCGGGCCGAAAGCCTGGAACCGAAAGCGCAAGCCGAACAAAACCCCCGCAGGGGGTTGAGTTTTGGTGGCCTATGGTGTAATTGGCAGCACGACTGATTCTGGTTCAGTTAGTCTAGGTTCGAGTCCTGGTAGGCCAGCTCGCAGAGCTCATCTGCAAAGCCCCCGTTGTGTAGCGGCCTAGCACGCTGCCCTCTCAAGGCAGTAGCGCCGGTTCGAATCCGGTCGGGGGTACAGATCCTTCCCGCGATGTCATCAGGGTCGCACCCGCTGACGTCGATGCAGGATCGCTAGGGCCCCCGTTGTGTAGCGGCCTAGCACGCCGCCCTCTCAAGGCGGTAGCGCCGGTTCGAATCCGGTCGGGGGTACTGGTCTAAACCACCATGGGCTATGGTGTAATTGGCAGCACGAGTGATTCTGGTTCATTTAGTCTAGGTTCGAGTCCTGGTAGCCCAGCGGATCCAGCAAATGGATCATCATCTCGCCCCCGTTGTGTAGCGGCCTAGCACGCCGCCCTCTCAAGGCGGTAGCGCCGGTTCGAATCCGGTCGGGGGTACGAGACCGAAGGGCCCTCCACGCAGGTGGAGGGCCCTTCGGCGTTTCCCGGACCGCTACTCGATGCCGTACCGCCGCGCCGACTCCACCTCCTGTGCGAGGCGCCGCAGGCTCAGCAGCAGGGGATCGTGCAGCACCGCCGACGCCACCGCCGCCTCCACCTGTGCCGTGCCCGCCGGAATGCGGTCCAGCTGATCCATGTCGTGCACCGCGATCGCCTCCATCTGCCGTGCGTACGGCACCAGTTCGGCAACCGTGACGGGGAAGCCGAGCCGGCTCAGCCCGGCGACAGAGGCGACCAGTGCGCGGTGGACGGGGGAGAGCTCGCCGATCTCGCGGGCCGTGTTCCAGCCCAGTTCGACCAGCAGCGCGTCGACCACCGCCCTGGCCTCCGCCGTCGCGGGGTCGTCCGCGGGTGCCTCCGGCTGCTGCGGCAGCGCCCACATCGCCGCGCCGAGCCGGATGGTGAGCCCGAGCGACTCGTCGTCGACGTGGCTCAGTACTTCCCGGACCGTCGCCACCGGGATGCGGCCGACCTGGATCATCGCCCGCACGAGGCGCAGCCGGCGCAGATGGGACTCGTCGTACTCGGACTGTGTGGCGTTGATCCGCCTGCCCGGCGGCAGGAGTTGCTCCCGCAGGTAGTACTTGATCGTCGCGGTGGAGACCCCGCTGGCATCGCTCAGTTCCGAGAGGCGCAACTCCTTGTATCCTTCCTTGGGGAGTGGAACTATCCAAGCAGGAGAGCGGTGCTATCCAACAACTCAGGGGGGCATGATGCGCGCGAAGACGCTGGCGGGGCGCACCACGGCGAAGGCGACCGGGGACGTGGTGGTGTTCCCCATCGGGATGCGGATCAACCACTTCTGGGCGGTGCACCGTTGGCTGCCGGTGTTCTTCGCGATGCCGATGATGCTCAGGGAGCTCACCCGGGACAGGTCTCTCGGTCTGCTGCACCATCTCCTGCTGTCGGGATCTCCGCGTACGTACTACGTCGTCCAGTACTGGGAGTCCAAGGAGAAGCTGCTCGCCTATGCCGCGGCGCCGGCGAACAGGCACCGCCCCTGGTGGGGCCGGATCAACCGCCTCGCGCGCAAGAGCGGACTGCACGTCGGCATCTGGCACGAGACGTACGTCGTCCCCGAGGGTTCCTACGAGTCCCTCTACGGCGCCATGCCGCCGTACGGCCTCGGCATGGCCTACGGAACGGCCTCGCTGCGCGACGGTGTCCAGGCGCAGGACCGGCTGGCCGTCTGAATGGGGCCTGCGCACGACGAAGCCTCCGTCGCCGGGGCGGCGGAGGCTTCGTCGTGTGCGCTCAGACGGTGAGCGGCACCGGGTGTATCTCGTCCGCGGGGTGGCCCGTGCGCTCGTGGATGCGCTGCACGGCCTCCGCGGACGGGCCCTCGGACAGGCAGTAGACGGTGCCCGTGCCCGGATCCGCCCAGGCCTTCTTGAAGTGCACGCCCTCTTCGCCCTCGATCGCCATGTCCGCCCGGTGCGCCTCCATCAACTGGTCACTGGTGATGCCCTTCATCCCGCGGTGTACGTCCATGAACTCGGTCATCGGTCTCGCACCTCCGTCGGTCCGCCGGTACTTCCATCCTGCACCCGGCGGACCGGCCGGACCCGGTGGAAGCCCGCCGCACGTCACCGACCAGGCGCCGCAAACACGTCCGGCCGGCCCCTGCGGCGTTGAAGGGGCCGGCCGGACGTGGACGAGATGGGGGTCAGCCTGAGCGGCGCAGGGCCTCGCTCAGGCGCCCGGCGGCGTCGATGACCGCCTGGGCGTGCATACGGCCCGGGTGGCGCGTGAGGCGCTCGATCGGTCCGGAGACCGAGACGGCCGCGACCACGCGGTTGGAGGGACCCCGCACCGGGGCGGAGACCGAGGCGACACCCGGCTCGCGCTCGCCGATCGACTGTGCCCAGCCGCGGCGCCGTACGCCGGAGAGGGCCGTAGCCGTGAAGCGCGCGCCCTGAAGGCCGCGGTGCAGCCGCTCCGGCTCCTCCCAGGCCATCAGGATCTGGGCGGACGAGCCGGCCTTCATGGTGAGCGTGGAGCCGACGGGCACGGTGTCCCGCAGTCCGGACAGCCGCTCGGCCGCCGCCACGCAGATGCGCATGTCGCCCTGCCGGCGGTAGAGCTGTGCGCTCTCGCCCGTCACGTCGCGCAGATGCGTGAGTACAGGTCCGGCCGTGGCCAGCAGCCGGTCCTCGCCCGCCGCGGCGGCGAGCTCCGCCAGCCGCGGACCGAGGATGAACCGGCCCTGCATGTCCCTCGCCACCATACGGTGGTGTTCCAGTGCCACGGCCAGGCGATGGGCCGTGGGTCGTGCGAGTCCCGTGGCCGCGACCAGACCCGCGAGGGTGGCCGGACCGGACTCCAGGGCGCTCAAGACAAGGGCCGCCTTGTCGAGAACACCGACGCCGCTAGAGTTGTCCATGCAACGATATTCGCGTCTCACTCTGTGAAACGCAAGTTCAATTTTCCATGGAACTTGTCACGCTGTAGTTGCGGCCCGCGGACCAACGGGCACTGCACAAGATCTCTAGTTGCGTCGGCGGCACAGCCGGCCGGAGGGAAAGCGATGGGTAGGACACTCGCGGAGAAGGTCTGGGACGACCACGTCGTCCGGCGCGCCGAGGGCGAGCCCGACCTCCTCTTCATCGATCTGCATCTGCTGCACGAGGTGACCAGCCCCCAGGCGTTCGACGGGCTGCGGCTCGGCGGTCGCCAGGTGCGGCGCCTCGACCTCACCATCGCGACCGAGGACCACAACACCCCGACCCTCGACATCGACAAGCCCATCGCCGACCCGGTCTCCCGCGCACAGCTGGAGACCCTGCGGAAGAACTGCGCCGAGTTCGGTGTACGGCTGCACCCGCTGGGCGACGTCGAGCAGGGTGTCGTGCACGTCGTCGGCCCCCAGCTGGGTCTGACCCAGCCCGGCACGACGGTGGTCTGCGGCGACTCGCACACCTCCACGCACGGCGCCTTCGGCGCGCTGGCGTTCGGCATCGGCACCTCCCAGGTGGAGCATGTGCTGGCCACCCAGACCCTGCCGCTGGCCCGTCCCAAGACCATGGCCATCACCGTCGAGGGCGAACTGCCCGACGACGTGACCGCCAAGGACCTGATCCTCGCCATCATCGCGAAGATCGGCACCGGCGGCGGCCAGGGCTACATCCTGGAGTACCGCGGCTCTGCCATCGAGAAACTGTCGATGGAAGCCCGGATGACCATCTGCAACATGTCGATCGAGGCCGGCGCCCGGGCGGGCATGATCGCCCCGGACCGGACGACCTTCGACTACCTGCAGGGCCGCGACCACGCCCCCAAGGGCGAGGAGTGGGACGCCGCCGTCGCGTACTGGCAGACGCTGCGCACCGACGACGACGCCGTCTTCGACGCCGAGGTGTTCATCGACGCCTCGGAGCTCTCCCCGTTCGTCACCTGGGGCACCAACCCCGGCCAGGGCGCGCCCCTGGGCGCGAACGTCCCCGACCCGGCTTCGTACGAGGACGCTTCGGAGCGCCTGGCGGCCGAAAAGGCCCTGGAGTACATGGGGTTGACCGCCGGACAGCCGCTGCGCGACATCAACGTCGACACCGTTTTCGTAGGCTCCTGCACCAACGGCCGTATCGAGGACCTGCGCTCGGCGGCGTCGATCCTGGACGGCCGCAAAGTCGCCGACGGCGTACGGATGCTGGTCGTTCCCGGCTCGGTCCGGGTCGCGCTGCAGGCCGTCGAGGAGGGCCTGAACAAGGTCTTCACCGCCGCGGGCGCCGAATGGCGGCACGCGGGCTGCTCGATGTGTCTGGGCATGAACCCCGACCAACTGGCCCCTGGCGAGCGTTCCGCGTCCACCTCCAACCGCAACTTCGAGGGCAGGCAGGGCAAGGGCGGTCGTACGCACCTGGTCTCGCCGCAGGTCGCCGCCGCCACCGCGGTGCTCGGCCATCTGGCCTCCCCGGCCGACCTGTCCGACGCCGATGTCTCTACGCCCGCGGGGGTCTGAGGAACCATGGAAGCTTTCACCACGCACACCGGCCGGGCCGTCCCGCTGCGCCGCAGCAACGTCGACACCGACCAGATCATCCCCGCCCACTGGCTGAAGAAGGTCACCCGCGACGGGTTCGAGGACGGGCTGTTCGAGGCCTGGCGCAAGGATCCCGAGTTCGTGCTCAACCGCCCCGAGCGCAAAGGCGCCACGGTGCTCGTCGCCGGCTCCGACTTCGGCACCGGCTCCTCCCGCGAACACGCCGTGTGGGCCCTGCAGAACTTCGGCTTCAAAACCGTCATCTCGTCGCGGTTCGCGGACATCTTCCGCGGCAACTCCCTCAAGAACGGCTTGCTGACCGTCGTTCTCGACCAGGCGGTCGTCGACACCCTGTGGGAGCTGACGGAGGCCGACCCCGACGTGGAGATCACGGTCGACCTCGAGAAGCGTCAGGTCATCGCCCCCGGTGTCACCGCCGACTTCGAGCTCGACGAGAACGCCCGCTGGCGACTGCTGAACGGCCTCGACGACATCAGCCTCACCCTTCAGAACGAAGCGGACATCGCGGCCTACGAGGCGGCACGACCGTCCTTCAAGCCCCGCACAATTGAGGCCTGAGCAGCGCTTTTCCCGACCTGCGCCCCCCACCGCCCGGTGGGGGGCGCAGTCGCTTGTTGAGACCCTGTCGGGCGACAACTCGCCCCAGATGGCACAATCGGTGCATGGAACGTGACAGCCAACTCGAGCTCTACGAGGCGGTCGCGGCCCGATTGAAGGAAGCGCACACACGGGTGCGCGAACTGCAAGTCCCGGAGGGCGTAAGGATGGCGCTGTCCCGGAAGCTGCTGGTCGTCACGGCAGCGGCGAAGCACGATCTCCCGGACGCGGCAAGGCGTCTGGACCTGTTGATGAAGGACCTCGACGAGGGCCGATTCCCGCGAGGTGACTGACCCCAGAACTCCGCCAAGGTCGACTTCGTTGCGGCACTAGGGTGATTAGCCCGTTTCGTGTTTGATTTGCGGTATATATCTGCCTAACGTGCGAAAAAGCCTGGACGCAATCGTTCCGGCCAAATGTCTCCGAAGGGGAAGACGTGAACAAGGCGCAGCTCGTAGAAGCGATTGCCGACAAGGTCGGCGGCCGTCAGCAGGCCGCGGACGCTGTCGACGCGGTGCTTGACGCGATCGTCCGGGCGGTTGTCGGAGGAGACCGGGTTTCGGTCACCGGCTTCGGCTCGTTCGAGAAGGTCGACCGTCCCGCCCGTTACGCCCGCAACCCTCAGACGGGTGAGCGTGTGCGGGTCAAGAAGACGTCCGTTCCGCGGTTCCGTGCGGGCCAGGGCTTCAAGGACCTGGTGAGCGGCTCGAAGAAGCTCCCCAGGGGCGGCGAGGTCTCCGTCAAGAAGGCGCCCAAGGGAAGCCTTTCGGGCGGCGCTCCCACCCGTACGACGGCCAAGGCCGCCGCCAAGAAGGCCACCGCCAAGAAGGCGACGGCGAAGACGGCCACCGCCAAGAAGACCACGGCGAAGAAGGTCGCGGCCAAGAAGACGACGGCGAAGAAGACCACCGCCAAGAAGACCACCGCAGCGGCCAAGAAGACCACTGCCAAGACGGCGGCCAAGAAGGCCACGGCGAAGAAGACCGCGCCGGCCAAGAAGGCCACCGCCAAGAAGGCGCCCGCCAAGAAGACGACGGCGCGCAAGACGACCGCCAAGAAGGCCACTGCCAGGAAGAAGTGAGCGGCAGAGGGTCACAGGGCCACTCACGCGCCGGGCCGGTCTCCCCTCGGGAGACCGGCCCGCGGCGTGTGTGCGGGGCGCTGTCGGAAGGCGTCAGAGCGTCTGCAGCGTGATCAGGGTGATGCGCAGGGCGTCGCCCTCGCCCTCGGTCTCGATCCGCACCCGCTGTCCGGGGCGCAACAGCCGCAGCCCACCCGCATCGAAGGCGGCGGTGCCGAAATCGACCGGGGTGCCGTCGTCGAGAAGGACGCTCCCGCTGCGGGTCTCGGGGTCGTAGGTGTACGAGGTCGCCTGCATGCGCTCAGCCTAGGGGGTGTCTAGAGGTGCCCGTCGGCCGGTACGTGTGCGTCCGGAGCGAGCCGGCGGGCCGTCCGTGGGCCGACCCCCAGCGACAGTGCCGCCGACAGATCCGCCGCCGTGTCCACGTCCTGGCGCACGGAATCCACGCCGTCGAGAAGGATTTCCGCCGCGCCCGAAGACAAATGCCGACGGCGGGAAGGGCCCCCGAATGCCGGGCGCAATTCCACTCCGGGCAACGCGCACAGCAATGTCGTACCGATTCCGGCGGCATCCGTCAGAAATGCCCGGGTAAATACCGAAGCGGCGCCGAGTACCTGCATCAATTCCAAGGCCCGCAAAGCGGGAAGATCGGCGTTGAGTGCGGCGACCGCCGCTGCCGGGTGATGCGCGCGCACCGCCTGGGCGCCATGTGCCAGCGCCGCGTTGAGGCCTGCCGCGGGGGAGTCCGGCACGATCCGCGCACCGAGTGCGGCGAGCCCCGCACGCGCGGCGGGATCGTCCGTGACGACGACCACATCCCGCACCACCGGGCAGGCCAGGGCCGCGGCCACGGTGTCCTGCGCGAAGGCCAGAGCGAGCCGCGGACGCATCATGTCGTCCGCGGCGCCCGCGAGCCTGCTCTTGGCGAGCGCCAGCGGTTTCAGCGGGACGACCAGGGACCAGACGAGTGTGGGCTTCGTGTCCGTGGCGAGCTCTCCGTCCGTGCGCATCGGCCTCCCATTGTGACCCGGGACGCCGAAGGGCCGTAGAGGCGGGTGCGGTGGTGGGGCGTACCGTGTCCTCGACAGACCAGGGGCCTGGGGCGACACTTGACCCCCAGCAGCCAGGCGACAGCCCGGTCGTAGAGGAAGGTGTCCGAGTGTCCCGCCGTAGAATCGGCTTCTGGTACCGCCTGGCGGCGGTCATCGCAAAGCCGCCGCTGTTGCTTCTGTTCAAGCGGGACTGGCGGGGAATGGAACACATTCCGGCCGACGGCGGATTCATCACCGCCATCAATCACAACTCGTATCTCGACATGTTCTCGTACGGCCACTTCCAGTACAACACCGGACGAGTCCCGCGGTTCCTTGCGAAGGCCGTGCTCTTCAAGGCCCCCGGAGTCGGCGTACTTCTGCGCGGCACCGGCCAGATCCCCGTCTTCCGCGAGTCCTCCAACGCGGTCGGCGCCTTCCGTGCCGCAGTCGACGCCGTGGAACGCGGTGAATGCGTTGCCTTCTACCCCGAGGGCACCCTCACCCGCGACCCCGGCCACTGGCCCATGACCGGGAAGACCGGCGTCGCGCGGGCCGCCCTGCAGACGAAGGCGCCCGTCATCCCGGTCGCCCAGTGGGGCGCCAACTTGGCGATGCCGCCGTACGCCAAGGAGAACAAGGTCCGGTTCTTCCCGCGCAAGACACTGCAGGTGAAGGCCGGTCCGCCGGTCGACCTCGCGCACTACTACGACCAGGACCCCACGCCCGAGGTGCTGAAGGCCGCGACCGAGGAGATCATGGCCGCGATCACCGGGCTGCTGGAGGAGCTCCGCGAGGAGAAGGCGCCCGTGAGGCCGTACGATCTGCGCGAAGTACGTGCACAGCAGCGCCGCGAGGCGGCCGGGGAGGAAGCAAAGTGACACAGCCCGTCAAGGCGGCCGTCTTCGGAACGGGCTCGTGGGGTACGGCGTTCGGGATGGTGCTCGCGGACGCGGGCTGCGACGTGACCCTCTGGGGCCGTCGAGCCGAACTCGCCGAAGCAATCAACAGCACCCGCACCAACCCCGACTATCTGCCGGGGATCGAGCTGCCCGCGAACCTGCGCGCCACCACCGATCCGGCCGTGGCCCTGGAGGGTGCGGACTTCACGGTGCTCGCCGTCCCCTCCCAGACCCTGCGCGGCAACCTCGCCGAGTGGGCGCCTCAGCTGGCCGAAGGCACGGTTCTCGTCTCCCTGATGAAGGGGGTCGAACTCGGCACCGCGAAGCGGATGAGCGAGGTCATCGAAGAGGTCGCCGGCGTTCCCGCCGAGAGGGTCGCCGTCGTCACCGGGCCCAATCTGGCCAAGGAGATCGCCTCCCGGAGGCCGGCCGCCGCCGTCGTCGCATGCACCGACGAGGCGGTCGCCCAGCGGCTGCAGTCCGCCTGCCACACCCCGTACTTCCGCCCGTACACCAACACCGATGTCGTCGGCTGCGAACTGGGCGGCGCCGTGAAGAACGTCATCGGTCTCGCCGTCGGTATCGCGGACGGCATGGGTCTCGGCGACAACGCCAAGGGCTCGCTGATCACCCGCGGTCTCGCCGAGACCACCCGCCTCGGGCTTGCCATGGGCGCCGATCCGATGACGTTCTCCGGACTCGCGGGACTCGGGGACCTCGTCGCGACCTGCTCGTCGCCGCTGTCCCGGAACCACACCTTCGGCACCAACCTCGGCCGCGGTATGACGCTCCAGGAGACCATCGCCGCCACCAAGCAGACGGCCGAGGGAGTCAAGTCCTGTGAGTCGGTGCTGGATCTGGCGCGCAGGCACGATGTCGACATGCCCATCACCGAAACGGTCGTCGGCATCGTCCACGAGGGGAAGCCGCCGGTGGTCGCGCTCAAGGAACTGATGTCTCGCGCCGCCAAGCCCGAGCGACGCTGACGCCCGGAGTACCAGCAGGTACGCTCATCGCGATATGAGCACCGAGAACCTCCCCCAGAGCCCCGAGCAGCAGCTCCGCAAGCCGCGCGTAGCCGTCGTCTTCGGGGGCCGCAGCTCCGAACACGGGATCTCCGTGGTCACGGCCGGTGCCGTGCTGCGCGCCATCGACCGCACCAAGTACGACGTACTGCCGATCGGTATCACCAGCGACGGCCGGTGGGCCCTGACCGCCGACGAACCCGAGCGCATGGCGATCACCGACCGCCGCACGCCGAACGTCGACGAGCTCGCCGAGTCCGACGAGGGCGGCGTGGTGCTCTCCGTCGACCCCGGCAGCCGCGAAGTGGTCTACAGCGAGCCCGGCTCCGTGCCGAAGGCCCTCGGCGAGGTCGACGTCGTCTTTCCCATGCTGCACGGCCCGTACGGCGAGGACGGCACGCTGCAGGGGCTTCTGGAGCTGTCGGGCGTTCCGTACGTCGGCGCGGGTGTGCTCGCCTCGGCCGTCGGCCAGGACAAGGAGTACATGAAGCGCGTCTTCGTCTCCTTCGGCCTGCCCGTCGGCCCGTACGAGGTGATCCGACCGCGCGAGTGGGCCGCTGACCCTGCCGCCGCCCGCAAGAAGATCGTCGACTTCGCGGGTGAGCACGGCTGGCCGCTGTTCATCAAGCCCGCCCGCGGCGGATCGTCGATGGGGATCACCAAGGTCGACGACCTGTCGGGACTCGACGACGCGATCGCCGAGGCACAGCGTCACGACCCCAAGATTCTCGTGGAGTCGCTGCTGCGCGGCCGCGAGATCGAGTGCGGGGTGCTGGAGTTCGAGGACGGCCCGCGCGCCAGCGTCCCGGCCGAGATCCCGCCGGTGACCGCGCACGAGTTCTACGACTTCGAGGCCAAGTACATCGACTCCGCGGCCGGTCTGGTGCCCGCGCCGCTCACCGGCGAGCAGACCGCCGAGGTACAGCGGCTGGCGGTCGAGGCGTTCGACGCGGCCTCCTGCGAAGGATTGGTCCGGGCGGACTTCTTCCTCACCGAGGACGGCGAGTTCGTCATCAACGAGATCAACACCATGCCGGGCTTCACGCCGATCTCGATGTACCCCCGGATGTGGCAGGAGAGCGGCGTCCCCTACACCGAGCTCGTCGACCGGCTGATCCAGGCCGCGCTGCGCCGCTCCACGGGACTCAGGTAGCCCGGCGGTCCGGCAGCAGGTCAAAGGGTGGCCGGGACCGTCTTCTTGACGGGCCCGGCCAGATCGGTGAGCGGGCCGGCGTCATGCATGAACTGCTGTCCCAGCGTGACCTCGACGTAGGTCTCGCGGTACGTCGTGGTGAAGCGCGGACCGCTGTCCCGTTCCTCCAGCAGCCAGTTGACCCCGTTCACCTCGACCCCCTGCGCCTGGGGATCGCTCATCCTCTCCGGCCGGGGCACGCCGCAGCGCAGTACGATCGCGGCATCGCCCCAGCCGGCGGTGAGTTCGGATGCGGGCTCGGGGTCGTGACGTCCCTGGCCCGAGACCGACTGCGGCAGCTCCGCGTGGAGCGCACGGCACAAGGGGACTTCCTCGGCCGGGGGGCTGGGAACCGACACGGACGCGGATGCGTCGGTGGAGGAGCAGCCTGCGGCGGCCACCAGGAAAGCGGTGGCTGACAGGGCAAGGGACCGGCGGCCGAAAGACGTCACCGGCCAAGGGTAGACGGGGGCTACAGGTGCACGACCGGACAGGTCAGGGTGCGGGTGATGCCGTCCACTTGCTGGACCTTGGCGACCACCATGTGACCCAGCTTGTCGACCGTGTCGGCCTGTGCACGCACGATGACGTCATAAGGGCCGGTCACATCCTCGGCCTGGATCACACCGGGAATCTTGCTGATGGTCTCGGCGACGGTCGACGCCTTGCCCACCTCGGTCTGAATGAGGATGTACGCCTGTACCACGGAGCCTCCAGGGCGGCACGAGGATCATGTCCCCTACCGTCGGTGGGGAGATCCCAGGGAGCGGGGTCGCCACGGTATCGCGTCGCCGCGGGCCACGGGGAGACCCTCGCGGCGGACGGTGCCCGCAGCGTGGCGTACACAGAACAGAAGTTGACGTATCTCTTGACGGTACCCATGGCACAGACGGATCGCGACTGCAGTAGGCGGTGGCGCTCCGCGGCCACGAAGACATGGAGAGGTGAACCTCGGTGAAGGGCACTGTGGGCGAGTTGGGGGAGTTCGGGCTCATCGAGAAGCTCACTTCCCGGCTCACCACCACCCCGGCGGTACGGCTCGGACCCGGCGACGACGCCGCGGTCGTCGCCGCACCCGACCGGCGGGTCGTGGCCAGTACGGACCTGCTGCTGGAAGGGCGGCACTTCCGCCGCGACTGGTCGACGGCGTACGACGTCGGACGCAAGGCCGCCGCGCAGAACCTGGCCGACATCGCCGCCATGGGCGCGGTCCCGACCGCGCTCCTCCTCGGTCTCGTCGTCCCGGCAGAGCTGCCGGTCACCTGGGCCACCGAACTCATGGACGGCATCCGGGACGAGTGTCAGGTCGCGGGCGCGGCCGTCGTCGGCGGCGACGTCGTACGCGGCGACGTGATCACCATCGCGATCACCGCGCTCGGCGATCTGCGCAACCACGAGCCGGTGACCCGTGCCGGCGCCCAGCCCGGCGATGTCGTCGCGTACACCGGCTGGCTGGGCTGGTCCGCCGCGGGGCACGCGGTGCTCTCGCGGGGCTTCCGCTCGCCGCGCGCCTTCGTCGAGGCCCACCGCAGGCCCGAACCGCCCTACCACGCGGGCCCCGCGGCCGCCGGGCTCGGCGCCACCGCGATGTGCGACATCAGCGACGGTCTCGTCGCCGACCTCGGACACATCGCCGTGGCAAGCAAGGTCCGTATCGACCTGCGCTCCGGGCTGATCGACATCCCCTCGCAGATGAACGACATCGGCCAGGCCGTCGGTGTCGACCCTCTGCAGTGGGTGCTCACCGGGGGAGAGGACCATGCGATCGTCGCGACGTTCCCGCCCGATGCCAAGCTGCCCGCCCGCTGGAAGGTCATCGGCGAGGTGCTCAACCCCTCCGCGCTGCCCCAGGTGACCGTCGACGGTGCCCCCTGGACCAGCAAGAGCGGCTGGGACCACTTCGGGGACATCGAGGACGGCAAGCAGACACCGGGGAAGTAGATTCGGGGCCATGCCCCTACCTCCTCGCGTGCTGACCGTCGCCGGATCCGACTCCGGCGGCGGTGCCGGCATCCAGGCCGACCTCAAGACCATGCTCGCCCTCGGCGTGCACGGTATGAGCGTCGTGACAGCCGTCACCGCGCAGAACTCGACCGGCGTGCAGGGCGCCTGGGAACTGCCCGTCGAGGCGGTCCGCGCCCAATACCGCAGCGTCGTCGACGACATCGGCGTCCAGGCAGTGAAGACGGGCATGCTGTCCTCGGCGGCTCTCGTGACGGCCGTGGCCGAGTTGCTGGCCGGCACCGACGCCCCTGTGGTCATCGACCCGGTGGGTGTCTCCAAGCACGGCGACCCGCTGCTCGCGGCCTCCGCGCTCGACTCCGTACGCACGAAGCTGCTCCCCAACGCGACCGTGGCCACCCCGAACCTGGACGAGGTCACCCAGCTCACCGGCATCGAGGTCCACGACGAGACCGGCATGCGCCGGGCCGCCGACGCGGTGTTGGGCTTCGGGCCGCGCTGGGCGCTCATCAAGGGCGGGCATCTCGCCGGGGACGCCGTCGACCTGCTGACCGACGGCAGCGAGGAGCACTGGCTGCGCGCTCCGCGCCACGACAACCGGCACACTCACGGCACGGGCTGCACGCTCGCGTCGGCGGTCGCCTCGGGGCTGGCGCAGGGAAAGTCCGTGCCGGAGGCGGTACGGGCGGCGAAGGAGTACGTCACCGGGGCCATCGCGGCAGGCTTCGCGCTGGGCGCGGGTATCGGCCCGGTCGACCACGGCTGGAACCGGCGACCCTAGGGTCTTTCGTTTGGATCAGGCCGGATCAGGGAGTGGGGGTCCCCCCACGCCCGCGGGGCCCTGGGCCTGTCCGGCCCCGGTCCGCCGGTCAGGCCGTGTCCCGGGTACGGCAAAAGCCGGTCCACCGAGGTGGACCGGCTTTCAAGGCAACCGCAGGGGCTGCGCAACGACGAAACGTCGGCGTTAGCGCGAGACCTTGCCGGCCTTGATGCACGAGGTGCAGACGTTGAGCCGCTTCGGCGTCCGACCGACCACGGCACGCACACGCTGGATGTTCGGGTTCCAGCGACGAGACGTACGGCGGTGCGAGTGCGAAATGTTGTTGCCGAAGCCCGGCCCCTTGCCGCAGACGTCGCAGTTGGCAGCCACGGGTCACTCCAAAGACTTCAGATGCACTTACAGTGAATTCCGGCATGCCGGAATCAGTGATCTGAAGTGGCCTGCCGGGGAAATGGCCCGATTTTCATCGGGCAACCGGAGCAGCATACAACGACTGCTTCGGAGATACGAAACTACCATGGCTTCACCCGCACCCGCCCCCGTCCCAGGTGGCGGCCGGGGTCTACCCTGCGATGCAGCCCGCCGCCCACGGCCCGCACGGCCGACCGAGGAGGACCGACCAGGTGTCGCAGACGATGGACGCCGCAGCGGTACGCACCTGGTGCTCGCTGGCGCTGGAGGCCCTCGGCCGGGAGCGCGAGGAGATCGACGCGATCAACGTCTATCCGGTCGCCGACGGCGACACCGGCACGAACCTCTACCTGACCGCCGAGTCCGCCGCCCAGGCGGTCGAGGCGGTCTTCGCGGCCCACGAGACCGGCCGCTCCGCGCCCGCCCTCGCCGACGTCATGCACGCGATGGCGCACGGCGCGCTCATAGGTGCCCGCGGCAACTCCGGCACGATCCTCGCCCAGCTGCTGCGGGGCATGGCGGAACGCATCGGTGACGGAGAGCACCTCGCCCACGCGCTGCGGCGAGCCGCCGAACTGGCCCGCCAGGCCGTCGCCCACCCCGTCGAGGGCACGATCCTGACCGTGGCCGCAGCGGCCGCCGAAGCGGCGGAGAACGCGCCGACCGACGCGGTGCACGCCGCGTACGCCGGCGCGCGGGCCGCACTGGACGCCACCCCCGCACAGCTGGAGGTACTGCACCGCGCCGGTGTCGTCGACGCGGGCGGACGCGGACTGCTGGCGGTGCTCGGAGCGCTCGTCGAGGCGATCTCCGGGGAGGCGCCGGTGCTGCCGGACCTCGGATCCGCCCGGCCCGCCCTGCAGGCCCGCGCCACCGCACCCTGCGACGACGGCGGTCCCGCCTTCGAGGTGATCTATCTCCTGCAGGCGGACGAACAATCCGTGGCCCGGCTGCGCACCCGCCTCGACGCGCTCGGCGACTCGCTCGTCGTCGTCGGCGGCGACGGCCTGTGGAACGTCCATGTGCACGTCGACGACGCGGGCGCCGCCGTCGAGGCCGGCGTGGAGGCCGGACGGCCCTACCGGATCCGCATCACCCACTTCGACACCGATTCCGTCCCTGTTGCGCGCGAGCCGGTGCAGCGCGCGGTCGTCGCGGTCGTCCCCGGCGACGGCCTGACCGCCCTGTGCACCGAGGCGGGCGCGACGACCGTGCCCATCCGGCCGGGCGAACCGCCGGCCAGCGGCGAACTCGTCGACGCCATCCGCCGGGCGCACGCCCGGGAGGTCGTCCTGCTGCCCAACGACGCGGCCCTGCGCCACACCGCGGCGGCCGCGGCCGAACAGGCCCGCGCGGAAGGGATCCGGGTCGCGCTCATCCCGACCCGCTCGCCGGTCCAGGGCCTCGCCGCGCTCGCCGTGCACGAGGCGGACCACCGCTTCGACGAGGACGTCGTCGCGATGACCGCGGCCGCCGGTGCGACCCGGTACGCCGAACTGGCCGTCGCCGAACGGCAGTCGTGGACATCGGCGGGCGTGTGCCAGGCCGGTGACGTCCTCGGAATGATCGACGGCGACGTGGCCGTCATCGGCAAGGACCTCGAGGAGACGGCGATGTCCGTCGTCGACCGCATGCTCTCCTCCGGCGGTGAACTGGTCACCCTCGTCCTCGGCGACGAGGCGCCCAGGAGCCTGTCCGCGCGCCTGGAGGCCCATGTGCGCGAGAGGTATCTGGCCATCGACACGCTGACGTACGAGGGCGGTGGCCGGGGCACTCCGCTGCTCATCGGCGTGGAGTAGCCGCGCGGCACCCGAAGCACTCGTCCACAGGTGCGCGACGGCTGTCGGTGGTGTGGTGTGCAATGGATGGCGTGCCCGCGCTCGACGAACCACTCAAGAACGCGCTCGGAGCCGCCACCGCGAAGGTGATGGCCGAGCATCTCGACCTGCACACCCTCGGTGACCTGCTGCACCACTACCCACGGCGGTACGCGGAGCGGGGCGAGCTCACCTCGCTGTCCGAGCTGCCCCTCGACGAACACGTCACCGTGGTCGCCCAGGTCGCCGACGCCAGGGTGCTCACGTTCAACCAGGGCCGTGGAAAGCGCCTGGAGGTGACCATCACCGACGGCAGCGGACGGCTCCAACTGGTCTTCTTCGGCAAGGGTGTGCACAAGCCGCACAAGGAACTGCTGCCCGGCAGCCGCGCGATGTTCGCCGGCAAGGTCTCGATGTTCAACCGCAAGCTCCAGCTCGCACACCCGGCGTACGAACCGCTGGGGGGCGGCGCGAGCGCCGCCGAGGCTGTGGACGCCTTCGCCAATCAGCTCATCCCGATCTACCCGGCGTGCAAGCAGCTGGAGTCCTGGAAGATCTCCAAGGCGATCGATGCCGTGCTGGACCGGGCCGCGGACGCCGTCGATCCGCTGCCGCCCGTCCTGCGCGAGGGTCGCGGCATGGCGACGCTGCCCGATGCCCTGCGCAAGATCCACCGACCGCGCACCAAGGCCGACATCGAGGACGCCCGCCGGCGGCTGAAGTGGGACGAGGCATTCGTACTCCAGGTCGCCCTGGCCCGCCGCAGGTTCGCCGACACCCAACTGCCCGCCGTCGCCCGCAGGCCGGCCCCCGGCGGAATCCTCGACGCGTTCGACGCCAAGCTGCCCTTCACGCTCACCGAGGGCCAGCAATCGGTCAGCAAGGAGATCTTCGACAACCTGGCGACCGAGCACCCGATGCACCGCCTCCTGCAGGGAGAGGTCGGAAGCGGCAAGACGATGGTCGCGCTGCGCGCGATGCTCGCCGTCGTCGACGCGGGCGGCCAGGCCGCGATGCTCGCGCCCACCGAGGTCCTGGCCCAGCAGCACCACCGCTCGATCGTCGAGATGATGGGCGAGCTGGCGGAGGGCGGGCTCCTCGGAGGGGCCGAGCACGGCACCAAGGTCGTCCTGCTCACCGGCTCGATGGGGACCGCCGCACGACGTCAGGCGCTGCTCGACCTGGTCACTGGGGAGGCCGGGATCGTGATCGGCACCCACGCCCTGATCGAGGACAAGGTGCAGTTCCACGACCTCGGCCTGGTCGTCGTCGACGAACAGCACCGCTTCGGCGTGGAGCAGCGCGACGCGCTGCGTTCCAAGGGCAAGCAGCCACCGCACCTGCTGGTCATGACCGCCACCCCGATCCCGCGTACGGTCGCGATGACGGTCTTCGGTGACCTGGAGACCTCCGTTCTCGACCAGCTGCCCGCCGGCCGCTCGCCCATCGCCAGCCATGTCGTCCCCGCCGCGGACAAGCCGCACTTCCTGGCCCGCGCCTGGGAGCGGGTGCGCGAGGAGGTCGAGGGTGGGCACCAGGCGTACGTGGTGTGCCCGAGGATCGGCGACGACGAGGACGACAAGCCGAAGGGGAAATCGCCCGAGGACGAGGCGGAGAAGCGCCCGCCGCTCGCCGTCCTGGACGTCGCCGACCAGCTGGCGAAGGGCCCGCTCGCCGGACTGCGGGTCGAGGTGCTGCACGGCAGGATGGCTCCCGATGGCAAGGACGGCGTGATGCGCCGCTTCGCCGCGGGCGACGCGGACGTGCTCGTCGCCACCACCGTCATCGAGGTCGGGGTGAACGTGCCGAACGCCACCGCCATGGTGATCATGGACGCTGACCGCTTCGGCGTCTCCCAGCTCCACCAGCTGCGTGGTCGCGTCGGCCGCGGCTCCGCCCCCGGGCTGTGCCTGCTGGTCACCGAGATGCCGGAGGCGAGCCCGGCCCGCGCCCGCCTCGGCGCCGTCGCCGCCACGCTCGACGGTTTCGAGCTGTCCCGGATCGACCTGGAGCAGCGCCGCGAGGGCGACGTACTGGGCCAGGCCCAGTCCGGGGTGCGCTCGTCGCTGCGGATGCTCGCCGTCATCGACGACGAGGAGGTCATCGCCGCCGCACGCGAGGAGGCCGTGGCCGTCGTCCGCGAGGATCCGGACCTGGAGCACCTGCCGGAGCTGCGCATCGCCCTGGAGGCCCTACTCGACAAGGAGCGTGAGCAGTACCTCGACAAGGGCTGAGAGACTTGGGGGCGTAAGCCCGCAGAGAGAGGCCTTTCATGACCCGCGTGATCGCCGGTGCGGCCGGCGGACGCCGCCTCGCCGTACCGCCAGGCAACGGCACCCGCCCCACCTCCGACCGTGCCCGTGAAGGTCTCTTCTCCAGCTGGGAGTCCCAGCTCGGCACGCTCACCGGTATCCGTGTCGCCGATCTCTACGCGGGCTCCGGCGCCGTCGGCCTGGAGGCGCTGTCCCGTGGCGCGGCCCACGCCCTGCTCGTCGAGGCGGACACCCGCGCCGCCCGCACGGTCCGTGAGAACGTACGCGCGCTCGGCCTGCCCGGCGCCGAGGTCCGCACCGGCAGGGCCGAACACGTCGTGACGGGCCCGGCGCCCGAGCATCCCTACGACGTCGTGTTCCTCGACCCTCCGTACGTCGTCACCGACGACGATCTTCGCGAGATCCTGCTCACACTCCGCCGCGGGGGCTGGCTCGTCGGCGATGCGCTCGTCACCGTGGAACGCAGCACCAGAGGTGGAAACTTCAACTGGCCCGAGGGATTCGAGCCACTGCGGGCCCGTCGCTACGGCGAAGGGACGCTTTGGTACGGTCGCGCCGCCTCTACGTGCGAAGACGCACCATGACCGGACCGGAGAGCGAGGGACATCAGTTGCGCCGCGCAGTCTGTCCGGGGTCGTTCGACCCCATCACCAACGGACACCTCGACATCATCGCCCGCGCCTCCAAGCTGTACGACGTCGTGCATGTCGCGGTGATGATCAATCAGTCCAAGAAAGGGCTGTTCACGGTCGAGGAACGGATCGAGATGATCCGCCAGGTCACCGGCGAGTACGGCAATGTCGTCGTCGAGTCCCATCACGGCCTCCTCGTCGACTTCTGCAAGGAGCGCGACATCCCGGCCATCGTCAAGGGCCTGCGTGCTGTCAGCGACTTCGACTACGAGCTGCAGATGGCCCAGATGAACAACGGGCTCTCGGGCGTGGAGACCCTGTTCGTCCCCACCAACCCCACCTACAGCTTCCTCTCCTCCAGCCTGGTCAAGGAGGTCGCCGCCTGGGGCGGCGACGTCTCCCACCTGCTGCCCGAGGTGGTCCACCGGGCCCTCGTCGAACGTCTCGCCGGCAAGGGCTGACACAAGGGGTTCTTTGACGGTGCCTCACCCGGTGTCGGACGGGCGGCGACTGGCCGTACAGTCGTCCCGACCGTCTCCGCCGAGTGCCCGGGGGCGACCCCGGAACCCCGGCCGAGAAAAGGTGGCGAAGGCGCAGTGGATGTGCAGAAGAAGCTCGATGAGATCGTCGAGGCGGTCGCCGGCGCCCGGTCGATGCCCATGTCGGCCTCCTGCGTGGTCAACCGCGCCGATCTGCTCGCCCTGCTCGAAGAGGTGCGCGAGGCCCTGCCCGGCTCCCTCGCCCAGGCGCAGCAGCTCATCGGCGGCCGCGAGCAGCTGGTCGAACAGGCCCGCCAGGAGGCCGAGCGCATCATCGAGTCCGCCCACGCGGAACGCGGCTCGCTGATCTCCGACACCCAGGTCGCCCGCCGGTCCCAGGACGAAGCGGAGCGCATCCTGGCCGAGGCCAGGCGGGAGGCGGAGGAGATCCGCGCCGAGGCCGACGACTACGTCGACTCCAAGCTCGCGAACTTCGAGGTCGTCCTCAACAAGACCATCGGCTCCGTCGACCGTGGCCGCGAGAAGCTCCTCGGACGGGGCCCGGGCCTCGACGAGCAGGGCTACGCGGACGAGGACGCACCCGAGCACAGTGACGACCCCCAGACGCTCATCCGGCGCGCGGACGACTACGTCGACGCCAAGCTGGGCGCCTTCGAGGCCGTGCTCTCCAAGACCCTCGACGCGGTCGGCCGCGGCCGGCAGAAGCTGCACGGCCGGATCGCCTCGGACGACCTGGGTGCTCACATGGCCGCGCAGGACGCCGCCGGAGCCAATCAGCACACCAGCGACGCCGACTATCTGGCGGGCCTCGCGGAGCTGGCCGACCCGGCGCCGAACGGGGAGCGTCAGGAGACCTACGCCGCGTACCAGCAGCCGCAGGCGGAACCGCAGATCCCGGCCCAGCACGACCCGTACGGCTACCAGCCGCAGGACGCCTACGCCGCCGGCGGAGCCTACGGCGCCCAGCAGCAGGACCCGTACGCCGCCTACGCGCAGCAGGCCTACGATCACCAGCAGTACGCGCAGCAGGACCCCTACGGCTACCAGCAGCAGCAGCAGCAGCCCCAGCCCCAGCAGGCGTCCGCGCTCGACGAGACCAGTCTCTTCGACACGAGCATGATCGACATGGAGCAGCTGCGCCGCTACGAGCAGGGCCGCTGAGCCGGGAAGGCCGCCGACCGGCCCGGATTGGGTGTACGGCGGCCGTTCCAGTATCCTGGCACTTCGGTCGCGCGTAGTTCCGCGATCCCGGCTGCCCGCTTCGCCCCGCGAATCGGCCGGTCCCTCCCCACGATCCGAAAGCAGGAAGAGCCGTGAGTACGCGCCTCGACCACCGCAACCCCCTCGTGTTCGACACGCACGAGCTGGGACGGCGGCCCGGTGCGCTGCAGCGGCTGTCCCGCACGGTGGATGCCCCGAAGGACTTCGGTATCGAAGGGGTCATCGGTGTGCCGGAGGGCAAGCCGGTGGAGCTGGACCTCCGCCTCGAGTCCGTCATGGAAGGGGTGCTCGTCACAGGCACCGCCCGTGCGAGCGCCGAGGGGGAGTGCGTAAGGTGTCTGGAGCCGCTGCGCCAAGAGGTTGCCGCGGACTTCCAGGAGATGTTCACGTACCCCGACGCCGACGACCGGGGCCGCGCACACAGTGCGGAGCCCGTCGACGACGCCGAGGGCGAGGACATGCTCTTCCTCGAGGACGGCATGTTCGACCTCGAGCCGGTGCTGCGTGATGCGGTGGTGCTCGCACTGCCGATGCAGCCGGTGTGCCGGGAGACGTGTGCCGGCCTGTGCCCCGATTGCGGGATCAGGCTGGACGAGAACCCGGACCACCACCACGACGCCGTCGACATCCGTTGGGCGGCACTGCAGGGACTCGCCGAGACCATTCAGGACGGCGAGAAGGACAACATGGGCGGCGCCGAAGCGGGCGTCGACGAGAAGCAGGAGAAGTAGCCGTGGCTGTTCCGAAGCGGAAGATGTCGCGCAGCAACACGCGCCACCGCCGGTCGCAGTGGAAGGCTGCGGTCCCCACTCTGGTTTCGTGTGAGCGTTGCCAGGAGCCGAAGCAGCAGCACATCGCGTGCCCGAGCTGCGGCACCTACAACAAGCGCCAGGTCCTCGAGGTCTGAGCGGCTGGTGAGAGGCGCGATGTCTGAGTCCAACAAGACGGACAATGCCTCGTCCCACACGCTTCTGGAAGGGCGGCTCGGGTATCACCTCGAGTCCGCCCTTCTGGTGCGTGCGCTGACCCACCGCTCGTACGCGTACGAGAACGGCGGTCTGCCCACCAACGAGCGCCTGGAGTTCCTCGGGGACTCGGTGCTCGGCCTGGTGGTCACGGACACGCTGTACCGCACCCACCCCGACCTGCCCGAAGGCCAGCTGGCCAAGTTGCGGGCCGCGGTGGTCAATTCGCGTGCGCTGGCGGAGGTCGGCCGCGGCCTCGAACTCGGCTCCTTCATCCGGCTCGGCCGGGGCGAAGAGGGCACGGGTGGCCGGGACAAGGCCTCCATCCTCGCCGACACCCTTGAAGCGGTGATCGGCGCGGTCTATCTCGACCAGGGTCTCGAAGTGGCGTCCGAGCTGGTGCACCGGCTCTTCGATCCACTGATCGAGAAATCCTCGAACCTCGGTGCGGGTCTGGACTGGAAGACCAGTCTCCAGGAGCTCACCGCGGCCGAGGGGCTCGGCGTACCGGAGTATCTGGTGACCGAGACCGGCCCCGACCACGAGAAGACCTTCACTGCTGCCGCCCGCGTCGGTGGTGTCTCGTACGGCACCGGCACCGGCCGCAGCAAGAAGGAAGCGGAGCAGCAGGCGGCGGAGTCCGCGTGGCGGGAGATCCGTGCCGCCGCGGACGAGCGTGCCAAGGCGGCGGCCGAGGCAGCCACCGAGAAGGGCACGGACGGAGGCGAAGGGGACGCCGACAACCCTTCCGCTCCGGCGCCCACGGACCGGGCCACGGCCTGAGTCCACCTCTCCGTCTTCCCCATGCATGTCCAGTGAGGCCTCCCGTCGTACGGCGGGAGGCCTCACTGCTGCCCGGCCCCAGCCGCTGCCGGCGGAGCGGTACGCTGCGGGCATCGCCCCACGACAGGACCGAGGAGACCCGTGCCCGAGCTGCCCGAGGTCGAAGTCGTGCGCCGCGGACTTGCGACATGGATCAGCGGGCGCACGATCGCCGAGGTGCAGGTGCTGCACCCGCGAGCCGTCCGCCGTCATCTCGCGGGCGGTGAGGACTTCGCCGCGAGGCTGAAGGGGCAGGGCATCGCGGACGCCTGCCGCCGCGGCAAGTACCTCTGGCTGCCGCTCAGGGAGACGGACACCTCGATCCTCGGCCACCTCGGGATGAGCGGCCAGCTGCTGGTCCAGCCGCAGGACGCGGCGGACGAGAAGCATCTGCGCATTCGTATCCGGTTCGACGACGCCCTCGGCACCGAGCTGCGCTTCGTCGACCAGCGCACGTTCGGCGGGCTGTCCCTCCACGACAACACCCCCGACGGGCTGCCCGACGTCATCGCGCACATCGCCCGCGACCCGCTCGATCCGCTCTTCGACGACGTCGCGTTCCACACCGCCCTGCGTGCGCGCCGCACCACGGTCAAGCGTGCGCTGCTCGATCAGTCACTCATCAGCGGCGTGGGCAACATCTATGCGGACGAGGCCCTGTGGCGCTCGCGGCTCCACTACGACCGCCCGACCGCGACGCTCACCCGGCCGCGCTCGGTGGAGCTCCTCGGGCATGTGCGCGAGGTGATGACGGAGGCTCTCGCCGTCGGCGGCACCACCTTCGACAGCCTGTATGTGAACGTCAACGGTGAATCGGGCTACTTCGACCGCTCCCTGGACGCCTACGGCCGGGAGGGCGAGCCCTGCCGCCGCTGCGGCACTCCGATGCGCAGGCGCGCCTGGATGAACCGGTCCAGCTACTTCTGCCCACGCTGCCAGCGGGTCCCGCGCTCCACCGCCTGAGTGGGGCTCGGCGCCTACGGGGCGCCCGCCGCGTCCTCGCGCTGTGAGTCGTAGCGCTGCCGTGCCGCCAGCACCTCGGGCATCCGGCCCTCCACCAGGCGGATCAGGCCGAGCAGTTGCGCGGTGACGGAGCGGCCCAGCGGGGTGAGTTCGTAGTCCACGCGCGGCGGGTTCGTCGGCTGGGCGTGCCGGTGCACGAGTCCGTCGCGCTCCAGTGCGTGCAGCGTCTGGGACAGCATCTTCTCGCTCACGCCGTCGACCCGGCGACGCAGTTCGTTGAAGCGCAGGCTCTCCTCGTACAGGGCGCCCATCGTCAGGCTGCCCCAGCGGCCGGTCACATGCTCCAGCGTGCCGCGCGAGGGGCACTGCCGGGAGAACACGTCGAAGGCCAGGGCATTGTCCATGTCGGCCACCATACTCCGGCACAGCGCTAACCATTGGGTTGCGCTTTCCAAAAGTTAGTGTTTTGCTTCCTGTCATCCACCGGGCAGTACCGCTGACGAGGAGCACCCCACGTGACCACCCCTGTTGTCTCGATCGCCTACCACTCCGGCTACGGCCACACCGCCGTCGTCGCCGAGGCCGTACGGTCCGGCGCCGCCGACGCCGGTGCCACCGTCCACCTGATCAAGGTCGACGAGATCACCGACGCCGAATGGGAGCTGCTGGACGGCTCCGACGCGATCGTCTTCGGATCGCCGACCTACATGGGGACCGCTTCCGGCGCCTTCCATCAGTTCGCCGAGGACACCTCGAAGCGCTGGTTCACCAAGGCCTGGCACAACAAGATCGCCGCCGGGTTCACCAACTCCGGCTCCAAGAGCGGGGACAAGTTGCACACCCTGCAGTTCTTCCAGACCCTGGCCTCGCAGCACGCGATGATCTGGGTCCCGCTCGGTCTGGCGCCGGGCTGGAACACCACGGAAGGGTCCGAGAACGACCTCAACCGTCTCGGCTTCTTCGCCGGCGCCGCCGCCCAGACCAACGCCGACGAGGGCCCGGAGGGCGTGCACAAGGCGGACATCGCGACGGCCGAGCACCTGGGCCGCCGCGTCGCCGAAACCACCCGCGCCCTTGTCGCGGGCCGGGTCGCCGTCGCCGCGTAGCGCATTTGCACGTAACGGGTCGGGCCCCTGGCATCGAGTTGTCAGGGGCCCGCCCCGCTCGCTGCCGGCGTGGCCAAAGGCGGGACAGCGGAGTGCACGCGCTGTGGCACCTCAGCGCTTCCGTGCTCCTGGACACGGGGAGGGCACCGAGGCTCTGGGTCCATACGCACTGTGGGCCGCCTCGGCCGCCGATGACGGCGCCGAGACGGCCCACAAGCTTCACAGGTCACTGACCTGCGGGAATCTCAATAACCGAAGTTCTGCGTCCACCAGGGGCCGCCGTCGCCCATGTACACACCGACGCCCATGGTCGTGAAGTCGCAGTTCAGGATGTTCGCGCGGTGGCCCTCGCTCTGCATCCACGCGTTCATCACCGCGCCCGCGTCCGCCTGGCCGCGTGCGATGTTCTCGCCGCCGAGACCGGACACGCCCGCCTTGTCGGCGCGGTCCCACGGCGTCGCGCCGTCGGGGTTGGTGTGGTCGAAGAACCCGCGCGCCGCCATGTCCTCGGAGTGGGCCCCGGCCAGGTTCGCCAGAGCCGTGCTCGCCTTGACGGGGGCACAGCCCACCTTCGCGCGCTCCTCGTTGACGAGGTCGAACACCGCGGCCTCGGCCGCCGTCGCGCCGGAGGGCGGGGTGGCCGTCGGAGTGGAGGGTCGCTGCTCGGGACGCTTCGAGGGGGTCGACTGCTCACGCGTGGGAGCCGGGGTCGTCCTCTTCGGCTCAGGAGCGGGCGCCTTGGTCTTCTCGACGGGCTTCTTCGACGGCTGCTTGGTCGGCGTCTTCGTCGGCTCGGCCTGCTTGGACGGCTTGGAGGACGGCTTCTCGGACGGCGTCTTCGTCGGCTCGGCGGACCGGCTCGGCGAGGCAGAGGTGCCCGCCGTGGGCGTCGCGCTCGCATCCCCCTGCGCGTGGAGGCGGGGCGGCCCCTCGGGGCGTATCTCCCGGGACGAGTCACTGCTGGTGGAACCGACGGTGTAGGTGTCACCGCCCGGCAGCACGCCGGTGGCCACGGCGACAGCGCCCATGGCCACGGCGGCGGAGACGCCGAGCAGTCCAGTGCGAACGGGTATACCCGCCGTCTTCCGGCGAGCACCACCCCGGTGCCTGTGCGCCGAACCGTCCGCGTGCTCCGCGGGGACGGGGGCGCCGGCGGAGCGTCGATGGCGACCCATCTGGTGTGCCTTCCCTGTACTCGCCGCCGTCGTGTTCGACGTCCGACGTCACCGTGACTCACCCGAACGGGTGAGGCGTATTGCGTCCGGACTGTACGCCATGGACTCCTGGGGCCGGGGTGATTCATGTGTATTCGGCCGGTTACCGTGCAGCCATGAACGACGACGCGCGACTCACCGCGTGGGTACGCGGCCGGGTACAGGGAGTGGGCTTCCGTTGGTTCACCAGGGCGAACGCTCTGGAGATCGGCGGCCTTTGCGGCTTCGCCCTCAACCTCGACGACGGTCGGGTCCAGATCGTGGCCGAGGGGCCACGTGAGAATTGCCACCGTCTCCTGGACTGGTTGCGCTCGGACGACACACCCGGACGCGTCGACGGCGTCACTGAGATCTGGGCCACGCCCCGCGGCGGCTACCCGGACTTCGCCATCCGCTGACGGACCTCGCCCACGCCGTGGCACATCGTCGCCGGCTGTGACGGCGCACATGCCCCTGGCAACTGTGAAAAGGGGAAACCGCCTGGTGGTTGCCAAGAAGGGCTTGTCGTGCCAGGCTGCGGCAGGAAGGATGATCGCCACGCCCCCAGGGCCCCGCAGGTCAGGCACCGCCGCACATTGAGCGGCCGTACGCCCCCGGGATGCCCGCCGATACGGGGTGTGATCGTGTTGACCGTCAAACTTTTTGGTGAGACTCTGGAAGCCCCGCGCACCTTAGCTGTTTGGCAGTAAGAACCGCAGTAATCACATGCAGTACAGCAGCACTGTCGAGCACCGCGGGTGCGAATCCCTCACGACCCAACCGCATCGGTCGGTCACTCATTGTGGAGGACCATCCATCATGGCAAAGGCGCTTCTCGGTTACGTCGGCGGTTCCGACCCGCGACTCCTCGCCGAGATGCGACGGCTTCAGCAGCGCGTCCAGGACCTCGAATCCGAGCTTGTACGGATCCAGTCCGAGAATGACGCGCTCAACGCTGCCGTCGCCCAGCACCCCGGAGAGTCGCTGCTCGACGGCATCGACATCGACGTACCCCAGGCGGAGCCTGCGCTCACCTGAGCACGGCGCACTGCTGGAGCTTTATCGCGCACGAAGATATGCAAGGGACGCCTAGGCGTCCCTTCTTTCTTTCCCGCCCCCGCGTCTTCCCGTCCTCCACCCCTTACATGCTTCCCTTACCGTCTGATGTGCCCTGCACCTTCAGAGGCGAAACCGCGAGTGAAAGGTAGAGTCCGGCGGCGTGCACCTCAAGGCCATGACCCTGCGCGGTTTCAAATCCTTCGCGTCCGCCACGACGCTGCGCTTCGAGCCGGGCATCACCTGTGTCGTCGGCCCGAACGGGTCCGGCAAGTCCAACGTCGTGGACGCGCTCTCGTGGGTCATGGGCGAACAGGGGGCCAAGTCCCTGCGCGGCGGCAAGATGGAGGACGTCATCTTCGCCGGGACGACAGGGCGGCCGCCGCTCGGCCGTGCCGAGGTCTCCCTCACCATCGACAACTCCGACGGCGCGCTCCCCATCGAGTACGCCGAGGTCACCATCACGCGGATCATGTTCCGCAACGGCGGCAGTGAGTACCAGATCAATGGTGACACCTGCCGGCTGCTCGACATCCAGGAGCTGCTGTCCGACTCCGGTATCGGCCGCGAGATGCATGTGATCGTCGGGCAGGGCCAGCTCGACTCGGTCCTGCACGCCGACCCCATGGGCCGCCGCGCCTTCATCGAGGAGGCCGCCGGAGTCCTCAAGCACCGCAAGCGCAAGGAGAAGGCGCTGCGGAAGCTCGATGCCATGCAGGCCAACCTCGCCCGCGTACAGGACCTCACCGACGAGCTGCGCCGCCAGCTCAAGCCCCTCGGCCGCCAGGCCGCCGTCGCCCGTCGCGCCGCAGTCATCCAGGCCGATCTGCGCGACGCCCGGCTGCGACTTCTCGCCGACGATCTCGTGGGCATGCAGAACGCGCTGCGCTCGGAGATCGCCGACGAGGCCGCGCTCAAGCAGCGCAAGGAGGCGGCGGAGGCGGAGCTGAAGGCCGCGCTGGCGGGCGAGGCCGACCTGGAGGACGAGGTGCGGCGGCTGGCGCCACGGCTGCAGCGCGCCCAGCAGACCTGGTACGAACTCTCCCAACTGGCGGAGCGGGTACGCGGCACCATCTCCCTCGCCGACGCACGGGTCAAGAGCGCCACCACCCAGACCGTGGAGGAGCGGCGCGGCCGCGATCCCGAGGACATGGAGCGTGAGGCCGCCCGCATCCGCGAGCAGGAGGCCGAGCTCGAGGCCGCGCTGGAGGCGGCGGAGCGCGCGCTGGAGGACACGGTCGCGCACCGCGCCGAGCTGGAACGCCAGCTGACGGTGGAGGAGCGCCGCCTCAAGGACGTGGCCCGTGCCATCGCCGACCGGCGCGAAGGGCTGGCCCGGCTGAACGGTCAGGCGGGCACCGCCCGTTCACGCGCGGCGTCGGCGCAGGCCGAGATCGACCGGCTCGCGGCTGCCCGTGACGAGGCGCAGGAGCGGGCAGCCGCCGCGCAGGAGGAGTACGAGCAGCTCAAGGCGGAGGTCGACGGTCTGGACGCCGACGACTCCGTGCTCGGTGAGCAGCACGATGCGGCGAAACGCGAACTGGCCGGCGCGGAGGCCGCGCTGACCGCAGCGCGCGAGGCCCTGACCGCCGCCGAACGCAAGCGCGCCGCGGTCGCCGCCCGGCGGGAGGCGCTCGCACTCGGCCTGCGCCGCAAGGACGGCACCGGCACGCTGCTCGCCGCGCAGGACCGGCTCGCGGGTCTGCTGGGACCCGCGGCACAGCTGCTCACGGTGACGCCCGGTTACGAGATCCCCGTCGCCGCGGCGCTCGGTACGGCCGCGGATGCGGTGGCCGTCGCCAATCCGGCCACCGCCGCCGAGGCGATCCGTCTCCTGCGCAAGCAGGACGGCGGACGGGCGGCGCTGCTCCTGGCGGGCGCCGGAGCCGGGAATGGGGACCAGGCGGTTCCCGCCTTGAGGCAGCCCGTCGACGCGGTTCGCACGGGGCACGCTCCGGCGGATGACCAAGGCGTGCTGCGGGCGGCCGACCTGGTGCACGGCCCGGCGGAGCTCATGCCCGCCGTGCGGCGCCTCCTTCGCGACGTGGTCGTCGTCGGCACGCTGGAGGACGCCGAGGATCTGGTGTACGCACGGCCGGAACTCATCGCCGTGACCGCGGAAGGGGACGTGCTCGGGGCGCACTTCGCCCACGGCGGTTCTGCCGCGGCGCCGAGTCTGCTCGAGGTCCAGGCGTCCGTCGACGAGGCGGTCGCCGAACTCGAACGGCTGGATGCACAGTGCGAGGAGCTGGCCGCCGATCAGCAGCGGGCCGTCTCCCGCCGCGGCGAATGCGCCGCGCTCGTGGAGGATTTGGGGGAGCGCAGGCGCGCCGCCGACCGCGAGAAGTCGGCCGTTTCCGGGCAGCTGGGGCGCCTCGCCGGACAGGCGCGCGGCGCCGCGGGTGAGGCGGAGCGGGCCGGTGCCGCCGCCGCCCGTGCCCAGGAAGCCCTGGAGCGGGCCACCGAGGAGGCCGAGGAGCTGGCCGAACGGCTGCTCGTGGCCGAAGAGGCACCGGCGGAGGAGGAGCCCGACACCTACACCCGTGACCGGCTCGCCGCCGACGGCGCCAACGCGCGCCAGACCGAGATGGAGGCCCGTCTCCAGGTTCGTACGCACGAGGAGCGGGTCAAGGGCCTGGCCGGCCGCGCGGACGCCCTCGACCGGGGGGCGCGTGCGGAGCGTGAGGCGCGGGCGCGCGCCGAGCAGCGGCGTGCCCGGATGCGCCACGAGGCCCAGGTCGCCGCGGCCGTGGCGAGCGGGGCTCGGCAGCTGCTTGCGCATGTCGAGGTCTCGCTCGTACGGGCCGAGGCCGAGCGGGTGGCCGCGGAGGCGGCCAAGGCCGAGAGGGAACAGGAACTGACCGCGGCCCGGAGCGCCGGCCGTGACCTGAAGAGCGAGCTGGACAAGCTCACCGACTCGGTGCACCGGGGCGAGGTCCTCGGCGCGGAGAAGCGGTTGCGGATCGAGCAGCTGGAGACGCGGGCCCTGGAGGAGCTGGGCGTGGAGCCGGCCGGTCTCGTTGCCGAGTACGGGCCCGACCAGCTGGTGCCGCCGTCCCCGCCCGCCGAGGGCGAGGAGCTGCCCGAGGACCCGGAGCATCCGCGCAACCAGCCGCGGCCGTTCGTCCGCGCGGAACAGGAGAAGCGGCTCAAGTCCGCCGAACGGGCGTATCAGCAGCTCGGAAAGGTGAATCCGCTGGCACTCGAGGAGTTCTCGGCGCTGGAGGAACGCCACAAGTTCCTCTCCGAGCAGCTCGAGGACCTCAAGAAGACACGTGCCGACCTGCTGCAGGTCGTCAAGGAGGTCGACGAGCGGGTCGAGCAGGTCTTCACCGAGGCATACCGGGACACGGCCCGCGAGTTCGAGGGCGTGTTCTCGCGGCTCTTCCCCGGTGGCGAGGGGCGGCTCGTGCTGACCGATCCCGCCAACATGCTGACCACGGGCGTGGACGTCGAGGCGCGCCCGCCGGGCAAGAAGGTCAAGCGGCTGTCCCTGCTGTCGGGAGGTGAACGGTCGCTGACGGCTGTGGCGATGCTGGTGTCGATCTTCAAGGCACGGCCCAGCCCGTTCTACGTCATGGACGAGGTCGAGGCGGCGCTCGACGACACCAATCTCCAGCGGCTGATCCGCATCATGCAGGAGCTCCAGGAGAGCTCCCAGCTGATCGTGATCACCCACCAGAAGCGGACCATGGAGGTCGCGGACGCGCTCTACGGCGTCTCCATGCAGGGCGACGGCGTGTCCAAGGTGATCAGCCAGCGGCTGCGCTGACGACGCCTCCGCCGGATCGGCCGGCTGCGCCGTCAGACTCTCGTCACTTCCTCCACATCTTCAACACTTGAACAAACGCTGCCTTGTCTCGCGATCCAGGCGATTCGCCTGCGCCTCTTGACTTCGAAACTTGAAGGAATAGTCTCTGCAACGTTCCTTTTACCTTCAAGTGGTGGGCGACAGGAACTTGTGCGCCACTTGAAGGGCTCGCCCCCCACGCCCGGCGAAGCTGCCGGACGCCCCCAGGAGTACACGTGACCAGCACTTCGCAGCCCCCGCCGGTGCCGGGGGCCCGTGATGCCCACCCCGAGCACCTCGGGCATGTCATCTTCATCACGGCAGCCGCCGCGATGGGCGGCTTCCTGTTCGGTTACGACAGCTCCGTCATCAACGGTGCCGTCGAGGCCATCCGCGACCGTTACGACATCGGTTCGGGCACCCTCGCCCAGGTCATCGCCATCGCTCTGATCGGCTGCGCCGTCGGTGCCGCCACCGCGGGCCGCATCGCCGACCGCATCGGGCGCATCCGTTGTATGCAGATCGCGGCCGTCCTGTTCACGGTGAGCGCCGTCGGCTCCGCCCTGCCGTTCGCGCTCTGGGACCTGGCGATGTGGCGCATCATCGGCGGCTTCGCCATCGGTATGGCGTCGGTGATCGGCCCCGCCTACATCGCCGAGGTCTCGCCGCCCGCATACCGCGGCCGGCTGGCCTCCTTCCAGCAGGCCGCGATCGTCATCGGCATCGCCGTCTCCCAGCTGGTGAACTACGGCATCCTGCAGCTCGCCGACGGCGATCAGCGCGGTGAGATCGGGGGCATCGAGGCCTGGCAGTGGATGCTCGGCGTCATGGTCGTCCCGGCCGTCCTCTACGGACTGCTCTCCTTCGCCATCCCCGAGTCGCCGCGCTTCCTGATCTCCGTCGGCAAGGTGGACAAGGCCAAGGAGGTCCTCGCCGAGGTCGAGGGCACGAAGGTCGATCTCGACGCCCGCGTCGGCGAGATCGAGCACGCGATGCACCGTGAGCACAAGTCCACGTTCAAGGACCTGCTCGGCGGCAAGTTCTACTTCCTGCCGATCGTGTGGGTCGGCATCGGCCTCTCGGTCTTCCAGCAGCTCGTCGGCATCAACGTCGCGTTCTACTACTCCTCGACGCTGTGGCAGTCCGTCGGCATCGACCCGGCCGGCTCGTTCTTCTACTCGTTCACCACCTCGATCATCAACATCGTCGGCACCGTGATCGCGATGGTCCTGGTCGACCGGATCGGCCGCAGGCCGCTCGCCCTCATCGGCTCGACCGGTATGGCCATAGCCCTGGCCTTCGAGGCGTGGGCGTTCTCCGCCGATCTCGTGGACGGAAAGCTGCCCGAGACACAGGGCGTCGTCGCACTGGTCGCCGCCCATGTGTTCGTGCTCTTCTTCGCCCTGTCGTGGGGTGTCGTCGTCTGGGTCCTGCTCGGCGAGATCTTCCCGAACCGGATCCGCGCCGCCGCGCTGGGCGTCGCCGCCTCCGCGCAGTGGATCGCCAACTGGGCCATCACCGCGAGCTTCCCGAGCCTCGCGGACTGGAACCTCTCCGGGACCTACATCATCTACACATTCTTCGCCGTGCTCTCGATCCCCTTCGTGCTCAAGTACGTACGGGAGACGAAGGGCAAGGCGTTGGAGGAGATGGGCTAATCCCCGCTGCCCCTCTCCTCACCACGGAAACTGCCCCGGCTCAGCGCGTGAGCCGGGGCAGTACCTGTTCGCACAACAGCTGAAGGCTGCGCCAGCCCTCGTCCACGGGCATCCCGCCGCACAGCGGATGCAGCACCAGGCTCTCCGCCCCCAGCCCCAGGCATTCGTCGGGCGTGAGGATCCGGTACACACCCTCCTCGCGCAGCTCGGCCACAGAACCCGCGGCCGAACGGACCGCGGAGCGGATGTCCTTCGACTGCCAGGAGGCATAGGTCCGCGCCTCGTGCAGGAAGTGCTCCCCGTACAGCGCCCACGCCCGGTCGGGATCCTCGGAGAGATGCAGCAGCGGCGTCTTCTCCGCCGGCATCATGCAGAAGCCTTCGGTGCCGTACTCGGCGCGGAGCTCGTGGTAGTACGCCTCCAGCTCCGGCAGATGCGCGCTCGGGAAGAACGGCAGGCCGAAACGTGCGGCCCGGCGTGCGGCCGCCCGTGACGATCCGCCCACCAGCAGCAGCGGATGCGGCTGGGTGTACGGGCGGGGCGTGATGCGCACGGTACGGCCGCGGTGCGCGAACTCCTCGCCCGTCCACGCCGCGAGCAGCGTCTCGATCAGTTCGTCCTGCAGCGCTCCCCGCCTGCCCCACTCCACGCCCATCTGCTCGTACTCCGCGGGGCGGTAGCCGATGCCCGCGACCGTGACCAGCCGGCCCCTGCCGATCAGGTCGAGCACGGCGATCTCCTCCGCCAGCCGCAGCGGATCGTGCAGCGGCCCGATGATCGCGGAGACGGTGACGGCGATACGGCGCGTGGAGCCGAGGACAGCCGCCGCGAAGGCGAACGGGGAGGGCAGCCAGTTGTTCGCGGCGCCGTGGTGCTCCTCGGTCTGGATGGTGTCGACGCCGCGGTCGTCGGCGTACGCGGCCATCTCCAGCGCCGCGCGATAGCGGTCCGCGAGTGTTTCGGGCGTCGCGTTCGGCTCGACGAGATTGAACCGGGCCACCGTGAAGGCCATGGGAAGTCCCCCTCCGCCGGGTGTGGGCATGGCGAAGGGGGACGGTAGCTGACAAGGCGTCAGATGGACAGGGTTGCGGGCTCCCGGTCCTCGGTCCGGCCGCCGGCCACGACCGCCGCGGAACGGTCGCGCGGCAGCAGTGCGTACAGCACGCCGGCCATCAGGATGGTGACCGCCCAGCCCAGCCCGTTCCTGCCGGGCCACGACGACGCCAGCGGTCCGGCGAACCACTCGACCTCGGTGAACAGCATGCCGACCACCAGGGCGGCGCCCCATGCCGTCATCGCCTGCCAGGCGAATCCGCCGCGGTACCAGTAGGCGCTGGTACGGGTGGTGTCCATCAGCGCCTCGCCGTCGTACGAGCGGCGGCGCAGCATGTCGACGCCGAACACCCCGATCCATGCGGAGAACGCGACCGCCAGCAGCGTCAGGAAGGAGATGAACGACCCGATGAAGCTGGTCGCGACGACCATCAGCAGAAAACCGAAGACCAGGCTGATGACGGCGTTGACGCTGACCGCCCACGCGCGCGGCACCTTCACGCCCAGCGTCTGCGCGGTGAAACCGGCGGAGTACATCGACATCGAGTTGATCAGCAGCATCCCGATCAGGGCGATCAGCAGATACGGGACCGCCAGCCACATCGGCAGGATCTCGCCGATGAACGCCACCGGGTCCTGCGCGCTCGCCAGATCCGGCGTCGACACGGCCATCACCGCACCCATGAGCACCATGGGCACCACGACGATGCCGGCCCCACCGACCGTCGTGCCGATCATGGCCCGGCTCGACGCCGTGCGCGGCAGGTAGCGGGTGAAGTCCGGTCCCGAGGGCACCCAGCTGATGCCGCCGGCCGCGATCGTGCCGATGCCCGCGATCATCATCGCGGTCGATCCGGCGGGCTTGCCGAAGACCGCCGACCAGTCGGTGTTCGCGACGAGATGGATCAGCACCAGCACGCTGAACGCGCCGAACAGGTACGTCGACCACTTGCTGCACCGTTGCAGCGCGTTGATGCCGAGACCGGAGACCAGGAAGGTGCAGGCGACGAACAGCAGCAGGGTCACGACGATCAGGACGGTGTTGCTCTCGATGCCGAAGAGCAGCTTGAGCACGGTCAGCACGGCGTAGGCGCCGGTGACCGCGTTGATCGTCTCCCAGCCCCAGCGCGCGACCCAGATCAGCGAACCGGGAAAGAGATTGCCCCGCTGGCCGAACACCGCACGCGAGAGCGCCATACCGGGGGAGCCGCCGCGCTTGCCGGCTATGGAGATCAGGCCGACGATCCCGTAAGAGAGGACGGGCGCGGCGACCGCGACGATCAGCACCTGCCAGAAGTTCAGGCCGTTGAAGACGATCAGGCCGGCGCCCATCGTGAGCAACAGCACGCTGATGTTGGCGGCCACCCAGGTGGGGAACAGCTCGCGGACGTGGCCGGTGCGCTCGGCGTCGGGGACGGGTTCGAGGCCGCGTGTCTCGACAGCGCCTTCTGTCGCGCCTTCGGACTCGGAGGCGTGGGGCATGGACTATCTCCGTTGACGGGTGTGGGGGGAGTCCGGGGAGCTTCTGCGCGACCGGACAACCAGCATCGTACGAACACCTCAAAACGTCCAAATGGGTGAGGTCGTTCTTGTGGGATCCTCCGAGGTCGTCCTGGAGCTGTACGGGTGGCCGATACTGAGTGGGTTATGGACATCGTCATCCTTGCTGTAGTCATCGCCCTGGTCGCGGTCGGCGCCATCAGCGGGCTCGTGGTCAGCAGCCGCAAGAAGAAGCAGAAGCTGCCGCCCTCGGCACCGTCGAGCACGCCGACCATCACTGCTCCGCCCGCCGAACCCCATGTCGGCGACGAGGCGGAGACACCGCGGGACGAACCCCGCCGCACCATCGAGGAGGTCGACCTCCCGACGGCCGAGGAAGCCGTCGAGGTGCCCACCGCCGTCGAGGATCCGGTCGTCGCCGAGCCCGTCGCGCCCGCGATCGAGATCCCGGAACCGACCGCCGGCCGCCTGGTGCGGCTGCGCGCCCGTCTCGCCCGCTCCCAGAACACCCTCGGCAAGGGACTGCTCACGCTGCTGTCGCGCGAGCACCTCGACGAGGACACCTGGGAGGAGATCGAGGACACCCTGCTCACCGCGGACGTCGGTGTCGCGCCGACGCAGGAGCTCGTCGAGCGGCTGCGCGAGCGCGTCAGGGTGCTCGGCACCCGGACGCCCGACGAGCTGCGCAAGCTGCTCCGTGAGGAACTGCTGACACTGATCGGCACCGACTTCGACCGTGCGGTCAAGACCGAGAGCGGCCTGGACACCCCCGGCGTCGTGATGGTCGTCGGCGTCAACGGCACTGGCAAGACCACCACCACCGGAAAGCTGGCCAGGGTCCTCGTCGCGGACGGCCGCTCCGTGGTGCTCGGCGCGGCCGACACGTTCCGCGCAGCGGCTGCGGACCAGCTGCAGACCTGGGGCGAGCGCGTCGGCGCCCGCACCGTGCGCGGCCCCGAGGGCGGCGACCCGGCGTCCATCGCGTTCGACGCCGTCAAGGAAGGCATCGCCGAGGGCGCGGACGTCGTACTGATCGACACCGCCGGCCGTCTGCACACCAAGACGGGCCTCATGGACGAGCTCGGCAAGGTCAAGCGGGTGGTGGAGAAGCACGGCCCGCTGGACGAGATCCTGCTGGTCCTCGACGCCACCACCGGTCAGAACGGCCTGGTGCAGGCGCGGGTCTTCGCCGAGGTCGTCGACATCACGGGCATCGTGCTGACCAAGCTCGACGGCACCGCCAAGGGCGGCATCGTCATCGCCGTGCAGCGCGAGCTGGGCGTGCCGGTGAAGCTGGTCGGCCTGGGTGAGGGCGCGGACGATCTGGCGCCCTTCGAGCCGGAGGCGTTCGTCGACGCGCTCATCGGGGACGCTGCCTGACGCTTCTCGTTCGCCACACACTCGAGGCCCCGCGGCCGGTCATCGCCCACGCCGCGGGGCCTCGGTGCGTTCCGGCCCCTCCTGCCGACGCGGGCGGCAGGCCGCGGCGCTTCACGGGCCGGGTGCGGTCCGGGAGGGGTTTCCCCGCCCGCGGCCGCCACCGGCGGGCGCGGTCCCCCTGCGTTCCGGGAGGGGCGTCCGAGGCGGCGGGTCAGGCGTGGCTGCGGTGGCTGACGTACGCCAAGGTGCCCAGCAGCAGCCGTGCCTCCGGCGGTGCGGCCGCCGTGTCGAGGGACGGGGCCCGCAGCCACTGCACGGGCCCGAGGCCGCCGCGGTCGGAGGGCGGGGCCGTGATGTGGTCGCCGGGGCCCAGGCAGCGCAGATCCAGGTCGGCGTCGTCCCAGCCCATCCGGTAGAGCAGCTGCGGCAGCTCGGCCGCCGCACCCGGCGCGACGAAGAACTGGCAACGCCCGTCCGGGGTCGCGGAGACCGGACCGAGCCGCAGACCCATCCGTTCCATCCGCACCAGCGCCCGGCGGCCTGCCGGCGCCGCCACGTCGAGGACGTCGAAGGTGTGGCCCACGGGCAGCATCAGGGAGGCGCCCGGCACCTCGGCCCATGCCTTGCCCGCCTCGTCGAGGGTGGCGCCTGCCGGGACTTCGAGCGCGAACGTGAGGGGGTGGGCGCCAGGCGCCGGGCATCCCGTCTCGCCGCAGGAGCAGTGGCCGGCGGACGCGCGTGCGCCCGGAACCACGGCCCAGCCCCACAGGCCCGTGTACTCGGCCACCACGGTGGCCTCCGTCGTGCGTGCGCGTCGCCGGGAGCCGGACCGGATCTGGCCGATCCCCCGGGTGCTGCCGATCGTGAAGCCCATGCCCCCTCCAACGGGTCGAACGCGCCGGTGGTTACGACCCGGGGTCTCCCGGTGACACTCCGTCGCCATCGGCCGGCTCCCGACGGCGTGCGGTCGCGTGCGGGGGAGCGAGGACCGGGACACGCGCCTGCCCGTGCAACACTCCGCCACCCCTGGATCGTGCTGTGTCAAGTGAATCGTGCCTGGCCGTAAGTGAGTTCACTCGGAGGGGTGGCGAATGGTGGCGTTTCTGCAATCCCACTCGCTGAGCACGTGATCGTAGGATTACTTTCAGTGCACGAACCTGCAATTGCACGCGCCGCGGGTATGCCCGGGGCAATCCGGATCCTCGTTCGACGGGGTGCAAGGGAGTCACCTGGAGCCGCAACTCGCGGCATTCTGGTAGGGGTTCGGGCGAAGAAGCTTCGGCGGATGGGGGCACACCAGTGAGCGGCAGCGGCGCAGACGGTACGAACACCGGCAAGCGCGCCAACGAACAGCTGAGCTCGTGGTTCCTGCGCAGCGGCTGGTCGAAGGGCGAGCTCGCGCGCCAAGTGAACCGCCGGGCACGCCAGATGGGCGCACACCACATCAGCACCGACACCTCGCGGGTCCGCCGCTGGCTGGACGGCGAGCAGCCGCGCGAGCCGATCCCGCGCATCCTGTCCGAGCTGTTCTCCGAGCGTTTCGGCAGTGTGGTCGCGATCGAGGACCTCGGGCTGCGGACCGCGCACCAGGCGCCCTCCGTGTCCGGGGTCGATCTGCCCTGGGCAGGTGCACAGACCGTCACCCTGCTGAGTGAATTCTCCCGCAGCGACCTGATGCTGGCCCGCCGCGGCTTCCTCGGCACCTCGCTCTCCCTCGCGGCAGGCCCCGCCCTCGTCGAGCCCATGCAGCGCTGGCTCGTGCCCACTCCCGGGGACGCGGCCGCCCGCCAGGAACCGCCGACCCCGCTCCGCCGCTCCGCCCGGCTCTCCGGCCCGGAGCTGGACCTGCTGGAGTCCACCACGGCGATGTTCCGCCAGTGGGACGCCCAGTGCGGCGGCGGCCTTCGCCGCAAGGCGGTCGTCGGGCAGCTCCACGAGGTCACCGACCTGCTCCAGGAGCCGCAGCCCTACGCCACCGAGCGCCGGCTGTTCAAGTGCGCCGCCGAACTGGCCGAGCTGGCCGGCTGGATGAGCTACGACGTCGGCCTGCAGCCCACCGCCCAGAAGTACTTCGTCCTCGCTCTGCACGCCTCCAAGGAGGCCGGTGACAAGCCCCTCGGTTCGTACATCCTGTCCTCGATGAGCCGCCAGATGATCCACCTCGGCCGGCCCGACGACGCCCTGGAGCTCATCCATCTCGCGCAGTACGGCAGCCGCGACTGCGCCACCGCCCGCACCCAGGCCATGCTGTATGCGATGGAGGCACGCGCCTACGCCAACATGGGCCAGCCCAGCAAATGCAAGCGGGCCGTGCGGATGGCGGAGGACACGTTCGACGACGCGTCACTCGACGGCGAGCCCGAGCCCGACTGGATCCGCTTCTTCTCCGAGGCCGAGCTCAACGGCGAGAACGCCCACTCCTACCGCGACCTTGCCTATGTCGCGGGCCGCAGCCCCAGCTACGCCTCTCTGTCCGAGCCGGTCATGGAGCGGGCCGTGGAGCTCTTCCGCCAGGACGACGAGCACCAGCGGTCGTATGCACTGAACCTGATCGGCATGGCCACGGTCCATCTGCTGAAGCGGGAGCCGGAACAGGCCACCGCCTTCGCCGACCGGGCACTCACCGTCGCCAAGAAGGTCCGCTCCGAGCGGGTCAACACCCGCCTGCGCAAGACCGTCGACACGGCGGCCAGGGACTTCGGCGACGTCCCCGAGGTCGCGCGTTTCACCGACCACCTCACCGCCCAGCTGCCCGAGACCGCCGAAGCGGTCTGACGGACAGGGGCCACCCGCCCCGGCCGCGGCGCCCACCCCGAACTGTCCGACTCGGCTCCCCCCGTGCCAAGTCATCCGGGTGAGCGTCGCGGCCGGATTGTGATGTGGGCAGAGGATACGACCGGCCCACCCCGGCGATCAGCCCGTTCATGGCGACGTAACACGCCGGACCCCTTCGTCACGGCCGCGAAACATCGTGCGGCATCTGTGGAAACCGCGCTGCGCCAACCTCAGGCGCACAACCGGCCCACCCGCACCGCCCGAGGCTCCGCCCGCACGCGGCCGCACGACGACGAGGAGACGCCGATGCCCCCAGGCATCTCGACCCTTGCCGCAGACGCTCCCGAGCTGTCTGCCGCCAATACAGGGTTCATGCTCATCTGTTCCGCCCTGGTGATGCTCATGACTCCGGGTCTGGCCTTCTTCTACGGAGGCATGGTCCGCGTCAAGAGCACTCTGAACATGCTGATGATGAGCTTCATCAGCCTCGGGATCGTCACGATCCTGTGGGTGCTGTACGGCTTCAGCCTCGCCTTCGGCACCGACTCCGGCTCGATCATCGGCTGGAGCTCGGACTACGTGGGCCTGAGCGGCCTCGGCATCACCGAACTGTGGGACGGCTACACGATCCCCGTCTACGTCTTCGCCGTCTTCCAGCTGATGTTCGCGATCATCACGCCCGCGCTGATCAGCGGTGCGCTCGCGGACCGCGTCAAGTTCACCGCGTGGGCGCTGTTCATCACGCTGTGGGCCACCGTCGTGTACTTCCCGGTCGCGCACTGGGTGTGGGGCGCGGGCGGTTGGCTCTTCGAGATGGGCGTGATCGACTTCGCCGGCGGTACCGCCGTGCACATCAACGCCGGTGCCGCGGCCCTCGGCGTGATCCTCGTCATCGGCAAGCGCGTCGGCTTCAAGAGGGACCCGATGCGCCCGCACAGCCTCCCGCTGGTCATGCTGGGCGCCGGCCTCCTGTGGTTCGGCTGGTTCGGCTTCAACGCCGGCTCCTGGCTCGGCAACGACGACGGCGTCGGCGCGGTGATGTTCGTCAACACCCAGGTCGCCACCGCCGCCGCCATGCTCGCCTGGCTGATCTACGAGAAGATCCGCCACGGCGCCTTCACGACCCTCGGCGCCGCCTCCGGTGCGGTCGCCGGTCTGGTCGCCATCACCCCGTCCGGCGGTGCGGTCTCCCCGCTCGGTGCGATCGCGGTCGGTGCCATCGCCGGTCTGCTCTGCGCCATGGCCGTCGGCCTGAAGTTCAAGTTCGGTTACGACGACTCCCTCGACGTCGTCGGCGTCCACCTCGTCGGCGGTGTCATCGGCTCCCTGCTCGTCGGTCTCTTCGCCACCGGCGGGGTCCAGTCCGACGTCAAGGGCCTCTTCTACGGCGGCGGCTTCGACCAGCTCGGCAAGCAGGCCATCGGCGTCTTCGCGGTCCTCGCCTACTCTCTGGTGGTCTCGGCACTCCTCGCCTTCGTCCTCGACAAGACGATCGGCATGAGGGTGGACGAGGACGACGAGGTCTCGGGCATCGACCAGATCGAGCACGCCGAGACGGCGTACGACTTCAGCGGCGCGGGCGGCGGTGCCGCTTCCCGCAAGGCCGCACCCGCGCCCGCCGACAGCGTGGCAGCCGCAGCACAGACCAAGAAGGTGGACGCATGAAGCTCATCACCGCAGTCGTGAAGCCGCACCGGCTGGACGAGATCAAGGAGGCCCTGCAGGCCTTCGGCGTCCAGGGGCTCACGGTCACGGAGGCCAGCGGCTACGGCCGGCAGCGCGGCCACACCGAGGTCTACCGCGGCGCCGAGTACACCGTCGACCTCGTTCCCAAGATCCGCATCGAGGTGCTGGTCGAGGACGACGACGCCGAGCAGCTCGTCGATGTGATCGTCAAGGCCGCCCGCACCGGCAAGATCGGTGACGGCAAGGTCTGGAGCGTGCCGGTCGAGACCGCGGTCAGGGTCCGCACGGGCGAGCGCGGCCCGGACGCCCTCTGACACACAACAGAACAGGAGCCGCCGGAGTGACGAGCCTCGAAGTGACCAACGAAGCGGAAGACTCGGGACCCAGCGGCTATGCGGCGGCCCGGCTGCGCCTTCTCGGTGAGAAGGAGCAGTCCGGGCCGCCGCGCCGTGCGGCCCTCGCCGGCCTGACCGACGAATGGCTGTCCGCGCTGTTCGCCACCGCGGTCATGGAGACCGGCCTGCGCGGCGCGGCGCTCGTCGCCGTCGGCGGCTACGGCCGCGGCGAACTCTCACCCCGCAGCGACCTCGACCTGCTGCTGCTCCACGACGGCACCGCGGACCCCGCCGCCGTCGCCGCGGTCGCCGACCGCATCTGGTACCCGGTGTGGGACCTCGGACTCGCCCTCGACCACTCCGTACGCACCCCCGCCGAGGCCCGCAGAACAGCGGGCGAGGACCTCAAGGTGCAGCTCGGGCTGCTCGACGCCCGGGCCGTCGGGGGCGACCTGGGGCTCGTGGCCGCGTTGCGGACCGCCGTCCTCGCCGACTGGCGCAACCAGGCCCCCAAACGGCTGCCCGAACTCGACGAACTGTGCCGTGAACGGGCGTCCCGCCAGGGCGAGTTGCAGTACCTCCTCGAACCCGACCTGAAAGAGGCCCGCGGCGGACTGCGGGACGTCACCGCCCTGCGCGCCGTCGCCGCCTCCTGGCTCGCAGACGCGCCGCGCGAGGGCCTCGCCGAAGCCCGCCGTACCCTGCTCGACGTCCGCGACGCCCTCCACCAGACCACCGGACGCGCCACGGACCGCCTCGCCCTCCAGGAGCAGGATCAGGTCGCCGCCGAACTGGGGCTGCTCGACGCCGACGCCCTGCTGCGCCAGGTGTACGAGGCCGCGCGCACCGTCTCGTACGCCACCGATGTCACCTGGCGCGAGGTCCACCGCGTGCTGCGCTCGCGCGCCGTGCGGCCCCGGCTGCGCGCCATGCTGAGCGGCGGACGCAGCGTCCAGCCCGAGCGCACCCCGCTCGCCGAGGGCGTCGTCGAGCAGGACGGCGAGGTCGTGCTCGCCCGTACCGCCCGGCCCGACCGCGACCCGGTGCTCCCGCTGCGCGCGGCCGCGGCCGCCGCCCAGTCCGGCCTGCCGATCTCCCGCTACGCCGTACGCCGCCTCGGCGAGGCGGCGAGCGCCCACCCACTGCCCGTGCCCTGGCCCGCTGAGGCCCGTGAGGAACTCGTCACCCTCCTGGGCGCAGGGGAGCCGACCGTTCCTGTCTGGGAGGCACTGGAGGCAGAAGGGTTGATCACCCGGCTGCTGCCCGACTGGGAGAGGGTGCGCTGCCGCCCGCAGCGCAACGCCGTGCACACCTGGACCGTCGACCGCCACCTCGTGGAGGCCGCGGTCAAGGCGTCGGCGTTCACCCGCCGGGTCGGCCGCCCCGACCTGCTGCTGGTCGCCGCGCTGCTCCACGACATCGGCAAGGGCTGGCCCGGCGACCACTCCGTGGCGGGCGAGACCATCGCCCGTGACGTCGCGGCCCGGATCGGCTTCGACCGCACCGACGTGGGCGTCATCGCCACCCTCGTGCGCCACCACCTGCTGCTCGTCGAGACCGCGACCCGACGCGATCTGGACGACCCCGCCACCGTCGCGTCAGTCGCCTCGGTCGTGGGCTCCGCGGGCACCCTGGAGCTGCTGCACGCCCTCACCGAGGCCGACGCCCTCGCGACCGGGCCCGCCGCCTGGTCGTCGTGGCGCGGCTCACTCGTGGCCGACCTCGTACGACGCGTCGCCGCGGTGCTCGCGGGCGACGCCCCCGCAGAGCCGGACCAGGCCGCGCCCAGCGCCGAGGAGGAGCGGCTCGCCATCGAGGCCCTGCGCACCCGTGAGCCCGTCCTCGCCCTGCACGCCCAGACCGGGGCACCCCCGGAGGAGGGCGAGGCGGAACCGGTGGGTGTCGAGCTGCTGATCGCGCTGCCCGACCAGCCGGGCGTGCTGCCCGCGGCCGCCGGCGTCCTCGCCCTGCACCGCCTCACGGTCCGCGCGGCGGAGCTGCGGGCCGTCGAACTGCCGACGGAGCTGGGCGACGGCTCGGTGCTGGTCCTGAACTGGCGGGTGGCCGCGGAGTACGGCTCACTGCCGCAGGCCGCCCGGCTGCGCGTCGATCTCGTCCGTGCTCTGGACGGCTCGCTGGACATCCGGAGCCGTCTGGCCGAACGCGAGGCCGCCTACCCGCGCCGCCGCGGGCTCACCGCACCCCCTCCGCGCGTCACCGTGGCCGCGGCGGGCTCGCGGCGCGCCACGGTCATCGAGGTCCGCGCCCAGGACGCCCCCGGGCTGCTGCACCGCATCGGGCGGGCCCTGGAGGGGGCGGCGGTACGGGTCAGGAGCGCACACGTCTCGACGCTGGGCGCGAACGCGGTGGACACGCTGTACGTCACGGGGCCGGACGGCTCCCCGCTCGCCGACGCGGAGGCGCAGGCGCTGGCGAAGGGCGTGGAGGAGGCCCTGCGGTGAAGGGACGGCCTGCGTTCCGGCTGTCCGGGAACGCCGGAACACGGGCCCGCCCCTCGTCCCCGTCCATCCGATCCGACGGGCGGGGACGATTCGCTTGCGGGGCCGGATACCCTGGAGGGCGATCCACCGCCCCCAACCCTGAGGACCGACGAGCGCCGTGTTCGATACTCTCTCCGACCGCTTGGCGAATACCTTCAAGACCCTCAGGGGCAAAGGACGCCTGTCTGAGGCCGACATCGACGGCGCGGCCCGGGAAATCCGTATCGCGCTGCTCGAGGCGGATGTCGCCCTTCCGGTCGTCCGGGAGTTCATCAAGCAGGTCAAGACCCGCGCCCTCGGCGCCGAGGTCTCCAAGGCACTGAACCCCTCGCAGCAGGTCGTCAAGATCGTCAACGAGGAGCTCATCGGCATCCTCGGCGGCGAGACCCGTCGCCTGCGCTTCGCCAAGACCGCGCCGACCGTCATCATGCTCGCCGGTCTCCAGGGTGCCGGTAAGACCACCCTCGCCGGAAAGCTGGGCCTCTGGCTCAAGGCCCAGGGCCACTCCCCGCTGCTCGTCGCCTGTGACCTCCAGCGCCCCAACGCCGTCAACCAGCTCTCGGTCGTCGCCGAGCGCGCCGGGGTCGGCGTCTACGCCCCCGAGCCGGGCAACGGCGTCGGCGACCCGGTCCAGGTGGCCAAGGACTCCATCGAGTACGCCCGGACCAAGCAGTTCGACATCGTCATCGTCGACACCGCCGGCCGTCTCGGCATCGACCAGGAGCTGATGCAGCAGGCCGCGGACATCCGCGACGCCGTCAGCCCCGACGAGATCCTCTTCGTCGTCGACGCGATGATCGGTCAGGACGCGGTCAACACCGCGGAGGCCTTCCGCGACGGCGTCGGCTTCGACGGTGTGGTGCTGTCCAAGCTCGACGGTGACGCCCGAGGCGGTGCGGCACTCTCCGTCGCGCACGTGACCGGCAAGCAGGTCATGTTCGCGTCCAACGGCGAGAAGCTGGACGACTTCGACGCGTTCCACCCGGACCGCATGGCGTCCCGCATCCTCGGCATGGGCGACATGCTCTCCCTGATCGAGAAGGCCGAGCAGACCTTCAGCCAGGAAGAGGCCGCCAAGATGGCCTCCAAGCTGGCGAGCAGCAAGGGCAAGGAGTTCACGCTCGACGACTTCCTGGCCCAGATGGAGCAGGTCCGCAAGATGGGCAGCATCAGCAAGCTGCTCGGGATGCTGCCCGGCATGGCCCAGATGAAGGACCAGATCAACAACATCGACGAACGCGACGTGGACCGCACCGCCGCGATCATCAAGTCGATGACCCCCGGCGAGCGCCAGGACCCGACGGTCATCAACGGCTCGCGCCGCGCCCGTATCGCCAAGGGTTCGGGTGTCGACGTCAGCGCGGTGAAGTCACTCGTCGAGCGCTTCTTCGAGGCCCGCAAGATGATGTCGCGGATGGCCCAGGGCGGCGGGATGCCCGGCATGCCGGGTATGCCGGGCATGGGTGGCGGCCCCGGCCGGCAGAAGAAGCAGCAGAAGCAGGCCAAGGGCAAGCGCAAGAGCGGCAACCCGATGAAGCGCAAGGCCGACGAGGCCGCGGCCGCGGCACGGCGCGAGGAAGCCGCTCAGCAGGGCGGCGCGTTCGGTCTTCCCGCGGGCGAGCCCGGCAAGGACTTCGAACTGCCGGACGAGTTCAAGAAGTTCATGGGCTGACGCCCCGGCAGGTGTGCGAAGGGGGTGCGCGACCGCTCAGGTCGCGCACCCCCTTCCGTGCATGCGGGCTCAGGGGGTGCGCGCGATCAGATAGCGGAAGACGTTCGGCATCCAGACCGTCCCGTCGGACCGGAGATACGGATGCAACGCCTCCGCGATCTCCTTCTCGACCTGGGACTGCTCCGTCTCACCCAGCACCGCGTCGTACATGCCCGTCGACAGCAGGCCGCGCACCGCACTGTCCACGTCCGCGTAGCCGAAGGGGCATGCCACCCGGCCCGATCCGTCCGGCCGCAGACCCGCCCGCGCCGCCACGTCCTCCAGATCGTCCCGCAGAGCCGGCCGCCAGCGGCCGCCCTCCGTACGCGCTGCCCGCTCGGCGTGCCCGCCGGCCACCCCCAGCACCGCCGACGTGGCGCACCGCTCCGGCGGACCCCAGCCCGTGAGCACCACGGCGCTGCCGCGCTCTGCGTGTGCGACGGCGCTCCGCAGCGCGTGGCCCAGCCCGTCCGCGTCGCCCGCGCTCCCGCCGATCGGCTGGAAGACCGTGATCAGGTTGTACGCGGGCCGGCCGGGTTCGTGCGCCGCACCGGGATCGCCGTCGAACAGGCGGGCACCCGCCGCGGCGGATCCGGGCACGGTGATCCGCTCCTGTGCGAGGGTCAGCCGCTCGCGATCGGTGTCCGCCCCGGTGACGGCAGCCCCGCGCGCGGCGGCGATGAGCAGGGCGAGCCCGGAGCCGCAGCCCAGGCCCAGCAGCCGGGAGCCCGTGCCGATCTCCAGGCGTTCGTAGACCGCTTCGTACAGTGGCACCAGCATGCGTTCCTGGATCTCGGCCCAGTCCCGGGCCCGTTCGCGCGCCTGAGCAGAGGGCGCCGACGCCGCGTGGGGTCGGTGCTGGACGAGCGTGGAAGTCATCAATACGCCCCATTCCGCCGAGAGAGTCGGTTGTGCCCTGAAGGACAGCCCCCGTGTGCTTACGCTCCGCGCCTCCGTATGCCAGAGAACTGCGCGCGCGCCCCCACGTCCAGGGGTTGTGCGGCACTGCTTGTGCGCCTGGAGCATGCGCCCCGGGCCACCTGGCCGATTCCCGCTCAGGTCCCGTGTCGCCGTACCATGCGCGCCATGGCCAAGACACCTGTTCTGACGCCTCGGTCGCAGGACTTCCCACGCTGGTACCAGGACCTGATCAACAAGGCCGAACTGGCGGACAACGGCCCGGTGCGGGGCACCATGGTCATCCGGCCGTACGGCTACGGCCTGTGGGAGCGGATGCAGCAGGAGATGGACGCCCGCATCAAGGCCGCGGGCGCTCAGAACGCCTACTTCCCGCTCTTCATCCCCCAGTCTTACCTGACTCGCGAGGCTCAGCACGTCGAGGGCTTCGCGCCCGAGCTCGCGGTGGTCACCCACGGCGGCGGCAAGGACCTCGAAGAGCCCGTCGTGGTGCGCCCGACCTCCGAGACGATCGTCAACGACTACTTCTCCAAGTGGGTGCAGAGCTACCGGGATCTGCCACTGCTGATCAACCAGTGGGCGAACGTGGTCCGTTGGGAGATGCGCCCGCGGGTGTTCCTGCGCACCACGGAGTTCCTCTGGCAGGAGGGCCACACGGCGCACGCCACGTACGAGGAGGCCCGCGACTACGCTGCGTACATCCACCGTCAGGTCTACGCGGACTTCATGGTGAACGTCCTCGCCGTCGACGTCGTCCTCGGCCGCAAGACCCCCCGTGAACGGTTCGCCGGTGCGGTCAACACCCTCACCCTGGAAGGGATGATGGGCGACGGCAAGGCCCTCCAGATGGGGACGAGCCATGAGCTCGGCACCAACTTCGCGAAGGCTTTCCACACCTCGTACCTCTCCAGGGACGGGCACCAGGAACTCGTGTGGCAGACCTCCTGGGGCACCTCCACGCGCATGGTCGGCGGACTGATCATGAGCCACGGTGACGACGACGGCCTTCGTGTGCCGCCCCGGCTCGCCTCCGTCCAGGTGGTGGTCATGGCCATCAAGGGCGACGAGGCGGTCACCCGGGTCCATGAGATCGGCGCGGCGCTCAGGTCTGCCGGTCTGCGCGTCCACGTGGACGACCGCGTGGACACCCCCTTCGGCCGCCGCGCCGTCGACTGGGAGCTCAAGGGCGTGCCCGTACGGATCGAGATCGGCCCGCGGGACCTCGAGGCGGGCACCGCGATGCTGGCCCGCCGTATCCCTGGAGGCAAGGAGCCGGTGGGCATCGACTCGCTCGCCGCGCAGCTTCCGCGACTCCTCGACGACGACCAGGCGCTCCTGCTGGAGCAGTCGCGGCGGCGCCGCGAGTCCCGCACCACCGAGGTGTCCACCGTCGAGGAGGCCGCCGAGGTGGCCGCCGCAGGTGGCTGGGCGCGGATTCCCTGGGCGGACCTGGGGCCGGAGGGCGAAGCCGCACTGGCCGAGCGGTCCGTTTCGGTACGTTGCCTGCTCGCGGAGGACGGGTCGGTGCCCGCGTCCGACGACGAGCCCGGTAGTGTCGCGATCGTTGCCCGTGCGTACTGAGTCCTGCTTCAGCAGCCGACAAATCCGCCGAGAGGTGAGCGTGCCTCGCCGGGGCGACCGCTACGTACCGGCTTGGTGTGAGCTGCGAGGCTTCTCCACAGATCGGCGTACCCGCCCGCGTCGGGGCGCATCAATGGCAACTGACTGGTACGTGCAAAATATTTGGGATGCCCCGGAATGGAACCCGGGGGGCTCTCGGCTCGTTATCACGACGTGAGCACGACACCACCTGTTCTCGCCGCAGAGCTGGCACAGGCGTGGGCCGACATTCAGCGGCACCACCCCGAACTGCCGGATCTTGCCGCGCCCGAGTCCCTGATCGGAGAGTCGTCGTCCGCCTGTGGCGCCGAGCTCTCCTTCGAGCGACTGCTGCACGAGGCAGTCCACGGCATCGCCGCCGCGCGAGGAGTCCGAGACACCTCCCGCGCCGGCCGCTATCACAACCGCCGATTTCTTGCGATCGCCGAGGAGATGGGTCTCGACCACGTGGAGGAGCCGCACCCGAGCAGCGGTTTCTCACTGGTCGCGCTCAATCCCGAGGCAAAGCGGCGGTACCGCCCCACGATCGAGCGGCTGCAGCGCGCCCTCAAGGCGCACACGGTCGCGACGACCTCCGACACCAAGCGCTCCTTCCGCGGACCGGCCGCCCGGCACGGTTCCTCGGGCGGCGGCGTGCGGGTGAAGGCCGTCTGCGACTGCGGCCGCAATGTCAGAGTCGTCCCGTCCGTGCTCGCCCAGGCGCCCATCGTCTGCGGTGGCTGCGGAAAGCCGTTCCGCATCCCGGAGGCGGTCGGCGCGGCGAGCTGAGCGTTTCGGCGTACGCGCACGGGCTCCGGTCCGTGCCGCCCGCCGCCCCGGGGCGTCCGAAGGGGATCCCCGGGGCGGCGGGTGGCACGGTGCCCGGGCGGGTGAGAACCCGCCTCGGGTGTGTGGCACAATGGCTAGCTGTACTCGACAGCCGCACAGGAACCCTCTCGCCTCCGGCTGACGCGTCCATCGGGCACCCCGAGTACCGCAACCCCACGTGGCATCTCGTTGTGCCCAACCACGTCAAGACCAGGAGACACCACTCCCGTGGCAGTCAAGATCAAGCTGAAGCGTCTCGGCAAGATTCGCCAGCCCCACTACCGCATCGTCGTCGCCGACTCCCGTACCCGCCGTGACGGCCGGGCCATCGAGGAGATCGGTCTGTACCACCCGACGTACAACCCGTCGCGCATCGAGGTCGACTCGGAGCGTGCGCAGTACTGGCTCTCCGTCGGCGCCCAGCCGACCGAGCCCGTTCTCGCCATCCTGAAGCTCACCGGTGACTGGCAGAAGGTCAAGGGCCTGCCGGCCCCGGAGAAGCCGCTGCTGCAGCCGGCGGCCAAGGAGGACAAGCGCGCCTCCTTCGACGCCTTCGCCAAGGCTCTCGAGGGTGACGACGCCAAGGGTGAGGCCATCACCCCGAAGGCGAAGAAGGCCGACAAGAAGGCGGACGAGGCCGAGGCCGCTCCCGCCGAGTCGACCGAGGCCTGAGCATGCTCGAGGAGGCTCTCGAGCACCTCGTGAAGGGCATCGTCGACAACCCGGACGAGGTGCAGGTCGCCTCGCGCAACCTCCGCCGCGGCCGTGTGCTGGAGGTCCGGGTGCACCCCGACGATCTCGGTAAGGTGATCGGCCGCAACGGCCGCACCGCGCGCGCCCTGCGCACTGTCGTGGGCGCCATCGGCGGTCGTGGTATCCGCGTCGACCTCGTCGACGTGGACCAGGTTCGCTGAGACTGTTGAACACCGGCTCGGGCCGGGGAGGGCCGATGGCCCGCCCCGGCCCGTAGTCGTCCCGGGCCATGACCGATGTCGCCCGTGGCGGCTCGGCCGCCAGGGGTATCGAAGGAGAGACAAGCGTGCAGCTCGTAGTGGCGAGGATCGGCCGCGCCCACGGCATCAAGGGCGAGGTCACCGTGGAGGTGCGCACGGACGAGCCGGAGCTGAGGCTCGGTCCCGGCGCCGTGCTGGCCACCGACCCGGCCGCCGCGGGTCCGCTGACCATCGAGACCGGCCGGGTGCACAGCGGCCGGCTGCTGCTGCGCTTCGAGGGCGTACGGGACCGCAACGCCGCCGAGGCGCTGCGCAACACCCTCCTCATCGCCGAGGTGGACCCCGAGGAGCTCCCCGAGGACCCCGACGAGTACTACGACCACCAGCTGATGGACCTCGATGTGGTCCTCGCCGACGGCACGGAGATCGGCCGGATCACCGAGATCAGCCATCTGCCGTCGCAGGACCTGTTCATCGTCGAGCGGCCCGACGGCAGCGAGGTGATGATCCCGTTCGTCGAGGAGATCGTCACCGAGATCGACCTCACGGAGCAGAAGGCCGTCATCGCCCCGCCGCCCGGGCTGATCGACGACAGCGAGGCAGTGATCGCGAGCAGCCGCGAGGAAGAGTCCTGATGCGGCTCGACGTCGTCACGATCTTCCCCGAGTACCTCGAACCGCTGAACGTCTCCCTGGTCGGCAAGGCCCGCGCCCGGGGACAGCTGGGTGTCCACGTCCACGATCTGCGCCGGTGGACGTACGACCGGCACAACACCGTCGACGACACCCCCTACGGCGGCGGGCCCGGCATGGTCATGAAGACCGAGCCCTGGGGCGACGCCCTCGACGACGCCCTCGCGAGCGGCTACGAGGCGGGGGCGCACGGCCCTGTCCTCGTCGTCCCGACCCCCAGCGGCCGCCCCTTCACCCAGGAACTCGCCGTCGAGTTGTCCGAGCAGCCCTGGCTGATCTTCACACCCGCCCGCTACGAGGGCATCGACCGCCGGGTCGTCGACGAGTACGCCACCCGGATGCCGGTGCACGAGGTGTCCATCGGCGACTACGTCCTGGCAGGCGGTGAGGCCGCCGTCCTGGTCATCACCGAGGCCGTGGCCCGTCTGCTCCCCGGCGTGCTCGGCAACGCGGAATCGCACCGCGACGACTCCTTCGCCCCCGGTGCCATGGCGAACCTGCTGGAGGGGCCGGTCTACACGAAGCCCCCCACGTGGCGCGGGCGGGACATCCCCGAGGTCCTGATCAGCGGCCACCACGGGAAGATCGCGCGCTGGCGGCGGGACGAGGCATTCCGCCGTACCGCCCTCAACAGGCCCGATCTGATCGAGCGTTGTGACCCCGCGGACTTCGACAAGAAGGACCGGGAGATCCTGTCCATGCTCGGCTGGGCACCGGAGCCCGGCGGCCGATTTTGGCGAAGGCCCCCGGCCGTGGAAGAATAAGCCGCTGCTGTACGTCCGGCCGGCGCCCCTGCCACAGGGGGAACGACGTCCGCCCGACGGAAGCACCCCGAAACTCCTCACGACATTCCGTCGATGACCTGTGGCATCGGCGAGGAAGCAGACCACCATGGCTCACCTGCTCGACAACGTCAACGCGGCTTCGCTGCGCACCGACGTCCCGGCCTTCCGCCCCGGCGACACCGTGAACGTCCACGTTCGCGTCATCGAGGGCAACCGCTCCCGTATCCAGCAGTTCAAGGGCGTCGTCATCCGCCGCCAGGGCGCGGGCGTGAGCGAGACCTTCACGGTCCGCAAGGTCTCCTTCTCCGTCGGCGTCGAGCGCACCTTCCCGGTGCACAGCCCGATCTTCGAGAAGATCGAGCTCGTCACCCGCGGTGACGTCCGTCGCGCGAAGCTGTACTACCTGCGCGAGCTGCGCGGCAAGGCCGCCAAGATCAAGGAGAAGCGCGACAACTGAGCTTCGGCTCACAGTCGCGCCCGGTGTCACAGGGCGGCCGGATAGGCTCATCCCTCGATGGACACCGAAGCACAGCACACGGAGCGCGATCACTCTTCAGCCCCCGGGAACGGGGACGGCGAAGAGGGGTCGCGCTCCGCGCGTGCTTCCGGCGCCTCCCGACGACCGTCCCGGATGTCCCTGCGCGGTGCGGGACTCATCGGGGTGGCCTGCACCGTATTCGTGCTGCTGCTCAGCCACTTCGTGGTGCAGCCCTTCCAGATTCCGAGCCGCTCCATGGAGCCGACCCTCCAGGTCGGTGACCGGGTTCTCGTGAACAAGCTCGCCTACCGCTTCGGCTCCGAGCCGGCCCGCGGAGACGTCGTCGTCTTCGACGGCACAGGATCCTTCGTCCAGACGGAACTGACGGAAAACCCCGTGAGTTCCGTAGTACGAGAGGGGCTCGCAATGCTCGGACTTGCCGAGCCGGCCGAGACCGATTTCGTCAAGCGGGTGGTGGGCGTGGGCGGTGACCGCGTGGTCTGCTGCGACAAAAAGGGCAGGATCGAGGTGAACGGTGTACCGGTCGACGAGAGATATCTGCACCCCGACGGTACGCCGTCGGAGGTCGCCTTCGACATCGTCGTCCCCGAAGGACGGCTGTGGGTCATGGGGGACCACCGCAGCAATTCCCGCGACTCCCGGGACCATCTCGGGCAGCCCGGCGGCGGCATGGTGCCCGTGGACGCCGTGATCGGCCGCGCCGACTGGATCGGCTGGCCCGCCGGCCGCTGGTCCTCCCTGGAGCCCACCGACGCCTTCGCGGGCGTGCCGGACCCCGACCGCGTGGCGGGCGGCGGCCATGGGTAACCGTGGGCGCAGTCCGAGCCATCGTGCCGACACCCGGCTGCCCACCGGGACGCGGCCGACGGACGGCGGGCGGCCCCTGCCGGGGCGTGCGGAGCGGCGCAGGCTGGCGCAGAAGGTCAAGCGCAAGCGGCGCCGTTCCGCGGTGAAGGAGATACCGCTCCTGATCACCGTGGCGCTGCTCATAGCCCTGGTGCTCAAGACGTTCCTGGTGCAGGCCTTCGTGATCCCGTCGGGATCGATGGAGCAGACGATCCAGATCCAGGACAGGGTGCTGGTCGACAAGCTCACCCCGTGGTTCGGCTCCAAGCCGCAGCGCGGCGATGTCGTCGTCTTCAAGGACCCCGGCGGCTGGCTGCCCGTGGAGGAGAAACCGACGACGGAGGACCCCGTCGTCGTCAAGCAGGTCAAGCAGGGGCTGACGTTCATCGGCCTGCTGCCGTCGGACGACGAACGCGACCTGATCAAGCGTGTCGTGGCCGTCGGCGGCGACACCGTGAAGTGCTGCGACGCCGATGGCCGGGTCACCGTCAACGGCGTACCCCTGAGCGAGCCCTACCTCTACCCGGGAAACGTTCCTTCGACCATCAAGTTCGACGTCACGGTGCCGGCGGGGCGCCTGTTCGTGATGGGCGACCACCGCTCCGACTCGGCCGACTCCCGCTTCCACCTCGAAGAGGACGGCCAGGGCACGGTGTCCGAGGAGCAGGTCGTCGGCCGCGCGGCCGTCATCGCCTGGCCCTTCGACCACTGGCGCAAGCTGGAGGAGCCGGAGACCTTCGCATCCGTCCCCGCGCGCGCCGGGGCGACGGCTTCGGCGCCCGTGTCGAATAGTGTGTCCTCCCAGGACCTGAACGGAATGGTCCTGCTCCCGACCCCTGCGGAACTCCCGCTCGTTATGGGAGTGGTGGGCCTGTTCCTTGTACGGGGCAGGCGGTTCGCACGGAGTGAGGAGTGGATGTGGGGGACGTGGCGGTCGGCGCGCGATCCGGACACGACGATCCAGAGGAGAGGCCGGGGCGACTCCCCGAGCAGCCCTCGGACATGACCGGCGATACGCCGACGACCGGGAGCGACGACGACGCGCCTGAGGGCAGCGGTGCGGCACAGAAGAAGCAACGGTCCTTCTGGAAGGAGCTGCCGCTCCTGATCGGAATCGCCCTGCTCCTCGCGCTCCTGATCAAGACCTTCCTGGTGCAGGCGTTCTCCATCCCGTCGGAATCGATGATGAACACCCTGCAGCGCGGTGACCGGGTGCTGGTCGACAAGCTGACACCGTGGTTCGGCTCGGAACCCGAGCGTGGCGAGGTCGTGGTCTTCCACGACCCGGGCGGCTGGCTGGCGGGCGAGCCCACACCCGAGCCCAACGTGCTGCAGGAGTTCCTCGCCTTCATCGGCCTGATGCCCTCGGTCGAGGAGAAGGACCTGATCAAGCGCACGATCGCGGTCGCCGGTGACACGGTGGAGTGCAAGGGCGACGGCCCGCTCAAGGTCAACGGCAAGGCGCTCGACGAGCCGTACCTCTACCCCGGCAGCACCGCGTGCGACGAGCGGTCCCAGTTCGGCCCGCTGAAGGTGCCCGAGGACCGGATCTGGGTCATGGGCGACAACCGTCAGAACTCCCAGGACTCCCGGTACCACCGGGAGGATGTCAACGGCGGCTTCGTGCCGGTGGACAAGGTCGTCGGCCGCGCGGTCGTCGTCGCCTGGCCCCTGAACCGCTGGGCGACGCTGCCCGTGCCGGAGACCTTCGACCAGCCCGGGATCAACGCGGCGGCGTCGGCCGCACCCGCGGCGCTCGGCCTCGCCGGTGCCCTGCCGATCGTGCTGTGGCGAAGGAGGAGGCTGACCTCCGGGCGTACCCCCGGGTAGGGTGCCGTCCCGGATCGCAGATTCCCCGGGACCGACATCCGGGGACCGAATCTCCGTGGGGAGCGCTGGGATGAGCGGGATACGACGAGACGGCGACCGCGGCCGGCTCGGCAACGCGCTGTCAGGCATGGCCGTGGCCGTCGGCTGCGTGCTCTTCCTCGGCGGCTTCGTCTGGGGGGCGCTCGTCTATCAGCCCTACACCGTCCCCACCGACTCGATGTCCCCGACCGTGCAGGTGGGCGATCGGGTGCTCGCCGAGCGGATGAGCGGCGAGGACGTCCGGCGCGGGGACATCGTCATCTTCCGCGACAAGCAGTGGGGCGACATGCCCATGGTGAAGCGGGTGATCGGTGTCGGCGGCGACGAGATCGCCTGCTGCACCGACGGCGGACGGCTCACGGTCAACGGCAAGCCGGTCGACGAACCGTATCTGCGCACGACGGGCCCGGCTGCCGAGGACTTCACCGCCAAGGTGCCCGAAGGACAGCTGTTCCTGCTCGGCGACGAGCGCCGCACCTCCCTCGACTCCCGCTCCCACCTCGAGGACCCGGGGGACGGCTCCGTTCCGCGCTCTGCGGTCGAGGCGCGGGTCGACGCCGTGGCCTGGCCGCTGAGCGGCGGGATGATCGACCGTCCCACGGGCTTCGCCGCCCTGCCGGGCGGGGTGTCGCAGCCGGGACCGGTGAAGCTCATGGTCGCGGCCGTGGTGGCCGGGGTCGTGCTCATCGTGGGCGGAGCGGCCTACGGCCCGGTGGCGGGCCGTATCGGCGGGAGGCGGCGCGGGAAGGCAGTGACCGCCGGTGCCGCATGAGACATCGGACCCGATAACGGGCACACGGAAGGTCGCCAGGGTCGTCCTTCTCGACCCTGATGACCGCATTCTCCTGATCCACGGCTTCGAGCCGGACGACCCCGACGACCGCTGGTGGTTCACGCCCGGCGGGGGCCTCGAGGGCGACGAGACCAGGGAGGAAGCGGCGCTGCGCGAGCTGGCGGAGGAAACCGGGATCACGGACGTGGAACTGGGGCCCGTTCTGTGGCGGCGCCACTGCTCGTTCCCCTTCGCGGGGCGGCGCTGGGACCAGGACGAGTGGTACTTCCTGGCCCGGACGACCCGGACCGACGCGGCGCCGGTCGCCCTCACCGACCTGGAGCGCCGCAGTGTCGCCGGCCTGAGGTGGTGGACCTCCGCCGAACTGTCGGCGGCCCGTGAGACGGTGTACCCGACCAGGCTCGCCGAACTGCTGCGTACGCTGCTCGACGAGGGACCTCCGAGTGCGCCGATGGTGCTGGCCCCGGAAATCGTTTAGGGGCGCAGCATGCTGGCGCACAATAGGGGGACGCAAGGCTGAAGGGGAACATGCCATGAGCGCCGAGGACCTCGAGAAGTACGAGACCGAGATGGAGCTGAAGCTCTACCGGGAGTACCGAGACGTCGTCGGGCTGTTCAAATACGTGATCGAGACCGAGCGTCGCTTCTACCTCACCAATGACTACGAGATGCAGGTGCACTCGGTACAGGGCGAGGTCTTCTTCGAGGTCTCGATGGCGGATGCCTGGGTCTGGGACATGTACCGGCCGGCCAGGTTCGTCAAGCAGGTGCGCGTGCTCACCTTCAAGGACGTGAACATCGAGGAGCTCAACAAGAGCGACCTCGAGCTTCCGGGCAGCTGACGCGGGCCGCCCGGCCGTAGGCGGCCCCGGCGTTGTGCCACGGCGTGTTGCGACTCCCCTCCCGCCTCGCGGGTGACGGCGTTTTCCACAACCCGAGAGTTGTCCACGGTTTTCCACCAAGATCCAAAAATCCGGGCCCGGACCAGCAGAGTCGGTGACCGGAGGTGGTGCCGAAATGAACGCGACGGGGGCACTGGGACGGTACGGAGAGGACCTGGCGGCACGGCTGCTGGTCCGTGCCGGAATGCGGCTGCTGGCAAGGAACTGGCGCTGTGGACGCGTCGGCGAGATCGACATCGTTGCCGCGGACGGCGACACGGTGGTCATCTGCGAGGTCAAGACCCGCAGGGCCGGCTGCTACGAACATCCGATGGCGGCCGTCACACCGGCCAAGGCGGCACGCCTCAGGCGCCTCGCCGACTGCTGGCTCCAGCAGCATGGCGGGCCGCCGTCCGGCGGGGTGCGCCTCGACCTGGTGGGCGTACTGCTGCCCCGGCGCGGAGCCGCTGTCGTCGAGCACGCGCGAGGGGTGGCCTGATGGTGTTCGCCCGTGCGTGTTCCGTGGCGCTCGTGGGTGTCGAGGGCGTGGTGGTCGAGGTTCAGGCGGACCTGGAACCGGGGGTTGCGGCGTTCACCCTCGTCGGGCTGCCGGACAAGAGCCTGGTCGAGAGCCGTGACCGGGTCCGCGCGGCCGTGGTGAACTCGGGCGCCGACTGGCCGCAGAAGAAGCTCACGGTGGGCCTCAGCCCCGCATCGGTGCCCAAGGGTGGCAGCGGCTTCGACCTTGCCGTTGCCTGCGCGGTCCTGGGCGCCGCCGAGCGCATCGATCCACGGCAGATCGCCGACCTGGTGCTGATCGGAGAACTGGGCCTCGACGGCCGGGTCAGACCCGTGCGCGGGGTGCTCCCCGCGGTGCTCGCGGCGGCCGAGGCGGGATACGAACACGTGGTCGTCCCCGAGCAGACCGCCTCGGAGGCCTCACTGGTGCCCGGGATCTCGGTCCTCGGGGTGCGCAGCCTGCGTCAGCTCATCGCCGTCCTCGCCGACGAACCGGTCCCGGACGAGGAGCCGGTCGAGCCGGGCCGGCCCGACGCGATACTGGCCGGACTGCTGGTGCCCGGAGCGGGTGTCGGCACGGGACTGGCGGCCGAACAGCCGCACTGCGGTGGGCCCGACCTCGGGGACGTGGCGGGCCAGCACACGGCGCGTACCGGACTGGAGGTCGCGGCGGCGGGCGGGCACCACCTGCTGCTGTCTGGTCCGCCGGGCGCGGGCAAGACGATGCTTGCCGAGCGGCTGCCGGGGGTGCTGCCGCCGCTCGCCCGGCGCGAGGCACTGGAAGTGACAGCGGTCCACTCCGTCGCCGGCATCCTGCCGCCCGGCGAGCCGCTCGTGCGCACCGCGCCGTACTGCGCCCCGCATCACTCGGCGACGATGCAGGCCCTGGTCGGCGGTGGGCACGGACTGCCCAGGCCGGGCGCGGTCTCGCTGGCACATCGGGGGGTGCTCTTTCTTGACGAGGCGCCGGAGTTCTCCGGCAAGGCCCTGGACGCGCTGCGCCAGCCGCTCGAGTCCGGGCACGTCGTGATCGCCAGAAGCGGGGGAGTCGTCCGGCTGCCCGCCCGATTCCTGATGGTGCTCGCCGCCAATCCGTGCCCGTGCGGCCGGCACACACTGCACGGCGCCGGATGCGAATGCCCCGCATCGGTGATCCGGCGCTATCAGGCGCGACTGTCCGGCCCCCTGCTGGACCGCGTCGATCTGCGGATCGAGGTCGAGCCGGTGAGCCGGTCCGATCTGCTCGGCCGCGGCGGACGCGGCGAGTCGACGGACGTCGTGGCCGCTCGTGTGCGGGAGGCGAGAGAGCGCGCGGCCACCCGCCTGGACGGCACTCCGTGGACGGTCAACAGCGAAGTGCCGGGCCACGAACTGCGCACGCGCTGGACGGTGGCGCCCGGCGCCCTGGGCGCGGCCGAGCGCGACGTGGAGCGCGGGCTGCTCACGGCTCGTGGCCTGGACCGGGTGCTGCGGGTGGCCTGGACGATCGCCGACCTGGCCGGCCGGGACCGCCCCGAGGCACAGCACATCGCCCTCGCGCTGGAACTGCGTACGGGAATCAGGAGAGGCGTTCCGGCAGGGATGGGGGCCGGCCGATGACGGGGCTGCGGCCTCGCCGGGACGCCGGGCCGGGCGATGACGGGGCCGCAGCCACGTCGGGACCCCGGGCCGGAAGGCACGCCATGAGTGACGAGGTACCACAGGGCGTGTGGCGGCTGCCGGACGAGGGGGAGCGTGTGGCGCGCTCCGCGCTGACACAGATCCTGGAGCCGGGGGACGAGCGGGGCGGTCGCTGGATGCGCGAGTTCGGCGCCGAGGGACTGCTCAGGCTGCTGACGGCGGACAGCTACGAGAAAGGAGCGCTGCCCGGCGCGACCGAGCGCCGGGTGGCAGGCCTGCGGGCGCGGGCCGCGGAAGTCGTTCCCGGCCGGCGGCTGGAGGCCATACGGGCCGCGGGCGGCAGGTTCATCGTGCCGGGCGACGCCGAGTGGCCCACGCAGCTCGACGACCTCGGTGATGCCCGACCCGTCGGGCTCTGGGCCCGCGGCCGGCCGGATCTGCGGAAGTGGGCGCTGCGCTCCGTAGCCGTGGTGGGCGCCCGCGCCTGCACACCGTACGGCGCCCATATGGCTGCATCGCTGGCCACCGGTCTCGCGGAGCGCGGATGGGTGGTGGTGTCCGGTGCGGCGTTCGGCGTCGACGGCGCGGCGCACCGAGGCGCCCTCGCCGCCGGTGGTGCCACGGTCGCCGTGCTGGCCTGCGGGGTCGACGTTGCCTACCCCCGCGGCCACGCGGAGTTGCTCAGGCGCATCGGGCAACAGGGTCTGGTCATCGGTGAGTTGCCGCCCGGCGACCATCCGACGCCGCACAGGTTCGTCCTGCGCAACCGGGTCATCGCCGCGCTCACCCGGGGCACCGTCGTCGTCGAGGCGGAATACCGCAGCGGCTCGCTGGTCACTGCGCGCAGCGCACGGCAGCTGGGACGCTTCACGATAGGAGTGCCCGGTCCGGCGACGAGCGGCCTGTCGGCGGGTGTGCACGAACTGCTGCGCGGCGAGGCGGTGCTCGTCACGGACGCGGCGGAAGTCGTCGAACTGGTGGGGGACATGGGCGATCTCGCACCGCCACGCTCGGGTCCCGTACTGCCCAGGGACCTGCTGGACCCGGGCAGCAGAAGGGTGCTCGAGGCGCTGCCCGCTCGTGGCTCGGCCGACGCGCGCGAGGTGTCCCGGGGCGCCGGCGTCACTGATGACGAGGCGCTCGGCAGGCTGTACGAACTGCATGCGCTCGGCTTTGTCGAACGACGCGGAGAGGGATGGCAGTTGGCAGCGCGGGCGATCCGCGGTTCGAACGCGCGGCGAGGCGGTGCTTGACCTGGAGCATTCGGGTGAAAAGGTGAAGCCGATGAACTCCGGAGGCCGGTTCGTGACGCCCGAGGGGCCGGTGCGCAGGGTATCGGCCCCGATTCGAAGGTGTGGGCGAGGGCGAATACCCGCGCAGGTTCGTTCCACCGCCCTCGCCCACCGCGACCGCGTAGTCACGCTACGCTCACCGGGTTCCGGCCTCGGCCGCCCCGCCCCGCCCCCTCACAGCAGAACGGCTCAAGGCAACGCATGCCCCAGCACACCTCCGGGTCTGACCGCGCGGCAGTGCCCCCCGCTGCCCGTGGCACAGTGCGGCCCTCGGCACCCTCGTCGGTCGAGGAGCTGTGGCGGTCGTACAAGGCCACGGGTGACGAGCGTCTGCGGGAGCAGTTGATCCTGCACTACTCGCCGCTGGTCAAGTACGTGGCGGGCCGGGTCAGCGTGGGGCTGCCGTCCAACGTTGAGCAGGCGGACTTCGTCTCCTCCGGGGTCTTCGGACTCATCGACGCCATCGAGAAGTTCGACGTCGACCGGTCGATCAAGTTCGAGACGTACGCGATCACCCGGATCCGGGGCGCGATGATCGACGAACTGCGGGCCCTGGACTGGATTCCCCGCTCCGTGCGGCAGAAGGCCCGTGCGGTGGAGCGCGCATACGCCACGCTCGAGGCCCAGCTGCGGCGCACCCCGTCGGAGTCGGAGGTCGCCGCGGAGATGGAGATCACCGTCGAGGAATTGCACGCGGTTTTCAGTCAGTTGTCCCTCGCCAATGTCGTGGCACTGGAGGAACTGCTGCACGTGGGCGGCGAGGGCGGTGACCGGCTGAGCCTGATGGACACGCTGGAGGACACGGCCGCCGACAACCCGGTGGAGGTCGCCGAGGATCGCGAACTGCGCAGACTGCTCGCCCGCGCCATCAACACGCTCCCCGAGCGCGAGAAGACCGTCGTCACCCTCTACTACTACGAGGGGCTCACCCTCGCCGAGATCGGCCATGTCCTGGGCGTCACCGAGAGCCGTGTCAGCCAGATCCACACGAAGTCCGTGCTGCAGCTGCGGGCGAAGCTGGCCGACGTCGGACGTTGACGCCCGCTCGCCGGGAGCACATCCGTACAGTGGAGGCGTGCCCAGGATTCGAGCGGCCTCCGTGGCCGAGCACCGGACGATGCAGCGAGGCGCCCTGCTGGACGCCGCGCGCTCCCTCCTGTCCGAAGGCGGTACGGACGCGCTGACGTTCCCCGCACTCGCCGAGCGCACGGGCCTCGCGAGGTCTTCCGTCTATGAGTACTTCCGCTCGCGCGCCGCGGTTGTCGAAGAGCTGTGCGCGGTCGACTTCCCCGAGTGGGCGGCCGAGGTCGAGGCGGCCATGGGGAGCGCGGACACGCCCGAGGGCAAGGTCGAGGCCTATGTGCGCCGACAATTGGAGCTGGTCGGCGACCGGCGGCACCGCGCCGTCGTTGCGATCTCCGCGAGTGAACTGGACGCCGGTGCGCGCGAGAAGATCCGCGCCGCCCACGGCGGGCTGATCGCCATGATCGTCGAGGCGTTGGGCGAGCTGGGCCATGAGCAGCCCCGGCTGGCGGCGATGCTGCTGCAGGGCGTCGTGGATGCCGCCGTCCGCCGTATCGAGCTCGGCGCGGCAGAGGACCCGGCCACCGTCTCCGACGCAGCGGTCGCGATGGCCCTGCGGGGCGTCCGGCGCTGACGTCTGGCGCACGGCGGCCAGGCGCCCGATGCGCAAGGGCGGCGCCGACCGCGAGGAGCGCCGCGTGCACAACAGCCGCGGCTCCCGTGCCCGACCCCCTTCCGGCAACACCGGCTCGTGACGCCGCTTCCTGCGGGGCCCGGGGTGCGACCGGCGCAGGCCGCGCGGCCGGCAATGCACCCACTCCCGCCCGTACCCCCACCCCCGCGACCTGCTTCCCGTCCCCGCCTGGCGCGTCCCCGCCCGGCCTGCCCCCGGCCGGTCCGTCCGAGACCCCGTCCGGCAATGGCACTCCGAACACCGGCAGCAGCCGCGACGGGGGACGGCGCAGTATCCAGGCCGGCAGCAACGACAGCGGATCCAGATACATCGCGCCCTTCAACAGGCCCCAGTGCAGACAGGTCGTAGTGCAGTGCGACGGCCCGCCGTCGACCGTGGCCACGACCTGACCGGCGGCGACCTCGGCGCCCTTCTCCACGAGCGGGCGCACCGGCTCGTACGTGGTGCGCAACGGCGGGTCACCCGTACCGGTGAGACTGATGGTGAGAACGCCGCGCCCCGCGACGCTGCCTGCGAAGGTGACCTGCCCCGCCGCCGCAGCGCGCACCGCCGAGCCGGACGCAGCCGCGAGATCGACACCGCGATGGCCCGCGCCGTACGGAGTGGCAGGCGGCTGCCAGCCGCGCACCACGACAGGCCGCGGCGGCCCGATCGGCCAGCTGTGGGCACCATCGCCCCCCACGTCCGGACCCTTCGGGCCCACCCGGCTGCCACGACCGTGCGCACCGACGGCCACGTGCCCGGCCTCGGGCCCTCGAGCCGCCGGCGCAGCGGTGTCCGGGACCGCGCTCACCCGCGGCGCGCGCGGCTGCGTGCCGGTGCGCAGCACCGCCGGACCGGACGACGCGGCCGACAGCGCGATCAGCAGCAGCACGGCCAGCGCCCTGACGAGGAGCGGGACGGAGAGTACGCAGTTCATGGACGAAACCGTGCCGCGCCCGGTCGCCGTCGCGCTGATCATGGTCCGGATCTGTGGACAACCGGGCGGTTGTGGACAGCGCCGTCACCCGGCACGTCACCGGTCCCGTACACTTCTTCTGGCGATCCGGGTCACCGGGTCGACTTCGCACGCCCCGCCACCAGACCCTCAGGTCGGTGGCCGCGCTCCTCGGTCCCTTGTGGCACGGCGCGTCGGGGCGTCAGGACATAACCGAGAAAAACAAGGAGATACGGCCATGGCCGTCGTCACGATGCGGGAGCTGCTGGAAAGCGGCGTCCACTTCGGTCACCAGACCCGTCGTTGGAACCCGAAGATGAAGCGCTTCATCTTCACGGAGCGCAACGGCATCTACATCATCGACCTGCTCCAGTCGCTGTCGTACATCGACCGCGCCTACGAGTTCGTCAAGGAGACCGTCGCGCACGGCGGCTCCATCATGTTCGTCGGTACGAAGAAGCAGGCCCAGGAGGCCATCGCCGAGCAGGCGACGCGCGTCGGCATGCCGTACGTCAACCAGCGCTGGCTGGGTGGCATGCTCACCAACTTCTCGACCGTCTACAAGCGTCTGCAGCGCCTCAAGGAGCTCGAGCAGATCGACTTCGAGGACGTGGCCGCCTCCGGCCTCACCAAGAAGGAGCTCCTGGTCCTCTCCCGCGAGAAGGCCAAGCTGGAGAAGACCCTCGGTGGTATCCGCGAGATGCAGAAGGTGCCGAGCGCCGTCTGGATCGTCGACACCAAGAAGGAGCACATCGCCGTCGGTGAGGCGCGCAAGCTCCACATCCCGGTCGTCGCGATCCTCGACACCAACTGCGACCCCGACGAGGTCGACTACAAGATCCCGGGCAACGACGACGCGATCCGCTCCGTCACCCTGCTCACCCGCGTGATCGCCGACGCCGTCGCCGAGGGCCTCATCGCCCGCTCCGGCGTCGCCACCGGCGACTCGAAGCCGGGCGAGAAGGCCGCCGGCGAGCCGCTCGCCGAGTGGGAGCGTGACCTCCTCGAGGGCGAGAAGAAGGCGGACTCCGACGAGGCTGCCGAGAAGCCCGCCGAGGCTCCCGTCGCCGAGGCCCCGGCCACCGAGGCTGCGGCCGACGAGGCTCCGGCCGCGGAGGCTGCGGCCGACGAGGCCGAGAAGCCGGCCGCGGACGCCGAGCAGGCCTGACCTCACAGGTTCGGTAGTTGACGGTGGGGGACGGTGCCACGAGCGCCGGCCCCCGCCGCTCACCCGTAGATCTTCGACTTTCGATTCCGAGAGAGATTCAAGGACATGGCGAACTACACCGCCGCTGACGTCAAGAAGCTCCGTGAGCTCACCGGCGCCGGCATGATGGACTGCAAGAAGGCTCTGGACGAGTCCGAAGGCAACGTCGACAAGGCTGTCGAGGCGCTGCGCATCAAGGGCCAGAAGGGCGTTGCCAAGCGCGAGGGCCGCTCCGCCGAGAACGGCGCCGTCGTCTCCCTCATCGCCGACGACAACACCTCCGGTGTCATCCTCGAGCTCAAGTGCGAGACGGACTTCGTCGCCAAGGGCGACAAGTTCCAGGCTGTCGCCAACGCCCTGGCCACCCACGTGGCGAAGACGTCCCCGGCGGACATCGAGGCCCTGCTCGCCTCCGAGATCGAGGCCGGCAAGACCGTCCAGGCGTACGTCGACGAGGCCAACGCCAACCTGGGCGAGAAGATCGTCCTGGACCGCTTCGCGCAGTTCTCCGACGGTTACGTCACGGCGTACATGCACCGCACCATGCCCGACCTGCCCCCGCAGATCGGTGTCCTTGTCGAGCTCGACAAGGAGAACGCCGAGATCGCCAAGGGTGTCGCGCAGCACATCGCCGCCTTCGCCCCGAAGTACCTCTCCCGCGAGGACGTCCCGGCCGAGGTCGTCGAGGCCGAGCGCCGCGTCGCCGAGGAGACCACGCGCGCCGAGGGCAAGCCCGAGGCCGCCCTCCCGAAGATCGTCGAGGGTCGCGTCAACGGCTTCTTCAAGGAGGCCACCCTCCTCGGTCAGCCGTACGCGCTCGACAACAAGAAGTCCGTCCAGAAGATCCTGGACGAGGCCGGTGTCACCCTGAAGCGCTTCGCGCGCATCAAGGTCGGCATCTGAGCCGGTACGCGATCGACACGGGAGCCCGCTAGGGTTTCCCACGTGGGCGTCGGCCGCGTGAGCGCCGGACGACCGCAGATCTGACGAGGAGGCCATTGCCGACAGGGACACGAACACCCCACGGCAATGGCCTTCTTCGTATGTGCACGAGGAGATCTCATGAACCAGGGCGCCGCACAGGGCGACGACAACCACGGCAAAAAGGCCGGCCGCTTCATGCTGAAGCTGTCCGGTGAAGCCTTCGCCGGCGGCGGAGGCCTGGGCGTCGACCCCGACGTCGTACACGCCATCGCACGCGAGATCGCCGCGGTCGTACGCGACGGCGCCGAGATCGCCCTCGTGATCGGCGGCGGCAACTTCTTCCGCGGAGCCGAACTCCAGCAGCGCGGAATGGACCGGGCCCGCTCGGACTACATGGGCATGCTCGGCACCGTCATGAACTGCCTCGCCCTCCAGGACTTCCTGGAGAAGGAAGGCATCGATTCGCGGGTGCAGACCGCCATCACCATGGGCCAGGTCGCGGAGCCGTACATCCCGCTGCGCGCCGTGCGCCACCTGGAGAAGGGGCGCGTCGTCATCTTCGGCGCGGGCATGGGCATGCCGTACTTCTCCACCGACACCACTGCCGCCCAGCGGGCCCTGGAGATCGACGCCGAGGCGCTGCTCATGGGCAAGAACGGTGTCGACGGGGTCTACGACTCCGACCCGAAGGCCAACCCCGACGCGGTGAAGTTCGATGCGCTCGAGTACGGGGAGGTGCTCTCCCGCAACCTCAAGGTCGCCGACGCCACCGCCATCACTCTGTGCCGCGACAACGCTCTTCCGATCCTCGTCTTCGAACTCCTTGCGGAGGGCAATATCGCTCGGGCGGTCAAGGGTGAGAAGATCGGCACGCTCGTGAGCGACCGCGACACCCGGGTCTGAGCCGCCCCTGACGGGGACATCCCTCAGGGATGGACAAAGTCCTGCCGGTCGGACACCGTGCAGGGAACACGCGACGCAGGTTCCGCCGGCCCAGTCCGATGCCGGGCCCAACTCAAGACACGCAGGAGCAAGTGGTGATCGAAGAGACCCTCCTCGAGGCCGAGGAGAAGATGGAGAAGGCCGTCCTGGTCGCCAAGGATGACTTCGCCGCGATCCGCACCGGACGTGCGCACCCGGCGATGTTCAACAAGATCGTGGCGGACTACTACGGTGCCCTGACCCCGATCAACCAGCTGGCCTCGTTCTCGGTGCCGGAGCCCCGGATGGCGGTCGTGACGCCGTTCGACAAGACTGCGCTGCGCAACATCGAGCAGGCGATCCGCGACTCCGACCTCGGAGTCAACCCGAGCAACGACGGCAACATCATCCGCGTGGTCTTCCCGGAGCTCACGCAGGACCGCCGCAAGGAGTTCATCAAGGTCGCCAAGGGCAAGGCCGAGGACTCCAAGATCTCGATCCGCTCCGTGCGCCGCAAGGCCAAGGAGGCCATCGACAAGCTGATCAAGGACGGCGAAGTCGGCGAGGACGAGGGTCGGCGTGCGGAGAAGGAGCTCGACGACACCACCGCGAAGTACGTGGCGCAGGTGGACGAGCTGCTCAAGCACAAGGAAGCCGAGCTGCTCGAGGTCTGATGAACGACTCTTCCTGGGGGGCCCCGCACGGCGCCGGATACGCCGGTGCATGGCCACCGCCCGACCAGGGGCCCCTCCCGGCGGGTCCCGCCTACGATGGACACGACGCACAGCAGACTCGGCCCATGCCCATCGTGCCGGACTTTCCCGACGCAGGTAGAGATGGCCGATCCGCCGGGGGCCCGACAGGCCCAGCCGGCGGAGCACGCCGAGAGAACCGCGACGAGGGGGCCGCACGCTTGGGTGGCCCCCTGTTCCGCGACGAGACCCCGCAGGAGCCCATGCCCACCCCGCCGCCGGCGGCACCTGAGCCGCCGCAGAAGAAGCGGGCCGGCCGCGATCTGCGGGCGGCCATAGGGGTCGGTGTGGGGCTCGGTGCGGTGATCGTCGCGTCGCTCTTCATCGTCAAGGCCGTGTTCGTCGGCGTCATAGCGGTCGCCGTCGTCGTCGGCCTGTGGGAGCTCACCTCCCGCCTTCAGGAGCGCAAGCAGATCAACGCCCCCCTGGTGCCGCTCGCGGTCGGCGGCGCGGCGATGGTCGTGGCGGGCTATGTGCGCGGCGCCGAAGGCGCCTGGGTGGCCATGGCGCTGACCGCGCTCGCGGTCCTCGTCTGGCGCATGACCGAGCCGCCCGAGGGCTATCTCAAGGACGTGACGGCGGGTGTGTTCGCCGCCTTCTACGTGCCGTTCCTGGCGACGTTCGTCGCGCTGATGCTCAGTGCCGACGACGGGCCGGAGCGGGTCATCACCTTCCTGATGCTCACGGTCGTCAGCGACACCGGCGCGTACGCCGTCGGCTGGCGCTTCGGAAAGCACAAGCTCGCCCCGCGCATCAGTCCCGGCAAGACCCGCGAGGGACTGCTGGGAGCGGTCGCCTTCGCGATGGCCGCGGGCGCGCTGTGCATGCAGTTCCTCATCGACGGCGGTGCCTGGTGGCAGGGACTGCTGCTGGGTCTGGCCGTGGCCGCCAGCGCGACGCTGGGCGACCTCGGCGAGTCGATGATCAAGCGCGATCTGGGCATCAAGGACATGGGCACGCTGCTGCCGGGCCACGGCGGAATCATGGACCGCCTGGACTCGCTGCTGCCGACCGCGCCGGTGGTGTGGCTGCTGCTGGTGATCTTCGTCGGCTCGGGCTGAGGGAGCGCTCACTCAGGCACGGACCTGCGTGTTTGCCGTACGAGGGGCCGTCGTCCACAGGGCGACGGTCCCTCGTGTTTTCTCTGCGACACTGGTAGCACCATGCCCAAGCCCGGAGAACTCACTTTCGTCGCGCCCCGCGGAGCCAAGAAGCCGCCGCGGCATCTTGCCGACCTCACGCCCGCCGAGCGCA
>NZ_JBWKCY010000034.1:0-75383 GCF_056436245.1 Streptomyces sp. NPDC043812
ACATCGCCTTCCGTGTCCAGACCTTGGAGGCCAAACCTGAGCCCCACCAGGGGCCGGACGTCGGCATCGACGTGGGCGTCACCGTGCCCATCGCCTTCAGCCTGGCCCCCGGCCGGCATTCGATCATTCCGCTGACGTCGGTCGACATACCGAGATCCTGCCTGCGCATGCCGGGAGCCGGCATCTGTATTTCCCTCTCCACGCGCTATTTCCCTCTCCACGCGCTCGCGGCCCGGCCGAGGCCCCGCCTCCGCTGGATCGGTAGACGTCATGGCGTGCCGGAGGTCGACCCCGGGCACCTTCTGTGCGAACCCGGCCAACTAGGCCCGTCTTCAACGCCGCTTATGGAGCCGGTCTCTGATTCCGCGAAGTCGATGGGCCGCCTTACCTGCTCTCTCGTGCCTTCTCGTAAGCGGCCAGTTCCTCCGCATTGCCGATGAATGCCGGGCCGCAGTGTGGTGGCAGGCGATTGATGACCATCCCTACCGCGGCCTGTGCGCTGTCCGTCTCGGCTATCTGCGGGCTGCTCCGGCTCGGTCCTTCGACGTAGTACCGGCCGTCTCTCAATGTGCCGATGTAGGGGAGGTCCCAGGTGTGGTGGTTCTCCGTGCACCTGCTGAAGTGCAGTTCCCACATACCGGTCCAGGGGTAGAGCTGACGAAGCAACGGCTCGGCATGCGCCACCCGAACCAGCTCGGCAAACGGTTCCAGAAGCGGTGATCCTTCCGGCCGGCGAGGTTCACCGACAGTGGTCAGGATCTTGTGCCAGGCTGCTTCGACAGTGTTGGTCATGCCGTGATTGTGCAGGTCCTGCGGCCCCGTCATCAAAGATCATCTGCTGGCGGATCATGGTCAGATGTGCAGATTTGAACTCACCGACCAGGAGGGGATTTACTCGCTCCACTCATACCCCGGGCCGCGACTGGCCGGCGGAGGGTGGAGTCACGCCGCCGGATCCAGGCCGAGCGGGACACCTACCGCGCGGACTACCAGACCTGGATCGGCACGCTAGCGGCGGACGGAAAGCTGGTCGGCGGCGACGCCCTGGAAACCGAGCACAACAGCCCGGCGACCGTGCGCAAGACGACCGACGGGGCGTCATCAGTGACCGACGGGCCCGCGCACACCGGCGAGGAGACCCTCGGCGGCGGGTTCGTACTTGAGGTGGCCGACCGTGCGGAGGCCGTCGAACTGGCCAAGGCCCTGCCTTCTCCGGAGACGATCGAGATCCGCCCGCTCCTCGAATCCGCCTGAGCCCAACCACCGTCGTACCGGAGCGGTTCGAACGGGAGCGCCGCGCCTCGGAGCTGCCGTCGGCACCGTTGACCCCGTACCGCACGCCCGCTTCCGAAGTTCAGGAAAGCCGGTCGATCGCTCTGACGCGATCCAGTGGGCCCCGCTCGGGGACGATGCCTACAGCGTGCCGGGAAGCCGGACCGTGACGAGGAGACCGCCGGCGGGGCAGGGGACGAGGTCGAGGGTCCCGTCGTGGGCGCGGACGATGCTGTGCACGATGGCCAGGCCGAGGCCTACGCCGGCGTGCTCGTCGGTGCGTACGCGTTCCGTTCCGCGCTGGAAAGGTTCGGTCAGGGTCGGTACCAGTTCTGGTGGAACCCGACGGCCCGTGTTCTCGACCCGCAGCACGCTCGTGTCGCCGTGCGGCTCGGTGTTGACCGTCACGGTGCCGCCGGCGGGGAGGTTGTGGACGATGGCGTTCTGGACGAGGTTCGTCACCATCCGCAGCAGGAGCTCCGCGGAACCGCTGGTCCGGGCCGCCCCGCCGGTGACGTCGAGCGTGATCCGGCGCTGCTCGGCGAGGGGAAGCAGCGTTTCGGCGGCTTCTTCGGCGATGAGGGAGAGGTCGACGCTCTCGCGGGTGAAGTTTCCGCGGTCGCCGCGGCTGAGCAACAGGAGAGCCTCGGTGAGGTCGATCGCCCGCGTATTGACAGTGTGCAGGCGTTCGATGAGTTCGCCCCGGACCCGCGTGGGGTCCTTGCGGGCGACGTCGAGGAGCGTCCGCGAGATCGCCAGCGGGGTGCGCAGTTCGTGGGAGGCGTTCGCGGCGAACCGCTGCTGCTCGGCGACGTGGGACTCGAGTTGTTCGAGCATCGAGTCGAACGCGTCGGAGAGTTCACGGAATTCGTCCTGGCGGCCCTTCATGTGGATCCGGTGGGACAGCGACCCGCTCCCGGCCATCCGTGCCGCATCCGTGATCTGCGTGAGTGGTGCGAGCATCCGGCCGGCGAGGATCCATCCCCCCAGGAGGCCGGACACGAGCAGGAATGCCAACACTGCAGCTGCCCTCGGAGCAAACACGTGCAGGAGGTTGGACCGGATGGGAAAGACACCATTGGTGGGGGTGCCAGTGGATCCGGGGACGATGAGCGCACGCTCGGGGACGTAACGCAGGAGGAAGACCCACACCGCCGCGAGCAGCAGGGCGCTGGCAACCATGAGGAATCCGGCGTAGCTGAGGGTGAGCTTGAAGCGAACACTCAATCCAGGCGCCCTATCCATGGTCTCCTCCCGCACGTCCGGTGCCGGGTGCTGTGTCGATGCGGTATCCGACACCGGGCACAGTGGCGATGATCCAAGGTTCGCCGAGCCGTTTGCGCAGTGCGGAGACGGTGATGCGCACGGCGTTGGTGAGAGGGTCGGCGTTCTCGTCCCAGGCCCGTTCGAGCAGCCCTTCGGCGCTGACGACCCCGCCCTCGGCGGCGACGAGGACTTCCAGCACGGCGAACTGTTTGCGGGTGAGCGCGACGTAGCGTCCGTCGCGGAAGACCTCCCGGCGGAAGGGGTCGAGCCGCAGGCCCGCGATCTCGCGGACCGGGGGCCGGGCATACGCGCGTCTGCGGTCGAGCGCCCTCAGCCGCAGGACGAGCTCCCGCAGCTCGAACGGTTTGGTGAGGTAGTCGTCGGCGCCGAGCTCGAATCCGGAAGCCTTGTCGTCGATCCGGTCGGCAGCGGTGAGCATGAGGATCGGGATGCCGCTGCCGGAGGCGACGATGCGCCGGGCGACCTCGTCGCCGGAGGGGCCGGGGATGTCGCGGTCGAGGACCGCGAGGTCGTAGGAGTTGACGCTGAGCAGCTCCAGGGCGGAGTCACCGTCGCCGGCGATGTCGGCGGCGATCGCCTCCAGCCGCAGGCCGTCACGGACGGCTTCGGCCAGGTAGGGCTCGTCCTCCACGATCAGTACGCGCATGTCTGAAGCCTAAGCAGCACAACATATCGCCGACGTATGCAACGACCGACGTATGCAAGGACGTGTGCACACCGGACACGCGACTCAGCCTGCCGGTGCCGGCGCGGGGCGAAGTTGGTCAGACGGCGCTTCCGCCGCAGTGCGCCACCAGCGGCGCGACGCCAGCGCGGCCAGCACGGGGCCGGCGGCGTTGACCAGTACGTCGTCCACGGAGGACACCCGGTCCAGCCGCAGGACGTACTGTGCGGTTTCGACCAGGACCGAGCAGCCCGCCCCGAGCGCCAGGATCCGCAGCACGGACGCCAGCGCCGCGAACCGCATCGGGGCGAAGAACCCCAGGGCCGCGAAGACCAGCAGGTTGCCGACGATCCCGAGCGGCCCCATCGTGACCAGGTCCCGCAGCGGTACCAGGCTCACCCGGGCGGGGACGGTGCCGGCCCCGGCGCCCGGCATCATGGTCATCCATAGGAAAGGCACCGTCCCGTGGACCATGCCCACCTCGGCCAGCGACATCCGCCACGCCGATGTGACGCCGGCGGCACGCCGACTGCGTGCCAGAGCCCAGACCACCAGCGCGGCCAACGGCAGCGCGACCAACGTCATGAGCACGACACCGTTGAACGTTCCGAAGCAGCCGTGCCACCGCCCGGCCATGCACATCGGAGCGGCCATCATGAGCGGCCCACGCACGACGAACACGGCGCTTGCCGTGCCGAGGATCGCCAGGCTCAGGAGGACGATCCTGCGCGCGCGGCGGGGTGGTGCCGACAGGAATGCGTTGTGGTTCATGCCCCCATCGGAGACGGAGGGCCGTTGCGGCGGCGTATGCGATTTTCGATACGCCCGCGATACACGGATCCCCGGCTTCAAGGAACTGGCGCAAGCCGGCAGCGAGATGGTCCCGCCGCTGGTGATCGTGCCACCCCGGCAACCGGGTCTATTCGCAGTGCACCGGGCGGACTTCAGCCCGGTGGTGAAGCGATTCTGTGAAGTGCTCCGACCCGCGTTGCGCGCTGAGGCTGTTGACCAGTTTGGACAGGGCCACCTTCGGCGGGAAGTTCACGAGCGGGTGGACGTGGTTGTTCTCGCCGTTGAATTCCACCAGCTCGCATTCGAAGCCCTCGCAGACGGCCTCTGCCCTGGCGACCCGCCCACGGGCACCGGCCGAGTAGCGTCCGTTCCATGATCGCCCTCGATACCCTCGTCCGTCTCTGCCCGCCGCCCGCCGATCCGCCACCCGCTGTGGACTGGGCGCAGGCCGAGCGCGCCCTGGGTGCGGTTCTGCCCGCTGACTACAAGCAGCTCGTCGAGACATATGGCGATGGCATCTTCGACGACACGATCTGGCTACTCGTCCCCGACTCCGCCTACAGCGACTGCGACCTGCACGCGCAGACGACGGAACGGGAGGAGATCCTGGTCGACCTGTGGGAATTCGAGGCGAAGCCTGCCGGCCTGCTGGAGGCGGGGGCTCGGGTCCTGCCGTGGGCATTCGAGGAGGGCACGGGGGCCTTCCTGTACTGGCTGGTGAGGCCAGGCCAGCAGCCCGATGAGTGGACCGTGCTCTACAACGAGGGGCGCGGCCCACTGTGGGAGCACCACGACATGGGGTGCTCGGCCTTCTTGCTGGCGGTGCTCACAGGAACGGCGGAGACGGAGTACTTCGGCTACCTCTACGACGTGCTGAAGCCGACGGAGCACCGCTTCGCGACGGCCGACCGGACCCTCGGAACGTCCCACCGCTGACGCCGTCCGAGTGCCGTATCCGGCCAGTCCGACCAGGTACGGCGCTCAGACACATTACTGAGCAACGCATTTGGCCCGTCCGGCCAAGTCGGTGCTCAGGACCTGGCACTCCCTCGCTCAGCGTGTGGAGAGATGTCGATGGCCTGCGCAGTGCGTTCGAGCTGCACGATCGCCAGGGCGTCCTCGAAGGTGATGCCGGAGAAGTCCTCGTGACTATTCCGCCCGACTGGGTGAAACCGGTTCCGTCGCGGCGATGAGCCTGCGGGCAGCCGAAGGTCTATCTCTTGAGGGAGACAACCTACTCATCGGGAGTAAGCCATGGGCCTCATCCACATCGAGCTGTTCGCGACCCTCGACCTCGTCGGGCAGGCACCCGGCGGCCCCGACGAGGACCCGGTGGGCTTCCCGTTCGGCGGCTGGCAGGCGCCCCTGCTGGACGAGGCCGCCGGGGCGCAGATCGCTGCCGCGTACGAGGGCACGGACGCCCTCCTGCTCGGCCGGCGGACGTACGACATCTTCGCCGCGTACTGGCCTCACCAGGAGGGTGGCGAGGACAACGAGATCGCCACACTCTTCAACAGCGTCCCGAAGTACGTGGCCTCTCGCGGCAGGCCCGACCTCTCGTGGGCCGGGTCCACGCAGCTCGGCCCGGACCTCGCCCACTCGGTGCGCGAGATCCGTGACCGGCACGAGCACGTGAAGGTCGTCGGGAGCCTGAACCTCGTGCAGAGCCTCCTGCGCGAGAAGCTCTTCGACCGTCTCGACCTCTGGCTGCATCCGATCGTGCTCGGTGTCGGGAAGAGGGTGTTCGACGATGGCGCGGTGCCTAGCAACGTCACGCTTCTCGCACCCCCGGCAGCGAGCCCGAAGGGCACCGTGTACCTGCGCTACGGGCTCGCCGACGGCACTCCCGCGACGGGGGACATGAGCGCACCCGATCGCGGTGTCGGAAGCGACGCCGACTGAGGCCACCCCGCGCTTGGTGGGTCCGTGCCGCTGCGGAACGGGCACCGGGATGCCGGCCACCCCAGATGCCCACCCTGCCCCGGGGCGGAGAGGCCGCCGTGCTTCGCTGTGATGCGTCGCCCTGGAGTACGTGTGCAGGGCCATCAGCAGGGTCGCGCAGGCGTCGCGTTGGTGGTGCCGGCGCCTGGCGTCGACTGGGCCGCGCCAGACCCACGACCCTGGACACGCCCGGCGGCGAAGGCGGCCGCAGCCGCGGTGATGGCTACGGGCGCGGATATGAGGGCGGCGACCACAGCAGGACGCCGAACGGGTCGTGGAGGAAGGCGCCCTTGACCCCGACGCCCGCGCGGCCTCTCCGGCGGCCAGCGCGCGCGTGTCGCGCTCGTCCTCGCGCTCGGCAAGCGCGCCGAAGTGATGCTGCTGGACGAGCCGATGGCCGACCTCGACCCCCTCGCCCGCCACCGGCTGATGGGCACGCTGCTGGCCGAGGCAGGCGAACACGGCACCACCATTGTCCCGGAAAACGCGGACGTCGACATGCCCGTCGGCGACCACATGGCGCTCGCGCTCTCCGGCCGGGCCCTGCCCGCCGAGGACCGCCGGGTGCGTGCAGGCCGGTCCGTACCTGCACGCCTCCGCTCGAGCGGGACGAGGTCCTGCGTGCCGCGGCGGCCGCTCCGGGCTACCGCACGCCGACCGAGCCCGGCCGGCTGATCACACACGGCTGGAGTTGACCGTCTGCAGGGGCCCAGCAGGCCTTGCCCCGGCGGACCCTGTACATTCTCCTCGCCTCCGACTGCCCGACAGGCGGATCCAGGCTCCCAGGGATGCGCCCCATGGACCGGGCGCGGTTCGGGGAGGGCCGCGGAGGCTGCGGGCAGGACTGGCGCGAGAGTGGAGGTGCGGGGAAGTGGTCGCGCAACGTGGTGGTGGGGCGGGGGACGGGGACCATCGTGCTGACTTGCAACTGGGGCTCGGCAACTGGCTGGCAGGGCTCAAGGCCGGCGCGTACGCGGTGGATGCCGACGGCGCCGTCGTCGCGGTGAACAGCGAGGCCGAGGCGTTGCTGGCTCGCAACGCCGAGGACCTGCTGGGCCGGGATGCGCATGATTTCCTCCACCGGGACGGCAATGGGATGACCATTCCCAGGAGCCAGTGCGCGATGATGGAAGCCTTCATCGCCCGACGCACCCGGCAGGAGGATCTGGGCTACTTCGAGCGCGGTGACGGGACGTTGCTGGCGATGTCCTGGCTGGCGACCCCCTTGCGCATCAGTGCCGACGAAGTGGGCGCCCTGGTGGTCTTCCACGAGCGCGACTCCGCCGAGCCGTCGCTGCAGGGCCCGGCCCTCAGCATGGAGCCGCTGTCGGAGCTGGAACGTCTGGCTCTGCTGGCCGAGACCACCACCCAGCTCACCTCCACCCTGGATGTCGACGAGGCGCTGGACCGTCTGGTTCGGCTGGTCGTTCCTCTGCTGGCGGACTGGGCGGTCGTCGACCTGATCAGCGACAACGACGAGGTCTGGCGCACCGTGGTCGCGCACGAGGAGGGCGGCCGCCTGGTGCGCCGCAAGGACTTGGAGGGAGCCATGCCGCCGGTTCCCCAGGCATCTCCCCAACCGCTGTCCCGGGCGCTGCGGGGAGCGGGGTCCACCTTGGCGACGCCCGAGACGTACCACGGCCCGCCCGACTCCGGCATTGCCGTCGAACAGCGCAGACTGTTCGACGGCACGCACATGCACTCTGCGGTCATCGCGCCCATCCGCGGCCTCCGAGAGGTCCTCGGGGCACTGACCCTCGGCAGATCCGACCGCGCAGAAACCTTCACCGGCGCCGACATCCCGCTGCTGGAGGACATCGCCCGCCGCGCCGGCCTGGCACTCGACAACGCACGTCTCTACCAGCGCCAGCGCAAGGTCGCCGAGACCATGCAGCGTCACCTGCTGCCCCAGATGCCCCGTGTACCGGGCCTCGAGATGGCCGCCCGCTACCTGCCGGCGCCCCACGCGTCCCAGGTCGGCGGTGACTGGTACGACGCCTTCTACCTTCCTGACCATGCCCTCGCCCTGGTCATCGGCGACGTCGTCGGGCACGACCTGGACGCGGCGGCCGACATGGCCCAGCTTCGCAACATCCTGCGGGCCTATGCCTGGTCGCACCAGGAACCGCCCAGCGTCGTGGTCAGCCATGTCGACGAAGCCGTTCCCCGCATCTCCGAGGTCGAGATGGCCACCATGATCCTCGGCCGTCTGGAGACGGACGCCATGGGGCAGTGGACGCTGCGCTGGACGAATGCCGGCCACCCGCCGCCTCTGCTGGTCACGTACGACGGTCAGAGCCGCTACCTCACGGACGGGCACGGCCTCCTTCTCGGCACCCAGGTCAGCAATCCCCGCGAGGATGCAACGGTCGTCCTGCCGCCGCTGTCCACTCTCGTTCTCTACACCGACGGCCTGATCGAATCGCCCGGCCGTTCTCTCGACGACGGCCTGGAGAGGCTGCGCCGGAATGCCGCCTCTCTGGCTCACCGGCCCCTGGAGGACTTCACCGATCTCCTCATGGAAAGAGCGCGTCCCGAAGACAACGACGACGACGTCGCCCTCCTGGTCGTGCGCGTTCCTTCAGAGGACGGGCCGCCCACCTGACCCGCGCCAGTGGGGGATACCTCGCAGGCCCGGCTGTCTGTCAGCATCCGTTTCCCACGGCCCGAATCGCTCTGGCAGGTCCCGCCACTGCACACTCGTCGCACCCGACACGACACCCCGTTGATCACCCACCGGTGATCACTCCATCGGCCCCCACGCGCACCACCACGAGGTAAGACCGACTCCAGCCGATCCCACTCCGCATTCGTCAGATCCCCGTGACCCATACAGCCAGGCCGACCCCAACACCCCACCCACGTCAGAAAATCAAAGAAACAATGCCTAGCAGCGGCTCCGTGCGTTCCCCCGGCGCGTCGGTCACCGGCGCACCTGGCGTGCTCGGCGTGGGGCTGCCCGTGGGGGATGCGCTGACACTTCCGGTAGGACTCGGGGAAGGGGTGATGGTCGCCGGGGGCGACTGGCTGGGGCGAGCACTGGAGGGGCTGGGAGTTGGAGTGGCCTTCGCGGGCGGTGGAGCGGGGTCGGCGGTGGGGGCCTTTGAAGCCGGCGGCTCCGACGGAGTGGGCGCCGCACCAGGACGGCGAGTCACCCCCTTGTTCCGGTCCCGGGCGGTGCCTCTGGCCGGGCGTGTGGTCGGACGTTCCGGGGAACGTGAGGCTTTCGACGGCTCGGTCACCTGCCCCTGGGGCTCGTCGGGGGACGTCTGCTCCGGGCTCGGCGCCGCCTGAGGGGCACCGGCGGAGTGGTCGGGCAGCAACGATGTGGTGGCCAGACCACCCAGTATCGCGAAGGTGGCCGCGGCAAGAGTCCGGCCGCCGTACTTCTTCCAGCGAGGCGGACGGTGGCGCTGAACCTGGGGCACGGCGGCTGCCCGCGGCTGCGGTACGGCTACGGTGGCGGCCCGTGGCTCGGGCACGGCTACGGTCGCTGCCCGCGCCTGGGCCGCGGGTACGGTCACCGGGGGAGGCGGTGTTGCGGGTACGGCGGCCGGGGGAGTGGCGTGCCTGGGAACGCCGGGGGGCTCGACCGGGCCCGGTCCTTCGTCGAAGAGGACCTCCATCGCCGCCGTGCCGACGGCAGGAACCTCAGCGGTCCGATCGCTCGGCGGCTGCATGCCGGAGTCGTACGCCCCGCATTCCGGGCACGTCACGGTGCCGTTGAGAGTGCGGCGGCAGGGGACGCAGTAGTCCATGGGGTCGACCGTTCAGTGCGTAAGTCGCGGGCAGGAACCGTGGTGCGCCGACCGGGCCCGGCAGCAGCCCGCGGCCGCGCGGCACCGGGCGTCGTGCAGAAGGATCCTTGGCATGTGCGAACCTCGCTCACTCACCGGTCTGGGGATGGGTCACCGGTTATGGAGGTCAACGGGGCCCAGCGAGTCACTGTTCATCAGGCGGCGGAAACGTGGGATACGTAACTCCTGCGGCGGTCCTACCTGTTCACGCGAGTGCCCCCGCCCGGCACCCGGAGCGAACCAACGGCCTTCCGTGCCTGCTGTGTTCAGCTGGGCGGCCGGAGCACGGGCCGCGAACCCACCGGCCGCTGCGGCTGTTCGCGGGTGCGGCGCCGCCCGCTCTACGGGGGATTCGCGGTCTCGGGCCGGGCACGTTCGTAAGCGGACTGGTCCAGGATCTCCCAGGCCGCTCCGCCGATGGCCAGGACGTCGCGGGTCGGCAACGGCACGTCGCCGACCCGCGGGTTCTCCCGGAGTCGGAGGGAGCCGACCGCTCCCGCGGCATCACACCGAAGATCGCCCGCAGGGCACAGCCCACGGCTCCGGCCTGGGCAAGACCCGCTGAGTCGTCGAGCGCACCTTCGCCTGGCTCCACCAGTTCAAACGGCTCCGCATCCGCTACGAGATACGAGCCGACCTACACCTCCGCCTGCTCCAACTCGCTTGCAGCATCATCAGCTTGAGACGACTCCGAACCTCATTCTGAACGGTCAGTAAGACTTGGTAGCCAGACACACCCGCAGCCCGACCAGGAGCGCCCCGGAGACCTGTTTCATCCGGCGTCGAACGGACTGCCGCTGAAGCACTCCTTTGACACGTCCGGCCAGCCAGACCAACGGTAGGTGCCAGATCAAGTCGACCACGGCCACGCGCTCCCAACCACACCAGCACCGCGGCGCCGACCAGCCGGATGACGTCGTAGGCGACCTGCGAGGCCAGCAGCAGGGCGGACAGGCCAAAGGCCGCGGGCGAGGCCCCGTAGCAGCACCCCGCACTTGTTACCCAGGACAAGGCGCACGGCTGCTGTGGGATGGGACACGAGAGGGGACGGGCCTTGCGGCTGGGGACGCCCGCGCGGGTCCACCGCTGCCGGCGAACCACTTGGCGATGTCCGGTGGCAACTCGGTGATGGTCCGCATTCGGGCTTCCAGTCATGGCCGGCCGGGGCGGTCCTCCGGCGAGTACGTCCCCGCGGAAGCAGCCGGGGAACGCGGGGGCTGGGAGCCGTGATCAGCAGTTACTGGGGTGGTCGATTCCATGCATCTGCAATGCCTGTCATTGCAGCGATCGATCAGTTACGGGCCAAGATCGGTCAACGGAGGCCCTCGTTCCAGCGAGGTCACATGACGATCCCGAACTGGCTATTCTCCCCTTCCGTGTTGCGCTGCACTTACAGCGAGTCACCGTGCGCTGTGCTGCGCGCGGACGGAGCCTGGCTGCAGGGAGGGGTGACCACCGATGCGATCTCGAACCGGCCTGTCGGGGGCGCCCATCAGAACATTTGTGCTCGGCCGAGCGAAGTCCCGACCGCTTTTGTCGGTGCACCGCATCACTCCCAGTCCATTCATTCCAGATTGTTTAGGGACCCCTCGATGGTTCGTGCAGGTTCAACCTCTAGAGCCCGGCCACGTGCAGTGGCTCTAGCGTGGTTTATCCCCCCTGGTGTTCTGGCGGGGGCCGGCGGCATAGCGCTGATCTTCGCTCCCGCGCAGATACGCCCGCCGGTTGCCTGGTGCGGCCTCGTCGCGGTCGTCCTGACGGCCATCACCTCGGCCGGGACGGCGCGCCGGGCGCGCTCGGCAGAGGAGGCCCGCTACGCGCGGGCGAGTGCCGACGTACAGCAGTACTACGCCCAGCGCGAAGAGGCGCTGTTCGGGCGCTTGTCCGATCAGCGGGCCACCACCGTGTGGCTCGCCGAGGAGCTCCTCCCCGCGGCTGTCGCCCGCATGCAAAAGGGTGACCCCGCATCGGAGATCCTGCAGTCCCTCACGTTCGGGGAGCATCTCGACAGCGAGTTCGCCGAAGCGCTCCGGGCCGCTGTACGGAAGCTCCTGGAAGCCGTGGAGGCCGAGGAGCACACGCGGGACTCCTCTCAGCGGGCACTGGTGGCGATCGCGCGCCGGGTCCAGGCGATCGTGCATCAACTCGCCAAGGATCTCCGCGACATGCAGATCCTTCACGGCACGGATGTCGTGGTCTCCCACGGCCTGCAGGAGATCGACCATCGCAACGCCCTGATCGGGCGACTCGCGGCCAGTATCGCGGTACTGGGTGACGCCCGGCCCGGGCGTCAATGGTCGAAGGCGATCCCGCTCTACGACGTCGTGCGGGGGGCCATGTCCCGCATCGTGGACTATCCGCGCGTGAAGCTGCAGTCGGTGACAGAGGTGGCCGTGATCGGCCAGGGGGCCGAGCCGCTGATCCACCTGCTCGCCGAGCTGCTCGACAACGCCACGACCTTTTCGCCGCCGCACACCCCGGTCGAGGTGACCGCGAGCGAGGTGCCTTCCGGTATCGCGATCGAGATCGAGGACCGTGGCGTCGGGCTCACCGAAGAGGTCCGCCAGCGCATCGACCGCGTCATGGCTCACGCGTCGTCCGGCATCGATCTGGCCGACCTGGGCGAGGCGACGCAGCTCGGCCTGCCCGTGGTCAGCAGGCTGGCCCGCGAGAACGGCCTCGACGTCGACCTGCGCACTTCCGCGTACGGGGGAGTACGGGCCGTCGTGCTCGTGCCGCGGCGCCTGATCACCACAGTTCAGCAGCCTGTCCCGAAAGTCCAACAGTTCGCGCCGAAGCACACGGGCGCACCGATCGTGCCGAGGCCGACGATGACGCGCGATGCCGCAGCAGATTCCGTCGAGGTCGCACAGACCGTCAACGGGCTGCCGCAGCGGCGACGCGAATCGCCCGTCCCTACACCGGTCGTCCGCACGGCCCCCCATCCCCCCGCTGCTCCGGCCGCCCCCTCCGGAACGGCGGGCGCAGCCCGGCAGCCGGGCCTGATGTGGGAGGCGTTCAGTGGCGAAAAGAGACCGAGCACCGACCCTTCCGTCCCCACCAGCGAGCCATCAGATGAGGGTGAGTAACCGTGCCGCCACTGCCCAACATGGACTGGATGCTCAAGGAGCTCGCAGCCAGTGTCCCGTACGTGCGACATGTGGTCGTGCTGTCATCGGACGGTCTGTGCATCGGTCAAGCGAACACGGAGACCGACACCGCTGACGCGATCGCCGCTGCCTGTTCGGGCATGCAGAGTCTGGCGAAGGCCATCGCACAGAAATTCCCGCACGGAGACGGCTCGACGCGCATGGTCGGGATCGAAGTCGACGGCGGATACTTCTCCCTGATGGCGGCCGGACCCGGGGCCTATCTCGCAGTGCTGGCAGATGAGGAAGTGGACGCGGGGCTGCTGGGGGACCGCATGCGTACGCTGGTGGTCCGGATCGGCCGGCACATGACCAGTCCGCCTCGTGATGACGTCCGGCAGGCGATGTGACGTCAGAGAACCAGGACGCATGGGATGAAGGCAATCCCGTGCCGCTGTATGTCATCTCCGGTGGCCCGGGTTCCTCGGCCAAGGGCTTCAACCTGGTCACCCTCATCGCATCGAGGTCCGTACCCGAACCCGCCATGCAACCCGAGCAGGCAGCGATCCTCGGCATGTGCCAGTACCCGCTGTCGGTGGCCGAATTGTCCGCGTATCTCAGTCTGCCGTTCAGCGTCATCACGGTGCTCCTCTCCAAGCTCGTCGATGACGGGCGGGTTGAGGCCACTGCTCCTGTTCCTGTCGCTGTGGTCCCCGAACTTGGCCTTCTGGAGGCGGTGATCCATGGACTACGTAAGCTCTGACGCACCCGCCGCCGGCCCCCGCCGCACGGACGTGCTGCTGCCGCACGGCGCCAGGGGAGTCAAGGTCGTGATTGTCGGCGGTTTCGGGGTCGGCAAGACGACCATGGTCGGGGCGGTGAGCGAGATCCCGCCCCTGACCACCGAAGAAACCATGACTCAGGCCGGCGTCGGGATCGACCACAATCCCGGTGCGGAAGGCAAGAACACCACGACCGTTGCCCTGGACTTCGGCCGCATCAGCATCAACGAGGAGCTGATCCTCTACCTCTTCGGGACGCCGGGTCAGGAACGCTTCTGGTTCCTGTGGAACGGCATTTTCGAAGGCGCGCTCGGCGCCGTGGTCCTCGTCGACACCCGAAGGATCGAAGTCTGTTTCGAGATCATCACCCGCCTGGAAGACCGCCGCGTCCCCTTCGTCGTGGCCGTCAACGACTTCCCCGAAGCCCCGCAACACCCGATACCCGCCCTGCGCACCGCTCTGGCCCTCAACGAATCCGTGCCGATCATCACTTGTGACGCACGCAACCGGTCGTCCAGCCGCGACGCCCTGCTCTCGCTGATGGGCTACCTCTGCACCCTCGCCGCCGCCCAGGAGTCCATGTGACCGTCCCACCCGCTGACCGCACCACAACTGAACCGGGGCTCACCCCGCCCCCGGGCTGCCCGGCCCACACCGCCACGGGAGCCGACACAGTGACCCGGCTCTATGGCGCTGCCGCGGCAACCGACCCCATGGGCCTGTACGAGAAGTTGCGTGCGGCCCACGGTCCGGTGGCGCCCGTGCTGCTCGACGGGGACGTACGTGCCTGGCTCGTCCTCGGGTACCACGAGAACCGTGATGTGGCCGGCCGCTCCACCCAGTTCTCCCGTGATTCCCGCATCTGGCACGGCTGGAAGAGCGGTGAGATCGACCCCACCGTCTCGCCGCTGATGCCGATGATCGGATGGCGCCCCGACTGCGTCTCTGCGGACGGCGAGGAGCACCAGCGCCTGCGCGGCGCGGTCACCGCCGGCCTCAACCAGTTCGACCAGCGCGGGATCCGCCGCCACATCACCCGCTTTGCGCACCAGCTGGTGGATGAATTCTGTGAAAGAGGCCAGGCGGAGCTGGTCGGTCAGTTCACCGAGCACCTGCCCATGCTCGTTCTCACCCACCTCCTCGGAATGCCGGACGAGTACGGTCCCAAGCTCGTGCACGCCGCCCGGGACCTCTTCAAGGGCACCGAGACGTCGCTCGCAAGCAACGCCTATGTGCTGGAGACCCTCGAGCAACTCGTCATCGCCAAACGCGCTCTGCCCGGACAGGACATCGCATCCGTACTGATGGCCCATCCCGCCAACCTCACGGACGAGGAGGTGCAGCATCACCTGCGCCTCATCCTGCTCGCAGGCTTCGAGACGACCGCCAATCTCATGTCCAACGTCCTGCGGATGGTGGTCACCGACCCGCGGTTCCGAGGATCGTTGGCCGGCGGCCAGATGACCCTGCCGGAAGCAGTGGAGCAAGTGCTCTGGGACGAGCCGCCACTGATGGTGTGCCCAGGCCGCTGGGCCACCGGTGACACCTCCCTGGGAGGCCAGGAGATCAAGTCGGGAGACATGCTCCTGCTGGGCCTGGCCGCCGGGAACGTCGATCAGGCGGTCCGCCCGAATCCGTCGGCCCGCGTGCACCACAACCGCGCGCACCTGTCCTTCAGCGCCGGCGCCCATGAGTGCCCCGGCCAGGACATCGGCCGTGTCATCGCCGACACCGGCATCGACATCCTGCTCACCCGGCTTCCCGACATCAGCCTGGCCGTCGCCGAAGAAGAGCTCACCTGGCGCTCCTCCACCTGGATCCGGCATCTGACGGCACTGCCCGTGAAGTTCGCTTCCCGTGCTCCGGAAAACCGTGATCTGCCGGCACCGCTGCCGGCCCCGCCCCCACCCAGCAGCAGCATGGCGACGGTACCCCAACGGCACCTGCCCGACAGTGAGTTGGAGAGCCGACCCGAAAGCCGCGCCTCGTGGCGGGCGTGGCTGAGGCGTCTCCTGCTGAGGCGGTAGGCCCCGCAGCGTCGCATCGGAGCAGAGCACCACAGCCGGAGGGACTGCCGGCCAGCGTGGGTCGGCAGCCCCTCGGAGCTGGGGCCGCTGCACGGTGACGTCCCGCCCGCCCCCGACGGATATGCCGGCGGTCTGTGGGCTGCGAAGTCCGGGGACTCGCCGCCCACACTCACTGCGCATCGCCCGGCCCCTGGTGCGGGACCTGCGCCACCCACGGGAGAAGCCGGCCCCGCCGAACGCCTCACCCCGGCCCGGGTCCGGCGAGGGTTCAGAATCCTCCGCCCGACGGGCACATACCCAGCCGGGAGCCGGTCTTTCCAGCGGCTCAGCCACCATCAGGCCGGTACGAGACCGCGGCGGAGTCCGACGCCCGGTAGGTGTCAAAGACGCGCAGGGCTTGGTCGATCAACCAGATTGTTGGCGAGTGGGCGGTGGGCGCAGGAGAAAGTCAGCTCCCTCGATGAGCATGGCGCCTGCCGGCGCAGGATGTGAGGCCTGGGCACTGACCTGCTTCAGGCGTGCAGTAGTTCCGTCACCAGGGTGTGAGCTGTAACTGACGGTGCTACCGACGCTCGCATAGGTTCGTGTGACGCTGTCGGCGACGGCCTGGGTGAGGAGCTGCCGCATGCCGTAGCGGGACATGTGCATGTGGCTGCTGGGGTAGCCCGCGATGTACTGCAGGCAAACCGCCTTCATCAGAGGCGGCACGGTCGCGTCGCGGGCTGTGTCGTACTGCAGCGAGAGCGCCTTGAGATACACCTGGTCCACGAGATGGGCGTCGGAGCTGGTGAGCCCGGCGATCAGGAATATGTTGGCGCACTCTCGCTCGTAGGTATGGCGCTGGAAGCCGTAGAGGTCGTGGAAGAGGATGGACGCCTCCACCACCTTCTCGATGTAGGACCGGTCCCAGGAGCTGCTGGGAATGCCATTGGCACACAGCAGGGCATGCAGGGTGGCGCGGACGAAGGAGTCATCGGTACGGAACCGGATGTAGGCGGAGTACGTGGCTGGGTCGGTGAGGACGGCGCGGTCCAGCTGTCCGGCGAAATCTACCTTGGTGTGGGTAGTGGCGAGTTCCTTATCCAGGCCCTGGGCAAGCAGTCGTTCTGCTTCATGGTCACCTCCGGCCAGACGACCGATCGTTTCGCCGATGGTCTCCCCGAAGACCACGCAGTCGAGCACGCTTGCCTTGCCCTGATCTTCCAGGAGCCAGGGTCGGTCGTGAGACGCTCCGTAGACGATGTAACGGACACAGTCGGTCTCGTCAGCACCAGCGAGCCAGTGCATCGTCCATTCCAGGGTCACTTTGGTGAACAGCGTCCAGTCTTCACGATGGTGCTCGGGAGCGGAATAGCTCTGCATCAGCTCCGCCGTTCTCTGCATGATCTGCGGAACTTCCTCTGGTGCTTTGCCGTCTGTCACGTTCGTCTCCGTGATCTGGAAGCAGCATCAGCTGCTCCGTCCGGTGCCGTCACATCCTGCCCGCCCAGGCCGCTCACCGGCGCTTTCACACCCGCATCACCCCTGGCTGTGCCACGCCGGCCCGGTCACCGCAGTCGTTCCGTGCTGCACGGGGTGTCGTGGCCATGGCGTCGTCATAGGCGGCGAGGACCTGGTTTGTGAAGCGCCGACGCCGAGGTGATCGGCCATGGAGGCGACCGATTCCTTGGCTGTCCGGCGGCGGAGCGCGAGGCGCGCATGTCACCGCAGACGGCCGAACGGCCGAACGGCTGACCGCGGTGTCCGGGGCAGGCGGCGGCACCGATACCGCCCAACGCCGGGCACTTCCTCGCCGGGGCGAACCTGGTAACGCGCGGCGAGATCGTCAACCGTCTCCACGACAACGTCGTTGTACATTGCGGATCCTCTCCGAGCCACCACGGTCTACTGACACCGACTTTGCGCTCCCGCTGACACAACCCTGCGCATCACGCTGACATCAACCTTGCGCCCGACAGCGGACTGGCTCAGCACCCAAGTTGGGGCGCTCGGCGTGGCGCAGTCGGGCCACCGGATCGGGGGCATGCGCGCGTTGACAGGAGGCGATGTCGTTCGCCGGTCCCATGCAGTCCATGAAGGCGTCGAGCAGGCAGTGCCCCTTGATCGGGGACGGGAAGGGAATCGCGAACGTCAGCTCCTGGGGCATTGTTTCTCCCTCCCGGACGACCCATGGGTCGGCGATCCACTACTGCCACGGAGACGGACGCCGAACCGCTCCCGTCCTTTCGCGCTCCAAACCTGCCCACCCTGGCCGATCCACAACCCGGCGCAGCCGTCATCGGCCCGTGATCAGAGCAGTTTTGTACACAAAGAAACGATCCTTCTGAGTCGGTTTGGCGCAAATTTGATCCCAAAGCTGGCCATGGTCGTGTGCAACAAACGGCTCTGTCGCACATCTGGTGGTGACGGATCGTCGAAGTCGGTCCGGATCGGTCGCAACTGTTGGGACAGGCTGTCTGACCTCGATGTTTGAGGGTTGCGCCACAGGAGGGGGCTTGCTGGGCCTGCAAGGCGATCTCGGCCCGAGACTGCCGTGCAGGAAGATTGCCGTCGAGGGTTGTTCGCCCTACTGACTGAGGCACTGGCGGCCGGTGACGTGAACGCGCTGCTCGACTTCCTGCACACCTCGTCGGCGGGGCAGCTCGCCCACCCGCGCACCGAGCACTTCGCGCCGTTGTTCGTGACGATGGGGGCGGCAGATGCGGTGGGGGAGCTGGGTAGTCAGCGGCCGGTGATTCGACGGGTTCCGGATGGGCCGGCCAAGCGGTCGATCCAGTTCGGCCGAGGCGGTGTCCGCGGCTGGGGTGGGGACCACGGCGGCCGTGGAACTGCTCAACTCCCGTAGAAGACCGGCTCGTTGAGCTCGATCGACCGCAGCCCTGCGATCAGCGCTGTCTGGTCGCCCACGTCCAGGGCAGTGTCCGCGAACTTGATGGTGTGGTCGTCGCCGTGCGCCGTGGCCCGCTCGAAGATGTCCTCGGCGGTCGGGGTGCTGCTGGGGGCATATGTCGCCCGAGCGGCCGGCGCATACGCGGCCGTGACCGCCGCACTCGCCGCCCAGGCCGCCGCCAGCGAGGCGGGCCACAGCTCGCGGGGAAGCGCGGGCAAGGTGCGCAGGACCGCGTTGGGTGCCGTCGCCGCATGCACCAGCATGACCGGCTCGCCGTACCCGTGCGTGGCATAACGGTGCACGGCCGCGGTGACCAGCCCGGACAGGGCGGCGCGGGCCGCCTCGGGGTCGGGGGTCGAGGCGGCGGACCAGTCGGGGAAGGCGGCCAGCTGGGCGAACCGGGCCCGGATGCCGCCGTCCTGCTCGGGGACCAGTGGCACGGCGTCGAGCGAGGCCGCCGCGCTGTCCGTCCGTCCGGTCAGAGTGACCTCGGGCAGCAGCTGATGGCGGGCCGCCCAGTAGCCGAGCCCGTGCGCCAGTTCGGTGATCCGCGGCGCACCGGCATCACCGCCCAGCAGGGTACGTACCGCATGACCCACCCGGATCACCGGATGCGTGGCGCCCGCCGCGATCCCCGGCAGCAGCCGGGGCCACCACTCGGCGAGGACCTCCCGCCACGGCCGCTCCGCGGTCTCCCGCTCGAAGTACGCCGTCCAGTCGGCGATCCGCTGCGGATCGCCCAGCGCCGCACGCCAATTGGTCGCAGTGATACGGGTATTGAGGCTCGGCATGTCCTCGAGCTTGTCCCGGTAGTAGTCCAGCCACCGGTGCACGCTCCTGGCCTGACCGTGCCGGACCAGGGCCTCGACGGCCATCGGCCCGTGATTGCTCAGCCAGCCGTCGCGCTCGGGTCCCGAGGTGTGCAGTCGCTGCAGTGCTTCGTCGAGAGTGCCGGAGGTGTCGAGCGTGCCTGTGGTGTGGTCCATGCCCGCACGGTAGGGCGGGGCCGGGGGCGTTCGTAACGGTCGCGGGTCCTAGGTCGCGGGACCCAGATGCTTCTCGTACCAGGCCACATCCCAGTACGGCCAAAGTTCCGGCCCCCTTGTCGGGACGTCCCCACGTACGCGAAGCCGAACCGCTCGTGCAGCCGCAACGAGGCCCCGTGCGGCAGGGCGATGCCCGCATAGGCGCGGCGCACGTCCTCCCCGGCCAGGGCCGGCTGTGGCGGCCCTGGTGCCGGCCTGCTTGGGCGGCGGTGCAGGAAGCGCCCGACCACATGCCCGTGCGCGCGGATCAGCCTCGACAGCATCGGCGGTTCGCCCCGTCACAAGCATCTCGGCAGCAGCAACTCGACCACCGGATGTTCCTCACGGACCACAGCCCGAACGGCGACTTCGTCATCAGCAGCGGCGTAGCAGCCGAAGAGAGCTCCCATACAACCGATCACGACCCAGCAAATGGCCGCACCCAACCATGGTTCACCACGCAGCGTCACCGATCACGAAATGTGTGCCAGAACCTGAGTTTTGGCGGCACCCCGGCATGCTGGGGTCGTTGCCTTACCCGCCAATCCCGAACGGCAGCCCGTTACGATCATTGCTCAGTGAACGTCGTATGACGTTGACCAGCTTCACCTGCGCTTGGGCGGGTGCCTGCCTGGCCTGTTCGAACTCCTCCGGACTTAGCGGGTCACGCAGCGGCGTGCGTTCGCCTCGCTCTACCTGTTCCAGGAAGGAGTTGATGGCACGGCCGAAATTCTCGATTTCCGTCGCAACTTCGGTGGGAGCGACCAGGCTTACGCGTATCAAGGCCGCGCTCCACTCGCCCCAGTCGTAATCCCAGCCGCGCTGGTCACCGTGCGCTCGCCTGAGTTCCATCGTGAACTTGGCGTAGTGACTGAACAGCTCCTGGTAGGCGGCAAGCTGCTGATCCCGTGTCCACTGACGATCTTGAGCACGGCGCGTGACGATACCGCCGACCAGCACACCCGCTGTGGCGGAGAGCGCACCAGCGGCCGTTGTCACCAGCGTGTCCAGCATCAAACCCCCTGAGGCCCCGCCGTCCCAACCTTCGGTGAGACGAACATACTGATCATCAGTCCCCGACGACAATGATCAGTCTTCGACCCGTGCAGATGATTCACCTCGTGAGGGAGGCCCGTGCTGCGGTCGGTCGCTGTGGGCATGCTCGGACCTCGCCCGAGTCTGGGCGCGGCGGAATGAATCAGTGCCGGTCTCGATGATGTTCCCGCCGAAGGTGAGCCGGCCGACGACGGCCGCGCAAAGCCTGCTGTCGGCGTACGGTCTTGGCTCCCGAGCCGAGTGCAGATAGACGTCCCCAATGGTGAGGCCGCCTAGCTCTCTTCCTCTATCGCCTTGAGACGGAGTTCTCAGAGGGAACAGACCGTTGCGTCGGTGGCGGCGCGTGTCAGGTCCGGCTGGCTGAGGACGTCGGTGCTGTCGATGAACTGGTCGACCGTGCCGATCGTCGGCAGGGAACTGATGGCCGGATCGGTGATGCGGGTGCTCAGCGCCGTGGTGAAGCGTTCGGCGTGCAGGACCTGAAATGGTCTGGAGTGGTAGGGCCGCGTTGTGGGGTCGATCGGGTCGGTGAGCCCGAGCTGGTTGTGTGTGGCCGCGACTGCCTCGTAGGCGCGGGCCAAGTGGCGCTCGCGGGTGTGCCAGTCGGTGGCGGCGAGGGCCGCCGTGAGGACCGGGGTGAGGGCGGGTGCCTGAGGAGTGCGGGCGAAGGCGCTGCCGAGCCATTTGCTGTAGGGCGGGTAGCGGCGCTCCATGAGCAGGCAGAGCCGCATCACATCACGTACCAGGCGGGCGGCGACGATAGCGGAGCCGAGTTCGTCGCCCACTTCGCCGCAGCGGCCGACGAAGGCTTCCTCCTGGGAGATGCGCTGCCACTGGCAGGCGAGTAGGTGGAGCCAGAGGTCGTGTGGGTACCAGTCGAGGTTGTCGCGGGCTTGTGCGAGTTGGCCGAGGCCGTCGTGGAAGACGGCACCGGCAGTGACCTCGGCAAGGAGCTGAGCGGGGGTGGCCAGCCAGTCCGCCAGGGTGATGTCCTTACGCGGGTCGAAGCCCAGTTGCGCGGTGAACCAGGCGCCCGGGTCTGTGACTTCGACTCGGTGGTGGACTGGTCCGTCAGTTGTCTGCATGACCCCGATGCCTGCTTCGCCGGTGGGGGCGAAGTGCGTCGGGTAGCCGCGGAAGGTCTTGGGCAAGCGTTCGGAGAGCAGTGCCGTGATCCTCGCGCCGTGGCGCGTGACGTCCCGCGCGTGCAGGAAGATCTGCAGGCGGGGGCCCCACTCGTGGTCGGCGGAGCGGGCGGTGTCGAATCCGAGGACTTCCGAGCCGCTGCCGAGGCGGGCGGCGGAGTGCGTAACCCCGGGGACGGCCTCGTCCAGCAAAGGCCGTACGGCTTCGCGGTAGAAGCGGAGGGAGAGTTCCAGTCCGGGGATGAAGGAGGGAGTGGTCATGCTGGTGAGAGTGCCGGATCGGCGTTTGGCCGATCGAAGGCTTTTCCACGTCCGGCAGGTCGCGGTTGCCTGCGCGTACGGCCCGTCCGATCCGCCAACTGCAGCTAAGGCCATCCGCCGCCCCGGCAACGGCCCGAACTGAGGACAGCGGCCAGCTGGAATTCCCCACGTACCGACAGCTACGGCAGTTGTACTTGGCACTCCTACCGAAATGATCTTCGAGGTGCTTGGATCACTCCGCGGCCGTTGATCTGGGTTGCGGGGTGACTCGGCCGAAGCCGTGCGAAGCCAATCACCGACGCCATCGGCATCCCTCTGGCCGCCACACTGAACGGCGGCAACCGCACCGACGTCACCCACTGATCCCAATGCTTCAGACGGTGCCGCCGGTGCGGGGCAAGCGCGGCCGACCCTGTCGCCGTCCGGGCGTGGTGCTCGGCAACGGGGCGACGACCACGGCAGGTACCGCCGCCTCGCCCGGGATATCGGGGTGAAGCCGCTGATCGCCCGCCGCGGCATCGAGCACGGCTCCGGCCGTAGCGCACAACGCCTCGTCGTGGAGCGCGCGTTCGCTCACCTGCACTGATTCCCCCGCCTGCGGATCCGCAGGGAGGCACGACGAGATCCACGCAGCATTCCTCACCCTCAGATGTGCGCTCATCTGCCGACGGCGACTGCACGCTCTGCCGAGCGGGCGCTGGTCAGCCCTCCCACGCCCACGGTCGCAGCTTCTCCGGGTTGCGGACCGCCCAGATCCGGGTGACGCGCCCGTCGGAGACGTCGAACGAGGCCACGGTCATGACGACGCCGGCACGCTGGGCCACCAGGCCCGGCGCACCATTGACAGACCGCTCCAGGAGTTCGAGCCCCGGAGCCTTGTCGGCGATGGCGACCATGTACTGGGCGATGTGCGCGCCGCCCTCGACCGGGCGAAGGACGGTGCCGACCATGCCGCCGCCGTCGGCGGTCATCACGGCGGTCGGGTTGAGGAGACCGACGAGGGCTGCGATGTCCTTGGTCTCCCATGCCTCTTTGACCTGCCTCACCACGTCGGCCTGGCCGGTCGCTGTCACCGGAGCGCGCGCGACGCCCACCCGCCGCCGGGCGGAGGCAGCCAGCTGCTTGCAGGCCGCAGGGGTCCGGCCGAGAACGTCGGCGATCTCGGCGAACGGGTACCGGAAGACGTCGTGCAGGACGAACGCCACCCGCTCGGCGGGCGTCATCGACTCCAGGACGACGAGGAAGGCCATGGCCACCGACTCGTCCAGGACGATCTGGTCGGCGGGGTCTGCAGGGCCGGTGGGGTCGACGCCGCCCGCGCGGTCCCACTCGGTGCGGTCGGGCAGCGGCTCGGGCAGCCACGCGCCGACATAGCGTTCACGGCGGGCCCGCGCCGAGCCGAGCAGGTCCAGGCAGATGCGGCTGGTCACTGTCGTCAGCCAGGCGCCGGGGGACAGGATCTCCTCCTGCCGGCTTCGTGGCAGGTCGTACCAGCGTGCGTAGGCATCCTGCACGGCGTCCTCGGCCTCGGTCGCTGAACCGAGCAACCGGTAGGCGACATTGATCAGTTGGCGTCGCTCGCCGGCTATCTCATCTGTGCTGGTCCCGACAGTCACCATGCTTCCGGCCGCCCCTCGCCTTACCTTTCGCAGGCCCGTGTCGTCGGGCTGGTGAGACCTTATCGATCTACTGCCCGAGGGTGGAAAAGGGGACTGCGACATGGCCACTCAGGTAAAGGCGACGCCGAACGCACAACGCAGCTCCTCGTTCCTGCAGATCGCGATCGCCCTGCAGACCCTGACCATCTTCCTTCAGGCGGTCTCCGCCGGACTGCTGCTGACCTCGTCCTACGGAGAGACGCTGCACAGCGTCGGAGCCCGTGTGATGTACGGGGCGACGATGCTGTACGTGCTCGCAGCGGTGCTGGCGTGGAAGCCGGGCGGCGGATCGCCCCGGCCTGTCTGGCACGCGTCAGGTTTCCTCGTACTCGCCTCGGTCCAGGTCGTGCTGGGCATCGCGCACGTCCCGTCAGTCCATCTTCCCCTGGGGGTCTTGATGTTCGGTCTGAGTGTGCTGGTGCTGGCCCGGCGCTGAGGCCCGGTACGAGCCGCCAGGATCGACCAACTGGTCCGCTCCTTGCGGATCATCTGATCGTTGGTCTGGGTGTGTCGTTCGCTGATGCCCGGTGGGCACGGATCAAGTAGTTGCTTCAACGCGTCGTCCGGTCCGCGCTCGACGAGCGCGAGGTGATCCGTCGGGCCCTCGCGACGGGCGGCAGGCTCGGCCGGCCGGCGCTGACGCTCGTCGCCGACCTGATCTCCGAGCTTCCCGACAGGCTCCGGAACGGGTCCTTCTGGAGCAGCCCCCGAGCCGGTACGGCGGCGCCGTTCCGTACCGCCGGGGGACTCATGGCACTTGGCCCGGCGCCGTTGGCATGCGGCACTGCGACCCCAAGTACGCGCTCGCCCGCGGCTGCGCCCGTCTGCACATCCCGATCGTCGCCGAACCCCGACGCCATCCCGCGGCTGGACGGACTGCTGGCGGCGCGGCGAGTTCTGGTACGCAGAAACTTCGTGTGTGCTTGTCCACCGTCCGGCATCGACGTGTCCACCTCCACCCTGTACTTGCTGTCCGCCCGCCTGCGCGTCCGCTGCCGCGACCGCGGCACCCGATGGCCCCGGCTGACCGCCGGCCGACCAGGCCCTGCTCGCCCTGGCCCAGCTGACGGCCACACCTACGCCCTCGCCACCGGGTTCGACACGTAGGCCGGCCGTGAGCCGGGTGACCTCGTCCACCGCGAACGCGCCCAGACGGCCGGATCGGTTGCCCTGCGCGCCGGCCAGGTGCGGTGTGATGAGCATCGGCTTCTCAGGGGCAGCCGATTCCACGGCATCCGCACGGCTTCCCGAGAGGCCGTCAACTTGCCTGGGTTGCAAGCCGGTTGTTCGGTGGTCCCGACACCTTGACGGCACTCCGCCGACGTTCCGACAATCGCAGCCACCCACCGCCATCCGGAGGACCGTTGAGTCACGGCCCATCGCGCCACTCCACACTGCTCGCCGCGGCCGGCGGCGCTCGTGCTGCCCGCCATTTGCCCCGTTCGCCCCCCGTCGGGAGCCCGAGCGCGCGGCGCGTGGGCTCGGACATCGGCTCCGGCCACCGCGCTGTCCACGGCTACGTCTTCCAGGGCCGCGGCGAGCGCGTCCGCACCGCCGCGCAGGGCAGCCTCTACCTCCGGTGCTCAGCGATGAGGTCACCCCCGGTGGCGGCCGTACCCCCCGGGGTGGGCTTGCGGCAGTCGTCGACGTTCGTCCCCGCCAGCGTGACGACATGGCAGCACCAGATGAACAAGCCGTTCGGTTACGCGCTGTCCGTGGGTGGCCGCGTCCCCGGGTCCGCTGCCTGCCACGAGTTCCTGGCAGGCCAGGACGTCACGGTGGGCGGCCTCGTCGGTCCAACACGTGGGGCGTCACCTTCGCCTGATCCGCGCACCGGCGGCCTCCAGCGCACTGCGCGACTGGCGCCCGGCCCACCCGGGCGGCGTCCGCGTGTCCGTTTCACCCGAGCCAGCTCCTCCGGAACCAACTCCACAAGGGGGCACATCACATGCGTCTGAGACGCACACTCACCACCCTCGCGGCATGCCTTGGCCTGCTGCTCGGCGCGCTCACCGCGCTGCCGGCCCACGCTGACGGCACCGGGCAGGAGGCGGCCCCGGCCCAGTGGCGCAGCTATTGGATCGACGCCTTCAACGCCGGCATCTACACGCCCGAACAGGTCTCGGCGCTCGTCGAGGACGCGCTCGACGTCAACGCCAACGCACTGATCGTGCAGACGGCTCGCCGCTACGACTGCTTCTGCAACAACGCTCTGTATCCGCGCACCGACGCCGCGATATCCCCGGCGCCCTTCGACCCGCTGGCGGAGATCGTCCGGCAGGGCCACGAGGCCGGACTCCAGGTACACGCTTGGGTCAACGTCAACACCATGTGGAACAGCGCGACGCCGCCACGCTCTCCGGCCCACGTGTTCAACCAGCACGGCCCCAGCGCCACGGGCGCCGAGCGCTGGCTGAACAAGAAGGCCAACGGGCAGGAACTGGTCGGCGCCAACGCCTACGTCGACCCCGGTCACCCCGCCGCAGTCGACTACATGGTCCGCGGCATCCAGAGCATCGTGCGCAACTACGACGTGGACGGCATCAACCTTGACTATGTCCGCTACCCCGACGGCAGCTCCACCACCACGCACAGCGACTGGGGCTACAACGATGTCTCCGTCGCGCGCTTCCAACAGGCCACTGGCCGCACCGATGTGCCGCTGCCGCAAGACGCGGCATGGGGCGCCTGGCGCCGCAGCCAGGTAACCAATCTGGTGCGCAAGATCTACCTGAGTATCTGGGAGGTCGACCCGCAGGCCCGGCTGTCGATGGACGCCATCACCTACGGCCACGGACCGCGGCCGTGGGCGGTTGGGAGGCCACCCGTACCTACGCCGAGGTGCTGCAGGACTGGAGGGGCTGGCTGCGCGAGGGGATCATGGACACCGCGGTAGCCATGAACTACAAGCGCAACTGGAACCCCGACCAGGCGCTGATGTACTCCGAGTGGTCGGAGTTCCTCGCCGACAACCAGGGCGAGCGCCAGGCCGTCAACGGCCCCGCGCTGTACCTGAACGGCGTCGAGGACTCGCTGAGCCAGGTCAGGGAGGCCCTGCGCCCGACGGCGGCGGGCAACACCGCGGCCGGCTGGAGCGGGTACTCGTACGCCAACCCCACCTTGGACGTGGCGGCCAACGGCCTGCCCGCGGAGCGAGCCAAGCTGGTGACCGCGCTGACACAGGGCGAGGATGCGCCGTTCAAGGACGACGCTGTGGTGCCGGCCATGCCGTGGAAGGCGGCGCCCAAGGACGGCCACGTGACCGGTTCGCTCAAGGTCCGCGGCGGCGGCGTGCTGGACCAGGTGCCGGTGACACTGAAGCCGTTCGCCGGGGGCGGGAAGAAGGTCACCCAAATCAGCAATGGCTCGGGCTGGTTCGGCTTCGCACACGTCGTCCCGGGGCTGTACCTGCTGTCGGTGGACCTTCCGGACGGCGTGGTCGGGATGCCGGTGACCGCGGTGAGGGTGACGAAGGGCGGCATCGCGAAGGCCCCGCTGCCTCCGTACGTGGCACTGCCCCAGCGATAGGGAGGCAACGGCCGGTGGATCACGTCCATCCGTCGAGTTGGTGGTTCCACCGGCCAGGTGTCCCGCTGGGTAGCGGCGGTTCCTCGGGAGAGAGATCCCGATCAAGCGGTAGGGGTGCCTTCCTGTTGGTCGGGGCGGGGCAGTCGCTACTCGACTGGCCGGGTTGTGCGGCGATTTGCTGCTCCAGGCCATCGAGGAGCGCACGATGCGCTGGAAGAAGTTGCAGCCGCGCCCTGGCCGGGCCAGGGCCGTACCTGATGGGCCCGTGAGGGGCCCGAAAAGGCCTGGTCAGGGCAGGGGCAAGACACCCGACCGACCGCTCACCTGATGGAAAGAACGACATGAACGTCACCGACCGCCACGTGGTCATCACCGGTGCGGGCCGTGACTTCGGCCGCGCGCTCGCCCACCACTTCGCCGGCCTCGGCGCCGAACTCTTCCTCGCCGCACGTAGTCTGGAAGCGGCCGAACGCACCCGCAGCGAGATTCGCGACCGTGGCCACGACCGCGTGTACGCCTTCGCCTGTGACCTCGCCGACCCCGCCTCGATCCGCGAGTTCGCCGCGGCGGTCGGCCGCCGCACCGACCGCATCGACGTCCTCGTGAACAACGGCGCCCGCTGGCTGGAGGGCCCGGACCTCCTCTCGGCCTCCGACGAGGACGTGGCCGACACGCTCGCCGCGGGCAGCACCGGCACCATCCTCGTGACGAAGAACCTCCTGCCGCTGCTGCTCGCCTCAGACCACGCCGACGTGGTCACGAAGGTCTCCGTCTGCGGTGTTCCCGGAGCCAACCACCCCGTGGCACACGAGGCCTACTACGCGGCCAAGCACGGCCAGAGAGGCTTCGCCGAAGCGCTCTCGCGCCGTCTGCGCCCCCAGGGTGTCCGGGTGATCTCCCTGTTCCCGCCGGATTTCGACAGCAGCCGCAACCCGCTGTCCCCGGAGTGGGAGGCCACCCCGCGCGGAGCTCAGGACCCGCTCGCGGCACAGTCGGTGATCGACTGCATCACCTTCGCGATCCAGCAGCCGCGCGACTGCTACCTCAACGCCTTCCACTTCGAGTCCCTTTCGAGTCCCTGAACCCCTCCGCCACGGCCGGCGGCACGTCGTCGGTCTGAGCGGTCCTGCCCCATCCACAGTGCCGCGTCGACGGGCGAGCCCGCCGGGCCAGTGGGCTCCTGCGGCGGTGTGCCCTGGACGGAAGCATGGACGGAGGACTGGACACCGAGACCGAAACCCTCAGGGTGCTGACCCACTCCACATGGTGCCCGTGGTCCACGCTGAGCTCCTGGACGCAGCGGCGGAAGCTGTCCGGGAGCACTTGGCGGTGCGGGGCGGCCAGATCTCAGCAACGGTCGTCCGCCCGCTGAAGGACGCGGGGATTACCCGTCACCCATCGCTGGACGGTCCGCTGGGACACGCTTTAACGGAGCCACCTGCCGGGTAAAACCCCGCTCCCAGCGCAGCAAGGCCTTCGGCTGGGCCGCCGTGGTCGAGGGCACCGGCTGCGTGTACAGAAGCCGTTCCAGCCCATCGCCTATCTCCCGTGCGATCCCACCAGCTCCTTCGACACAGCATCCCGAGTCCTGCCGGTCCACAACTCCCATGACCGGCCCCGCAGGAACGGCTGTATCCGACATGCGGCTGACGCCGGGATCCAGCAAGCAAGCCGGAGCCAAAACCGGCTGCAAAAGGCGGAGAACCACTGCGAGGATCCAGACATGCCGAGCCCCACCGCGGAAGAACTCCTTGCCAATGTTCACGGACTGACCCCCGAACGCGCGCAACAGATCGGCGATCAGATCGATGAATGCAGACGACTGCTGAACACCGATGCCGACATGGACTCCGTCCAGCAGCATCTGAAAGATGAAGGCGTCAGCATCATCTACGCGATACTGATCACCACCAGACTGCTGGAGGACCACCCGAGCAGACTGCGCGCAGCACGAGAGATCGTGGAGTGCAGCCCAGCCCGTACACACACCACCTGAGCGGGACTCTGCGCTGCCACAGTGTGCTCCACGGCGCGTTCCACCAGGCGTACAGGGCCCTCAGGGTGGCTGCTTGATGCGAGGGTGATCGCACCCTCCGCATCAACCAGGGACTGCAGCTCCGTGAGGACCCGCTGCCAGGTGCCGTCCCGCTGCCATCGACGGAACAGGTCGTAGATCCGGCCCCACGGCCCGTACTCAACAGGGACGTCCCTCCATGGAACACCGGTACGGACCCGGAACGTATGCCGTCGATGAGCTGCCGCCGGGACCAGATGGGCGGCCGCCCTGCCTTCCTCCTCTTCGGCAACAACGGCTCCAACACCGCCCACACTGTGCATCCGTGAGATCTCCCCGCGCCATGAACCGTGATCATTGATCACTAAAATCCACTTTCGATACACGCCCTGGTACTCCGGTGCGACTTCGTGATTTCACGTCCCGTGGGGCTCGCGTCGTATCTACCGGGCGGTGTCCTGCCCGATCGCGCGGAGGACATCGGCAAGCCAGACCAGGTGGTGGCCCACGGCCCGGTCCGGGTCGGCGAGTAGGTCCTCAAGGTGCTGCCATGATTCGGAGAGCTGACCGATCGTGATCGTTCTCGGTTCGTTGGGGACGTCGTAGAGTTCGTCGCCCGGAACAGACCAGAAGTAGTCGCGTTCGAGCGCCACTGTGCTGCCGGCTGACGCTTCGATGTGTTGCAGTGCCAGCTCGAAGGCGTGCCGGAGCTGGTCAAGCGGGATCTGCAGAGGTTCGCTGTCCATGCGCTCATCTTGTCGATCAGGGGCCGTCGGGCTGAAGCAAGGAGTTGGGCACTGCCCTGGACCCGGCCGGGAGCGGAAGCGGCCACCGCGTGATCATCAGGGGCTGTGTGGACGCCTGAAGATCGTGCGGTGGCCGCGGGCCATAGCGTAGACCCTGCCCGCTGGCGGGCGACGCTCCCCGCCAGCTGGCGCCATTGCGTGGACTGCGGCCCGGCGCGGGGCCTATGCCAACGACCAGGGCGCGCACACGTCCCTGGTCGCGGTCACCGCCCGCACCAACCGGTCCAAGGCCGATCAGGATCCGGCCCAGTGGCTTCCGCCGGCCGCCGATCAGCACTGCCGCTACATCGCCGAGTGGATCTCCTACGCATGTTGGGTGCTGACTGCACGTCAGGTTCTGTTCGACCAGGTAGGCGGCGAAATCAGGGCGAGCGGGCGATGTCCGGACGTGGCGGCCAGGCCACCCAGGGCAGCGTCGGGAAGCTAGCTGGCGGCGCGTCGGCCAGGCGGGAGCGAAGGCGGGCAGCGGCTTCCGGCGGGCGGCAGACGTCGGCGCTGCGACGGCTGGCGCCGCCGACCGCCCTCGGGCGGCTCGATGAGTCCCAGAGCACAGAGCAGGGCCCGTACGACATTGTGAGGAGTAGCGCATGGCAGGAAGCCGGAAAGCTTGTGTCCCTGACGCTTTGCCCAACGTGACGGAGATCCGCGTGCACGGGGTCAGCGGAACGCCGGCGGAGAGTCTCCTGGAGATCTCGGATCTTCGGCGGGTCGACGGCGACGACGTCGCACGCTTCATGCGGCGTTCCAACCCACCGCAGGAACCACTGGTGAGGGAGGCTTTCCACTGGGGAAAGATGACTTCCGGTTCCGTCTCGAAGGCCATGTGGCTGCTGCTCGTACCGTTCGGGCTGGTCAATCTGGCCCGCTTCACCCTGCCCATGGCCGTTGAGACGCCTGGAGTAGCCACGACGGAGGTCCACCGCTGGGCGCGTGTGACGGCTGACGCGGTACTGCGCACGCTTGGTCTCGTGCTGACTCTCCTGCTCGTCGCCGGGGTCGCCTTCGTCTCGCTGGACCTGGTCGCGTGGCAGTGCGGAAACAGCATTCGCTGCGCCGCCGACAACACCTGGCTTCCCTTCTCCGACACGCAGCCACTCGACTGGTGGCAGCGCCTGACGATGGGTGTCGTGCCACCTGCCGTTCTGATCATCCTGCTGGTCTGGTTCGGCCGGCAGGTGGACCTCTACCCGCCGCCCCGGGAACTGTCGGCGCCTGGCGCAGAGGAGCCGGCACTGGGGGAGTGGAAGGACGGGGTAGGAGCTCTCGGGCAGGAGAACTTCTGGGCCCTGTCGGCGCGTTCTCCTATGCTGCGGCTCTTTCACTCGACTGCCTGTATCGCTCTGCTGTCCTTGCTCGTCGCCTTCGCCACGATTAGACCGGCTGACGACCTGAGCGGCGGAGCGAGCTGGGTGGACGAGGCCCTCTGGGCACTGTTCGGTGCTGCTGCGCTGATCGTCCTGCTCTGCGCTGTCTGGACAGCGTGGGGCCTGCACCCCAAGGGCGACCGCCTCCGAGCCGACGACAAAGGCAGGGACGCCATTCGCATCCCTGCGCCATTTCGGGCGATGCGCTGGGGCGCATGGGGCATCCTGCTCGCCGTAGTGGTCATCGTCGCCTGGCCCGGTCCGCGCTACTCGCCGCCGGGCACAGACGTGCTGCCTGTGAACCTGAGCGGCTTCGCGTCGGCGCTCAACGTTCTGTACGCGGCCACCGCGGTGCTGCTGATCATGCTGTGCGCTGTCGTCCTTCTGCTGAGCCGGCTCATTCCCGACTCCGCCACGACGCCGTACTTCCGGCGGATGTGGGGCGGCGGGGCCTGCCCCGCGCTCGCAGCGTTGGCTGTTCTCCTGGCAACGGGTTTCACAGCAGGCTTCGCGATCCAGATGTCCAGACTCCTGGGCGATCTTCTACAGACGAGGGAGACACCCGGCCAGGACGGGGAGACGCGGATGGTCCTTCCCGACGTCTTCCACCTCACCGCCCTGCTCTGGGCCGCGTTGGTGATTGCCGCCGTGGTCTGCTGCCTCTGCCTCGGGGTCTGGTATCTCCGTCCGAAGCTGAGCCGCGGCCCGCTCAAGGACCGCGTGCGCGACGACTACAACGACGTCCCCCCGGCAGCGCTCCCCGAGCGGACCGTGGCGAAGATCGCCAGGGCATGGCAGACGGGATCTTTGAAACTGCGGCTGCCCTCCGTCCTGGCGGTTCTGTCGATCTGCAGTATGGCCATCTCGATCGCCCAGGGCGTTTTCGCCGGGCATGCGCTGTGGACACGGTCGGACGCGTGGTTCCAGGGGCTGCAGGACCAGGTCTACGGCCGTGTTCTGTTTAACGTGAGGTGGTTCGGGCTTGCCGATGATTTGGGAGCCTGGGCACTGACCGTGCTGGCAGCCGGACTGGCCTTTGCCGGCATGAGCGCCTTCCGTAACCCGAAGTGGCGCAGCACTGTAGGCGTGGTGTGGGACCTGCTGGCATTCTGGCCGCGTCTGACCCACCCCATCGTGCCTCCCCCGTACGGAGGACGGGCCGTACTGGCACTGACCAGACGGATCCAGACCAAGACAGCCAGCGGCGTCGTCGTACTCTCCGGACACAGCCAGGGCAGTGTTATCTGCCTGGCGGCCGTTCTTCGGCTGGCCGCCAGAGCCGCGCAGCCGACAGGGGAGAAGCAGCCGCCGTCCCTGGCCCGGGTAGCTCTGCTGACACATGGCTCGCAGCTGCTGTGGGCGTACTCACGGCTGTTCCCCGCCTATATGGGACAGCGCTTCCTGAAGGACGTCTACGAGCAGGAACTGAAAGATCGTTGGCTCAACCTCCACCGCTGGAGCGACTACATCGGCGCTCCCGTTCTCGCTCACCCGGCCACGGGACGACGGCTGCGGCCGACCCTGGACGAGCCCTGGGTGACGATCGACGGGGGTACGCCCACCATCCAGCGGTACGGAACGTCCATCGGCCTTCACATCTGGTACCGCGCCATCGGTCCGGAAATTCAGCTGCGCGATCCACACCGGGTGGTCGGCCTCTACGACCACCCAGTTTCGCCGCTGTTGGCCCACAGCTCCTACTACGCCGATCCGGCCTATGACGAAATGGTCAGACGACTGGTCACCCGGCTCACCTGAGCCCGTCAGCGGCGAGTCCGAAAGCCTGCATCCACGCCCAGGACATTGCACGGCCGTAACCACGCGGGCGGTCGGCAGCTACTTCCGGCGCCGGCTGGTGACCCGGGCCCCCCGGGCTTCCGCGCCGCCGCGCCGTGAAACAGCGCGTTGCGGGCCGCTCTCGCGAAAGTCGGCAATCCTTGTACGGCCATGTGGATGCTGCTCTTGGCCGTCGTGGTGCTCGCTGCCGCGAACGCGCTCAACGACCTGCTCGCGCCCGGTTGGTACGTGCCGGTCTGCGTAGCAGCGGCAGTGCTGCTTGTGCTGATCGCCCGCCGGTCCGGCCTCACTTGGGACGACCTGGGGCTCGGCAGGGCAGCGGCCCCCCGTGGTCTGCGCTGGGGGCTGGTCCTGATCGGCGCCGTTCTCGTGGTCTATCTGGTGGGCCTGGCACTGCCGATCACCCGGGAGGCATTCCAGGACGAGCGTGCCGCGGGCCTGTCTCCCGAAGCATTGGTGTACCGCGTACTGGTCCGCGTACCGCTCGGCACGGTACTGCTTGAGGAGATCGCATTCCGCAGCGTGCTGTGGGCCATGGTCTGGCGACGGTGGGGGCCTGCATGGGCCACCGTCGTTTCCTCGGTGCTCTTCGGGCTCTGGCACGTACAGCCCGCACGTGGGCTCACACGCGCGAACGCGGCGGCCCAAGCGATCTTCGGAGCCGGCCAGCTCGGCGTCGTCCTGTCCGTGACGGCGGCGGTCGTCGGCACCGCCCTCGCCGGTGTGCTTCTCTGCGAGCTCCGCCGCCGCTCCGGCAGCCTCATCCCACCCGTGGCGCTGCACTGCGCCCTCAACAGTGCGGGCTACGCACTCGCCTGGGCTGCGAGTCGCTGGTGGGGCTGATTGGCGTACGTCGCACCACTGCTCGCTCTCCAGGAGACACCGGACGACCCATCTGACGGCTGAGTGGGCTGCCAATGAACGCGCCGTTGAACATAGAGTCTTCGCCATCTTCGAACATGCAGGTCGGAGGCTCTGGCGTGGCGCTCGCTCGGGATACTCATGCTGATCTCGGGCGGGAGTCTGCGGTCTTGATCATCCGTCATGTCATCGGTCGAGGCTGTCACATTTGGGTCATTGAACCCAACCCAGCCGGCCGGGTTGTTAATGTCAAACAGCCGCTCGCGGCGGCGCGGCCCGAAGGGCACATCAGCCCCCAGCGTCATCTCCCGGTGCGGTACGCTCTCGCGGCCCACGGCCGGCGACGGCGTCCGCGAGGGTCGCAGCCAGGTCTCCGTCGTATGTAGTGTGCGGAAATGACAAGAAGCGAGCGAATCGCGGACCAGCTGGACCGGCACTGGCACAAGAACCTGCGGCCGCGATTGCACGGTCTTGCCGATGAGGAGTACTTCTGGGAGCCGGTGCGTGGCTGCTGGAGCATTCGCCCACGTGGCACGTCGGCCGCACCGATGTCGGCAGGTTCGGGGGAATGGACGATGGACTTCGCGTCCCCTGACCCGGTGCCGGCGCCGGTGACCACGATTGCCTGGCGGCTGGCGCACATCATCGTCTCCTGCCTGGGCTATCGGGTCGGATGGCACTTCGGCGGCCAGGACGTCGACTCCCAGGCATTCGCCTACGCGGGGACCGCTGACGAGGCGCTGAAACAGCTCGATGAGATGTATGGGAGATGGAACGCGGGGGTCCGCGAGCTCTCGGACGCTGACCTGGAGAATCCGCCCACGGTGGGTCCCGAGCGGTTTCCCATGGAGGGCATCGTCCTGCACGTCAACAGGGAGCTGATCCATCACGGCGCCGAGATTTCCCTGCTGCGCGACCTCTACCGCTGGCAGGACGGAGCCGTACCGCGCCGAACATGACTTTCCGGTAACCGGCGATCGAGCTTCGGAAACCTACGTGGACTCCGTGACGCTCCGTGGCTGCGAGCTTCAGGCGCCGCAGTCCCGGCCAAGGCCAGGACTCATGACTCTTCTCAGAGTCTCGACCAGCAGACCCAATCCACCAGCCGGGCCGTCGTGTTGGAGCACGTCGGCGCCGCCCGGGATAGACCACCCCATCCGTTAGCGGGGTGGCCGGTCCGGGCCGCGCGGGCCCGATGGTCAAAGGAAGACACATGTCTCGCAATCAGCGCCGCCTTCTGACAGCACGACAGTGACAACGGCTGCGGGCGCCTTGCCCGCGCCCAACGGCCCTCTGGCGGCCCTGGCCTGGAGCCAGCAGGCCGTCGTCGGGGGAGCCCAGCGCTCCCGCGCGAGGCGGTGCCGGCAGTAGCTGACTCAGCTCCCCAGCAGCAGCTACTGCCGGCACGCTGACGGCTTGCGCAACCTCACGATCAACATCGCCGCCGGTCTCACCGGCGCCGTGGGCGGTCTTCTCGTCGTACCCGCCGGACTCCGGGCGCTCTTCCTGATCAACGCCGCAGCGTGCGCCGTCTTCGGCCTTCTCGCTCTGCTCGTCGTGCGCCCACAGGCTCCACGCAGCTCGGCCCGGACCTCGCCCACTCGGTGCGCTGGAACCGTGACCGGCACGAGCACCCGACGCGAGCACCTCAGCCGTGACACCCTCGCGACAGTCAGGGACCACTGACCCAGCCACGGGCTCTTTCACCGCGGCCGGCCGCACCGCCTCTTCGGTCACAGAACCCACGGCCAGGGCTTCGGTCAGCTCCGCGAGCGCGACTCCTGCCGTCGCACGGAAATCCCCCTGAGCGGGATCAGGTGAGGTTGACCTCGAGCACCCTGTCCGCGTCCTTGCCGGCCTTGTCGGTGGTGATCCACAACTTGCTCCGACCAGGCACCTTCTCGGCGAGACGCATCCGGCCGTAGACGCCTGCGTAGTAGGCGACGGGGGTCCCAATGGCGGTGCCTGCTACTGGGACGCGCCACAGCCGCGCACCACGCAGAGCCGCGATGTACAGGGAGCCGTCGGCATAGGTGAGGCCGCTCGGCACGGCATCGACAGGGCGCCACTGATGCTTGGGGTGGGTCATGCCTGCGACAGAGCAGGCGCCCTCGCAGGTGGGCCAGCCGTAGTTCTTGCCCGGCTCGATGAGGTTCAGCTCGTCGTAACCGTCCGCGCCGATCTCGGTCTCCCACAGATGGCCCTCCTCGTCCCAGGTGATGCCCTGCGGGTTGCGGTGGCCGTAGGAGTAGACGAGGGTGCCGAACGGATTGCCAGGGGCAGGCTTGCCCTCGGTGGTCATGCGCAGGATCTTTCCGTTCAGGGAACCCTTGTCCTGCGCGTCGCTGGGCGTCGATGCCTGGCCGGTGGTGGCGTAGAGGTAGCCGTCCGGGCCGAACTTGATACGTCCGCCGTTCGTCCCGCCCCTCTTGATGCCGGTGACGAGTGTCGTGTAGTTGCTGAGCGTGGAGCCGTCGAAGGTCATTCGGGCGATCCTGTTGCCCTCCTCGGCCGCGTGGTAGATGTAGATGTGGTGGTCCTGGCTCCAGTTGGGCGACACGGCGATGCTGCGCAGGCCGCTCTCGGGCATGCTGTTCACTGTGTACGGCACGGTTCCGACCAGGGTCTTGACACCGGACCGGGTGAGCCTGAAGACCTGGAACGAGTCGCGCTCATCGATCAGCGCGGAGCCGTCGGGCAGCCAGCTCAGGCCCCAGGGAATGTTCCATCCGGACGAGATGACTCTGACATGGGACGGCACCTGCGCAGCGCCGGCGCCGGAAGGGACCGGCGAGGCACTGCCGGCCCCGGCGAACGGCACCACCAGTGCCACCGCGACCGCCACGGCGCGAACGGTCCTGGACCGGAACAAACGGGGGATGGACACTGCACAACCTCCTGCAAAACGTAGTGACCGCCATGCTCTGCTTCTGATCCGCTCCCGGAGCCAGGCACCCGCAAGCTCGGGAAACCGGTGCCGGCGAAGGATCACGCTGTCGGCATCGCGGGAGCGGATCACCGGAATCACGGCGTCCGCGTAGCTCTTGATTGGTTCTCAGCTCACCAGGTGGAGTTCGACTGAACGGATTTCCTGATTCTTCGCACAGTTGCGTACCGCAGACGCGAACCCGACTGCGTGGGAATTCCGCGAGCGAGGCACGGCGGGGCCCCCGGTTCCTCGGATGGCGATCGGTACGTGATCACCGGCCAGTATCGCGAGATATGCCGGTTCAGGTGATGGGCCCCGATCTGTGTAACCCGAGCGGCTGGGATATTCACCCTCACGGCCTGGCGGCCCGGGCCCGGGTGTGCTGACTGTCGCCAGTCCCCCTTCAGTTGGAACACTCGTGACACATATCCTTGCGCCGCCTGCAATTGCGCGACGCGGTACCGAGTACGGCTCCGGTCCCGGAACATAGCGTTGGGTCGTTGAGCGCGCCTTCGCCCTCTTTCCCGTTCTGCCGCCCGGCTGCGGATCCGCTGGCGGTTCTGCGACGACATCCACGAAGCCGTCCCACCTTCGAATACGCACCCATCTGCCGGCACCGCTGGGCCGCAGTTCAACGCCGCTACTCGAAGAGGTTCAGTAACAGCGGTCCCGGGCGGAGGTCCGTTCATATGTGAGTAGCTGTGCCGGGATGGATTGTGTTGGAGGCGGACACGAGCCCGTCCACCCCCAAACTCGGCACAGTCATCGCTCTGACGAAGTCGAACACGCCGTTGACGCCGCTCAGCACCCTGACGTCGGCCGGGCTGCTGCTCGTCCACCTGTCTCTCACTGTCTCGTCCACCGACAAGGCCACTCAGCAGGAGACCGTCCTCGGGTCCACGGACCCGACGAAGTACGCCACGCTGACGTCGGAAAACGTCAAGGACTTCCCCCGGTCAACCAGCCCTGGACGCTGCAGGAGCCGGTCACCCTGTATACGCCCGGTGGCAGCGCCGCCCAGAGCTCGCCAGTAGTCGGCACACTGGACAGCTTCAACGCGATCGTCAACCAGGCCTCGTAACGGCCGCCCCGGAGATGGGCGAGGTGAACGTCGCGCAGTAGGCGAATGCAGTGCTCGTCACGAACAGCCCACTGCCGCCGCCTGCCAGAGCTGCCGGCGATCTGAGCGCCGTACTTGGCCAGAGTGGCCAAGTACGGCGCTCAGTCACAGCCGGTTGTGGCCGAGCGCTGTAGATGGCCCCTGAGCGCTCTAGTTGGCCGCCTTACGTTCCTGGGGCGGGATGGTCGAGTCAGTCAGCGGCGCCCGTCCGCTCCCCTCCTCTTCCGCAGCGCCCCCGGCCGACCGGCCGGGGGCGCTGTCGCGTGCGTGCGCGGTCGTGGGTGAAGGGGGTGTCCTGAGTGCACGCTCCAACCGGCCCGCCGATCTTCTTGAGCGTTCGCTCAAACTGGGCTACCTTGCGGTTTGAGCGAACGCTCAAAACTGTGGGAAGGGGCGAGTGTCGGCCATGGGGTTGTACGTGGAGACCGTGATCGACGCCGATATGGAGGTCCTCTGGGAGCGGACCCAGGACCCGGCGCGGCACCAGGCCTGGGACCTGAGGTTCACCTCGATCTCCTACCTGCCCCGCGCCGCGGGGGAGCCGCAGCGCTTTCGCTACGCGACCCGGCTGCTGCCCCTCCTGTGGATCGCCGGCACCGGAGTCAGCGCGGGCGAGCGGCTGCGGTCCGACGGCACGCGCGTCTCGGCGCTGCGCTTCGCCTCGGGCCACCCGCTCTCGCTGCTCGCCGAGGGCAGCGGCTACTGGCGCTACGTCCCCGGCCCCACCGGGGTCCGCTTCCTGACGGGCTATGACTACCGCCCGCGCTGGGGCCGCTGCGGTGCCGTCGCCGACCGGCTGGTCTTCCGGCCGCTCATGGGCTGGGCCACCGCCTGGTCCTTCGACCGGCTGCGGCTGTGGTGCGAACGCGGGACCCACCCGCGCGCCGCCCTCGCCCGCGCCCTCGGCGAGTGCACCCTGCGCCTGGCCCTGGTCCTCGCCGCCCTGCTCGCCTCTCCCGTCGCCCCGCTCGCCGTCGCGGCGGGAACCGCCGTCCTCGCCGCCCTGCTGCCCCCGCTGCCCGGCACCCCCGCTGCACGCCGCTGCCGACGCACGCCTCCCGAGCGCGTCCGCGCCCCCCGGCTGCTCGCCATCCTGGAGTCCTCGTGACCTCGATCTTTCACACCCACATGGGCGCCGACTTCGGCCGCCTGCACCCCGAGATCCGGCGGCGCTTCTCCGTCGGGCTCGACAGCGGCGAAGCCTGCGTCGGGCGCGGGACGATGGAGCGGATCCGCCACGGTGCCCCTTTCGTCAAGCCGTTCCTCCGGCTCGGCGGGACGCGCAACATCCTCGTCCCGCGCGAGGGGCGCCATGTGCCCTTCGTCATCGAGAACTTCCCCTACGTGGACTCCTTCGGCCGCGAGACCGTCACCTTCGTGCGGACCTTCCAACTGCCTGACGGCCCCCACCGCTTCGACGCCACGATGGTCTTCAGCCCTGAGCGCGACTGCGTCCTCGACTACCTCGGCACCCACCAGCACCTCGCCAGCGACCTCCACATGAGCGCCGAACCCGACGGTTCGCTCCTCATCCGCTCCGGCGAGCACCGTTTCCGCGAGGGCCCCGTCGATGTTCGCGTCCCGTCCCTGATCGGAGGCGAAGCCGTGGTCCGCGAGTCGTTCGACGAGAGCACCGGCCGCTTCCGGATCCGGGTGCGGGTGACCAACCGGCATTTCGGCTTCCTCTTCGGCTACGAGGGCTCCTTCACCGCCGAGTACGTCGACGCGGGCGGGAGCGGACTCCGCGGCGGCCTGCGGCCCGTCCGCGAGGAGGCCCGCGCGTGAGCGCGTCCGGCGGGGCCACTCGCCTCAAACTCCTCGAAGGGGCCCTGCGCACCCTGGTCGAGCAGGGCATCGCCAAGACCTCGGCCCGCTCGATCGCGACCACCGCCGGGGTCAACCAGGCGCTGATCTTCTACCACTTCGGTTCCGTCGACGAGCTCCTCGCCGCTGCCTGCGTGCACGGCGCCGAGCAGCGCGTCTCCCGCTACCGCGAGCGGCTCGCCGCCCTGGACTCCCTCACGGAACTCCTGACCTTCGCCCGCGCGATGCACGCCGAGGAACGGGCCGCCGGCCAGGTGGCCGTCCTCGGCCAGCTGCTGGCCGCCGGGCAGACCGCGCCCGCCCTCGCGGCCGCGACCTCCGCCGGGCTCGCGCTGTGGATCGAGGAGCTGGAGGCCGTCCTGACCCGGCTGCTCGCCGCGACCCCCCTGGCCGCCTTCGCCGACCCCGCCGGGCTGGCCCGTGCTGCGGCCGCCTCGTTCGTCGGCATCGAACTGTACGAGGGCGTCGACCCCGAGGGCGCCACCCGCGCCCTGGACTCGCTCGAACAGCTCGCCGTCCTCGCTCAGGCCCTGGAAGGACTCGGCCCCCTGTCCCAACGGGCAGTCACCCACCGGCTGCGCCGCCGCACCCGGAACTGACCCAGCGACCTGGCCGCAGACTTCATCGACGGCCTTGTAGGGAAGTCCCCTGAGCAGGTCATTGAAGCGATGGCGAGGGCTTTCCAGCGAGTGGTGGACTCAGGTTCGCGCGTGGATGGTGGGGACGGGGCCGAAGCCGTTGCCGCTGCTGCTCTTGTCGCGGCCCAGATTCCGGGCAGCAAGGTAGTGATCGATCCTGATGACGGTCCTTCTGAGCCGTTGCCTGTCCTGCCGCTCTCGCTCCGGCCCGTGGCCGGGCAGGCACTTCGTTGTGTTCTGCAGGACGGTTCGGAGTTGGCCGCAGGCTGGGTCGAGAGCAGTGATGTCCAACAGTGGCGAACGACGGTCCAGACGATCACTCGTGCCCTGGACGTCACCCCCTGACGGCTGGCCCTCGAAGGGTTGGACCGCAGGATCGTTCCGCCAGGGGATGACGTCGACACGAAGTTGGAATCACTCGAAGACTTCCTCTTCCCGGGCCTGAACCTCACGGTGCGCCAGGCCGTCGTCGCGGACGACAACTGGATGATCGACGCGGCGGGCTGCGGACCCCCAGGACCATGCCCTCAGCGTCAGCATCCTGCCGCACGCGTTCACAGCCGCTACTGGCGTCACATAACCGGGCTGCCCGTCAGCGGTCACCGGATGATCGTCCGACTCCGCGTGCGTCGGTTCTTCTGTGATCAAAGCCAGTGCCGACGCCGGACAGCGTGGAACAGGTGGCGGGCCTGACCGAGCCGCGCCTTCGTACCTCGATAGCGGCCCGGTCGGCCATGAGAGCGGTCGCCGTGGAGCTCGGCGGCCGCCTGGGCCAGCGCCTAGGCACGAGGCTGCGGATCCATGGTCGGCGGACGACCAGCCTGAGGCAGTTGGCCGCTCAGCCCGTGCCGGCCCAGGCCCCACGGATCCTCGGAATCGACGAGTTCGCGTTCCGCAAGTCCGGACCTACGGCACCGTCCTCGTCGACGTCGAGTCCTCCAGGCCGGTGGACGTGCTGCCGGTCGAGAAACTGGCACGGTCGCCGGCTGGCCCCAGGAGCATCCCGGCGCCGAGATCATCTGACGAGACCGCTCGATGGCACTCACCAAGGCAATCCGGCAGGCCGCTCCGGACGCGCTGGAAGTGGCCGATCGGTGGCACCTCCTCCAGAACCTCTCGGCGGCCGTGGAGAAGACCTGCCGTCGGCACCGTGAGTGCCTACGGCGACCAGCCGGACCAGAGTCCAACCCACCGTTGGTCACGCCTCAGACCCCCCGCTCCTGGACCGGGTCCGACGACGCCACGCGGAGGTCAACGAGCCTGCCGACACCGGCCTGTCGCTCAGCGCCAAATCCACTCCGGCGCCCCGCCCTTGGCGGTGATCTTCCCGCGCTTGTCCTGCAAGTACAGGTCCTCGGATGAGGACGGCGCAGCCGGGGAAGGGAAGCGGCAGTGCTCAGAGCGCGGGGCCCTCGGCGGCGGCCAGCATGTTCTCGATGAGGTCAGCAGCGCGCGGGGTGCCGCCCTCGGCCCGGGCGGCGGCCTGCAACTGCTTGGACCGGTCGACGCGTTCCGGATCCGTGACCAGGTCGTTCAGCGCCGCGCGAAGGGTCTCGGCGGTAGCATCAGTGGTGTCCACACGGCGGGCGACGCCGAGTTCCACGAGCCGGTCGGCGTTCATGAACTGCTCGGCTCCCTGCGGCACGGCGATCATGGGAACGCCGGCGAGGAGCCCTTCGCCGCAGCCGCCCATGCCAGCGTGGGTGACGAAGGCGTCGGCCTGTTCCAGGATCGCCCGCTGTGGGACCCAGGAGTGCACTTCGACGTTGGGCGGGATGGTGCCGAGTTCCTCGGGGTCGGTGTACTTGCCGATCTGGAGTACGACGTGCCAGCCGAGCAGGTCGCCGAAGGCCGCGATGCACTGGCGGTAGAACGCGGGCTGGCGCGTGTACGCCGAGCCGAGCGAGATCAGCAGCACGTTGTCCGCCGCCGCCGGGCGGGTCCAGCCGTCCGTGTCCGCTCGGGTGTCGAAGCAGGGACCGACGAAGGTCACCGTGTCGGTGTCGACTCGATCGGCGTGCGGCTGCATCGCTCGCGGGATCAGGGCGAGGGCCCGGGCGGGCGGGCCGGAGAACGAGTCCACGTCCGTGGTGGTCGCACCGCACTTGGCGAGCCACCGCGCGAACCTGTCCCGGTACGCGTCGGCGCCCGGCAGCTTCCGCAGATGCGCCGCGACTTCCTCCTGGTAGCCGTCCCAGCCGACGAACGTCGGGGACAGCTGCACGAGGGGACGCCCCTGCGCTTCGGCGAGGGCGCGCGCGGCATAGGCGCCGATGTCGTAGAGGTACAGGTCGGCCGGATCGTCGTCGTAGGCGGCGCGCAGTTGCGGGAGCGCCTGGACGGCGTCGTCGAGGAAGAGGCTCGCCGCGGCGATGGGATCGGCAGGCCAGTCGTTGTCCGCGACGGGCAACGTGGAGGTGCAGGGCACCAGCTCCGCGCCGGCGGACTCGATCCGGTCGGCCACGAACGGGTCGTTGGCGTAGGTGACCCGGTGCCCGCGGGCCACCAGCTCACGGATGAGCGCGAGGCTGGGCAGGACATGGCTGACGATGGGGACGCCGACCATCGCGATATGGGCGCGGCGACGGGACATGGGCGATCACTCGTTCTTGGCGCGGGACGGGTGCGGGCGGTGTGGCGAGGACGGGGTGTCAGGGCTGGTCGATCTGCGCGGCGGCCTCCTCCAGGTCGGCGACGGTCCCCGACATGATCGTCCGTACATGGCTGGTGATGTGCTGCACGGGCCAGTCCCACCACGCCACGGCGAGGAGCCGGGCGATGTCCGCAGCGTCGTAGCGGGTGCGGATGAGCCGGGCGGGGTTGCCGCCGACGATGCCGTAGTCGGGGACGTCGCCGGTGACCACGGCGCCAGCGGCGATGATCGCGCCGTGACCGATGCGTACACCGGGCATGACCGTGGCGCCGTGGCCGAACCACACGTCGTTGCCGACGACCGTGTCGCCCCGGCCGGGCAGGTCGGTGATCAGGTCGAAGTGCCCCGCCCAGGAGCCCCCCATGGCGGGGAACGGGAAGGTGGAAGGACCGTCCATGCGGTGGTTGGCGCCGTTCATGATGAACCGGGTGCCCGTCCCCAGCGCGCAGTACTTGCCGATGACAAGCCGCTCGGGACCGTAGTGGTACAGGACGTTGCGCGTCTCGAACGCGGTCGGGTCGTCCGGATCGTCGTAGTAGGAGAAGTCACCGACCTCGATCAGCGGCGACTTCACCAACGGCTTGAGCAGAACCACGCGCGTGTGCTCGGGCATCGGGTGGAGCGCGGTGGGGTCAGCGGGAACGGGCGGCATCGCGGAGGCGGTTCCTCTCCAGTGGGCATAGAGCGACAACTGTCGCGTTAAGATGCTGGCACAGCCCTGCCGCCTTGATCAACCGGATACTGATTGCCGATGACAGACCCGCTGGACACGACGTCGGACCGCCGTCCGGGCGGTCGCACCGCCCGCATCCGCGCCCAGGTTCTCGATGCGGTGCGCGCCGAACTCGCTGAAGGCGGTCACGAAGGACTCACGATGGAGGGTGTCGCGACGCGGGCCGGAGTGCACCGCGCCACGGTCTACCGGCGTTGGCGCGATGTCGGCGGCCTGCTCGTCGACGTCATCGACGCCGCCGGCGAGATCGACTGGCAGCCGCCGGACACCGGCTCGCTGCGCGGCGATCTGACGGCCCTCAACCAGGAGATCGAGGAGTCTCTGGTCGTACAGCCGTCGTTCGCCGTCGCCCTGATGGCCGCCTCGTTCCACTTCGAACAGGCCGCGCGGGCCCAGACGCAGCTGTGGACGGACCGGTACGCCCAGTGCGAGATCCTCGTCGAGCGCGCCATCGAGCGCGGCGAACTCCCCGCACAGCACACGGACGCGCGGAGCCTGCTGATCGCCGCCACGGCGCCGCTCTACCACCAGCTGGTGCTCCTGCGTGCCGATCCGGACCCGAAACTCCCGGAACGGGCCGCGGAGGCGGCAGTCCTGGCGGCTGCCGCGGGTGCCTTCTCCGTCCGTCGGGAAGAGAGCGTGTGATCGAGGAGAGTGGGAGCGAACGCAAGCGCAATCAAGAGCGCGACAAGACCTGGATCACGGTCCAGTAGTCCTACCTCGGACACGAGGGCGCAAGTAACCCGCCGATAGGTTCCGGAAGCTCAACCTTTGTGGCGGGCGACGGGGTCTCGCTCGGCGACGTGCCGAGTCCGGTCACTGGTTCGATGGTCACGCCCGCCGTGAGTGGCCTTGGGCAAGGAGCTCGTGGACCAGGGGTAACGCTTCGCGACGACTAGATCTGTGCCAGAACCGAGTTCGGGAGTCACTTGGGGGCTTGTGGCGGGAGCATCGAGTGCTCTGCGTGGTGGGGGCGCCGGTGCCACCGAAGACCAAGGTCGGGCGGGCCGTCTCTCGTTCGGGCTCGTTCGATTGGTCGGATCCTCCGGTGGTCGCGCTGGGCGCGGCGGAGCTGAGGTCATGAATGCGTCACCGGACCATCCATGAGCATCAACCTCAGGAGTCGCGTGATGCGCCCCATCAGAGCAGCCTGTCTCGGCACGGCCACTGCGCTGGTTACCCTTCTCGCCTGCGCCCCTGTCGCGGGCGCCGCCGCGACCGACACCGATTCGGCCCACGCCAAGGGCAAAGACAAGGTCATCACACTCATCGGCCGGCTCGCGCAGCAGACGCGCTTCCCCGTCAACCCCGGCGACAGCCCCGCCCAGGGCGATCGGACCGTCTTCCGCTCGATCCTCTTCGACCAGTACGGCAACCAGGTCGGCGAAACCGGCGGCACCTGCGACACCACCCGGGTCGACAACGGCGGAGCGGAGGTGTGCGTCGTGACCTACACCCTCCCGGGCGGCCAGCTCTCCGTGCAGGGGATGGTCTTCGGCCATCTCAACCCGGGCCCTCCCCCTTCGTTCGACAACGGGATCACCGGCGGCACCGGGCAATACGACCGGGCTCGTGGCTCGATCCACGCCGACACGATCGCTCCGGGCACGAGGCGTTTCACGATCGACCTCGACTGACTGCCCCTGCCCCCGCCCGGTGAAGTCTGGCGGGGGCTTCTTCACGTGACGCAGCGCTCAGCAGTCCGATTCCTGACGATGCCCGGGCGGCCGGCCGCCTGCCGACCCGCGTCGGCAGGCGGCCCGGCGGCCGCGCCGCCGCACACCCCCGGATTCCCAAAACGGACCCTTCATGCGCTGCTTCCGACACGTCCTCAACGAGTACGCCACTCGCATCACCACCCTCATCGACGCCGGCGACCCCCCCCGCCCTCGACGAACCCCTCTCCACCCCACCCCAAGAGCATCCGCCAACTCAAGCGCTCAGCTCCGCCAACTGGCGCGCCAATCCGCCGGCTGAAGCGCTCAGTCACAGCGGAGCAGGCCGTCCTGTGACGGCGAAGGTGTCACACGACCTGACGACCGACAGGTTCGTCCCCGGAATTTGATCACCGGTCCTGTGGCGGGCGGCAGCGCTCTGGGTGAAGCCGAAGCGCGGCGACGGCGCGACCTCGCGTCGTTCTCCATACGGGCAGTTCAGGGGCGGTACGGTGGCGCCGACCGACTCTGGAGGAGAGCAGCATGGCGACTGGCAAGGTCAAGTGGTTCAACGCGGACAAGGGCTTCGGCTTCATCGCGCAGGATGACGGCGGCCCGGACGTGTTCGTTCACTTCTCCGCCATTCAGACCACCGGCTTCAAGGAGCTGTACGAGGACGACCTGGTCGAGTACGACGTGACCCAGGGACCCAAGGGCCCCCAGGCGGAGAACGTCACGAAGCTTTAGCTGTGCGGTGGCCGGACCGCGCGACGCTGGCCGCGCGGTCCGGCCCCCGTGCGAAGCGCCGCCCCCACCGACCGGTGTGTGCGTAGAGGCGTCGGTGGGGCTGTGACGACGTACACGATCGATATCGAGGGCGGCCCGCTCGACGGCGGCGCCGCCACGGTGGAAGCGAACGAGGAGGGAAGGCCTCCTTACGCGCAGACGTGGCAGGGCAGCCTGTACCTTCGGCCGGATGCCCTTCGGCATCGAACCGCACGATCCCAACTGGCATTACTGCTACCGCCCACGGCCCAATGCGCCGACGGCGACTTGGGGCAGGCCGGCGAGAGTGTCAGAGGCTGCTCGTAGCGTCGGATGGTGCAGGCCCGGACAGGCCAGGCCACGGCGTGGGAGCACACCATGGGCGAGATCAGGATGGACCGGCGACACCTCGAACGGCTGCTCGCCGACAGCAACAGCGCATACGGAGCCCCCTACCAGCAGGCCTTCGCAGAACTCGCCACCACGCATCGCGGACAACCTCCGGCCGACATCCTGCCCCTGCCGCGCCGCGCCGCCGACCAGGCGCTGCTCGAATTCACGCCCGCCGACCTGCGCGAGCAGGCGGAAGCGATCAGCCGCGGCGAGCCGTACGTCCTGCGCGTCACCATCACCTAGCGACCAGACACCCAGAAAAACGGCTGTGCCGGACGCCGCGGCGTCCCAGGGCGGGGTGGTCTCAGCCGAAGGCGGTCACGTCTGACGGGATCAGGTCGTTTCGAAGACGCTGCAGATGGACGGGATGACGGCAGCGGCCGTGGTCAACAGCAGTGTCACCGAGGAACTCGACAACCAGGTCGGGGGTGACACAGGTGAAGACGGGCAGCTCGCGGCTGCCCCAGTGCGTGGTCCGGCGCACGGTCCACCACGGATGCCCCGGTCCTGCGGAAGTGGGCAGGGCGCCGACCTCCCGGCGCTGGGCCCGGCGCAGGGGAGTGGTGCGGGCGACGAGACGCAGCCGGCCGGCGGGCGTGTAGCGGCCGAGGAGAGCACTGTTCGGATAACCGGCCGGCCGGGTGACCGCGGGCCCGTTGCCAGCCGTCGCGGCGCGTGAGGCGAATGCACCAGTTGGCGGTCCAGGTCTGCCCGTCATCAGTGGGGCGCGCCTGTCACCGGGCTGGCCGGTGGTGGCACCCGATCAGAAAGAGTGGACCTGTGAACCGCAACTCTGGGGGAGGGCCCCTTCTCTTCAAGGACGGGCACTGCCGGGCGGGACAGGGGTCCTATGGAGCCGCGCTACTGGGAAGGGGCCGGTCGTTTGCCGGTGTCGGGTCGGGGCAGCGCGGTCGAGGTGAGGAAGTCGTCGAGCATCGTGATCTGTACGTCCTCGGGGAATCGGCCGGGGTCGAAGAGTGCCTGGACGACGAGTCCGTGGGTGAATGCGACGGCGGTGGCGGCGAGTTGTTCCGGGTCGGCGTCTGTGGGGAGCTCACCAAGGTCGCGGGCGGCTTCGAGGTGTGGGCGGATCGTCGAGCGCAGCCGGGTGTAGCGGTCGGCCTGTTCTGTGGTCAGCCCGTCGTCGGCGAGGGAGAGGTCCCAGGAACTGACCCAGATGCGGCTGCGGGCGGTGTCGCCCGGGGTCAGCGGAAGGATGTCCAGGAGCATGGCGCGCACGGTGGCGAGGCCCGCGGCGGGACGCGCGCGGCGGGGACGCTCCGCGGTGCGCTTCTCCAGCAGGTCCAGGGCGTGCGTGATCAGGGCCCGTTTGGTCGGGAAATAGTGCATGAGCATCCCGGTCGAGACCCCCTTCGCGGCGGCGACGGCACGCAGGGTCAGCCCGCCGAACCCCTTGTCGGCGAGTACGTGCCACACCGCTTCGGATACGTCCTTGCGGCGGGCTTCACGGTCTCCGGGTGCGGGCGACATACTGCCACCTTACGTACCGAACGCTTGTTACGCACCCAGAGAGCGAGACTGCCATGTTCACCCTGCCGCTCGGCGACCATGCCCAACTCCGCACCCTGGAGCCCTGGCAGGCACCGGAGTTCCTCGCCCACATCGACCGCGCCCGCACCGTGGTGGACCCGTGGATACCCTGGGCGACGTTCAGCACCGACCTCGTCTCGGCCACGGCTTCCCTCCAGCGATACGCCGACCGCCTGGCCGCAGACGCCGGCAGGATCTACGGGATCTGGCTGGACGGCACGCTGGTCGGCGGCGTCATGTTCACCCGCTTCGACAGCGCCTCCGGGGTGTGTGAGATCGGCTGCTGGCTGGAACAGGCCGGGGAGGGAAGGGGCCTGGTGACCCAGGCATGCCGGTCGCTGATCGACTGGGCCTTCCACGAACGCGGGATGAGCCGCGTCGAATGGTGGGTCACGTCGGGCAACACCCGCAGCATCGACGTCGCGCGCCGGCTGGGCATGACCCGCGACGGCGTGCTGCGGCAGCGTTGTTCGTACCGAGGTGTGCGGCGGGACAGCGAAGTCTGGTCGGTCCTGTCCGAAGAATGGCCGCCTCTCGGGGAAGTGTCCGTGTCCGGCGTCCAGGCCGAGCTCGACCAGCTGATGCGCGTGTTCGTCGGTGCCTTCACCAACACCGGCGACAGTCGGCCGGACCTCGGCGTCATCCGCGACGTCTTCATTCCGCAGGGGAGGATCGTCGCGAACGTCGGGGACGAGCCCGTGATCTACGACCTCGACGCGTTCATCGAGCCGCGGCAGAGGATGCTCACCGACGGGACGCTGACGGAGTTCTCCGAATGGGAGGTCGCTGAGCGGACCGAGATCTTCGGATCGATCGCGCATCGGTTCAGCGAATACCGCAAGTCCGGCTTCCACTGCGGTAAGTGGTTCGAGGGCTCCGGCCACAAGACCACCCAGTTCCTCCGGACCCCGTCAGGGTGGAGGATGTCGTCGCTGGCCTGGGACGACGCGCCCGCCACCGGCGACGAATGACCGTGCGGGTCCCGGTGGATCCGAGGGGCGCGGGCTTGAGCGTCCATGTGTGACTTCATACCCGCGTGCAGGCAGGAACGCGCAGCAGGCGCGTGGGACGGCCCTTCCACCCGCGCCCGGATCTCACGCAGCCCAAAATCATAGAGTCCCGTCCAAGCCGGTTCTCGGTGATCGTCTCTCGTCGGCGACACGACTTCGGACTGCCCCGGCCGCTCGCAGCCACACTCGCGGCAAGCACGATGCGGCACCACACCGCAGAACTCCTGGCCCGGGCTGGGGCGCCCAATAGCGGAGCTCGCACGCGGACAGCTATCACCAGGCGCTGAAGGCGGCGCACACAGTCGGCTTTCCGCTGGTGTGCAAGCCGGCCTCCCCGGGAAGCGCTGTGCAGCCCGGCTTGTGGATGGCCTACGCGACCTCGCCGAAGGCGACGCTGATCGAGCAGGTCACAGGCGTCGACTTCGTCACCGCCTCCGGCCGCCACGCCCGCGGCCACCCGACCGAGCCGGAGCAGAACCGCCTGGCGGGGCACTGCGCCGACGCGCAGCTCGCGCAGTCCGGGATGTGGTCGTAGAGCGTGCCCGGCGAGACGCCGAGCAGCTTGGTGATCGAGGTGATCGAGCGGCCCGGGTCGGGCAGCAGGTCACGGGCGGCCCGGATGATCTCCTCGGTGGCGACGCTGGGGCGTCCGCCGACCCGGCCGCGGGCGCGGGCGGCGACGAGGCACTCGTTGGTGCCGATGACGATCCGCGCGCAATCCCCTTGCTCAATGGTCAAGAATCGTTGACCATTGCTCGCATGCCTACCGATGATCTTCCCGAGACGTTTCACGTCACCACTGACGAGCAGTTGCGCGCCGTCTCCAATCTCACGCGGCACCGGATCATGGCCGTGCTCCGCTTCGAGCCCGCGACGATTACGCAGATCGCCGAGCGAGTGGGCCTTGCGAAGGGGAGTTCCAGCTATCACGTGCGGCTGCTGGAGCGGGTCGGCCTGGTGAAGGTGGTGCGGACGCGGAAGGTGCGGGGGGTCACCGAGCGGTATTACGCGATGGTCGCGCGGGCGATCGTGCTACCGGATCCGGGCGAGGGAGGCCCGGATGTGCTGATGCGGCATGCGGTGGCGGACCTGGAGGCAGCGCCGGTGGATGGCGAGCGGCATGTGCGGATGGCGCATCTGCGGCTCACCGAGGAGCAGTTCGCGGAGCTGGGGGCGCGGTTGCAGGCTCTGGCGGACGAGTACAGGGAGCTGTCCGATCCGTCGCTGCCGGACGCGTCACTCGTCTTCGCACTGTTCCGGCCGGCGCCGCGAGAGCAGGCCGAAGGGGACGCCAAGTGACCTCAGACGTTCGGAAGTTGCCGACCGGGTTCGGACGGCTGTGGACTGCGCAGACGGTGTCCTCGCTCGGTGACGGGGTGTCGCATGCCGCGCTGCCGCTGCTCGCATTGACGTTGACGCGGGATCCGATGGCGCTCGCCGTCGTCACGGCCGCGGGGACGCTGCCGTGGCTGCTCTTCGGGGTGCTCGGCGGTGCGCTGGTGGACCGCTGGGACCGCCGGCGCACGATGTGGGTCGCGGACACGGCACGTGCGGTGCTGCTCGCGATACCCGCGGCGGCGGCCGTGCTCGACGTGCTGAGCATTCCGCTGCTCGCGGCCGTCGCCTTCCTGCTCGGCCTCGGCGGACTCTTCTTCGATACTGCCGCCACGGCCTATCTGCCGGATCTGCTCCGCCGCGACCCCGCACTCTTGGAGCGCGCCAACTCCCGCTTGCGCGGCGCCCAGACCGCCATGTCCGGCTTCGCGGGGCCGCCTGCGGGCAGTGCGCTGCTCGCGCTCGGGCGGGCGGTTCCTCTGCTCGCCGATGCGTTGTCGTTCATGCTCTCCGCACTGCTCGTACGTACGCTGCCCGCCATGCCCCGGCCCGTGCCGGAGGTGCGCGAGTCGCTGCTTCGGCAGGCGCGGGCCGGGGCCTCGTACGTCTTCCGGGATCAGTTGCTGCTCGGGCTCGCGCTCCGCCCGGCGGTCGGGAACATCGCCTTCCTCGCCGTGGAGACCGTACTCGCCCTCTTCGCGCACGACCGCCTCGGCATCGACACCTACGGCTTCGGCCTGCTCCTCACGGCGGAGGCCACCGGCGGCCTGCTCGGTGCAGGCATCGCCTCCTACCTTGGCCGACGACTCGGCACCGGCACCGCACTCACCTGCACAGCCGCCGTCGAAGGGCTTGCCATCCTGGGCCTGGCCGCTGCCCCGAACCCGTATGTGGCCGGGCTGGCGCTCGCCGTCTGCGGGGCCGGCATGGGCGCCACGATGGTGCTCGGGCCCTCCCTCCGGCAGGCGATCGTCCCGGCCCATTTCATGGGCCGGGTCGCCTCCACCTCCCGCATGCTGGCCATGTGCGCCGCCCCCATCGGGGCCTTCCTCGGCGGCTGGCTGGCCACCGCCTACGACATCCGCACCCCGCTCTACGCCGCCGCCGTCCTCCTCCTGGCGATGACGGCCGTCACGGCATCCATGACCAGCAACCGCCGGGTCGAAGCGGCGCTGCGTGCCGCCGCCCCGGCCGGCGGTCCAGATCACCCGGCATCCAAGGATCCCGCCCAGGAGAGTGCACCCGACTTGTTGTGACGCCTGCCGCGAAGGCGTCACAACAAGGCAACGGGCGGCTACGGAGCCGTCCGCGCCTACCTTCAGCCGTTTCGCACATCCCCGATCGCACCTGCAGCCCGTCTGCCGTCCCCACGCACGGTCACCGGCTTGGATCCTGACTCACCCCGACACCCTGCCGGAGAGCGAGCGCCTGAAGCTCAAATCCGTCCTCGCTGGCTGCCCCGAACTGGACGCCCTCACCGGACACGTCCGAGCGTTCGGGAGCATGCTCACCCAGCTCCAGGGTGAGCAGCTCCCGCAATGGATCAAGGCGGTCCGCGTCATCGACCTGCCCAGCCTCCACACCTTCGTCAACGGCCTCGAACCCGATCTCGCCGCCGTCACCGCCGGCCTAACACTGTCGTGGAGCTCCGGCGTCGTCGAAGGCCACGTCAACCGGATCAAAATGATCAAGCGCCAGATGTACGGCCGGGCCGGCTTCAGGCTCTTGCGGAAACGAGTCCTGCCGGCATCCTGACGGCACGTCACGACCTCTGCTGGAGTCGCTCCGCAGCCTGAGCAGGGGTGTCGCAGTAGCCAGGCCGTGCCAGCAGGACCGAGTTGAAGAAGTAGCCCTGCTCTTCCTCTGGCTCGTCGTCGGCTGCGAACGGGCGCCAGAAGCTCAGGAGCAGGTCAGAGGCGATGAAAGACGCCGGGTCGTCGGGGTCTGCCTCGATCGAGGTGTACTCGCCCATGCGTTGCACCAGCTCGCGGGCCGGGATCGCGAACACGTCCAGGCCCCGGAAGATGACTCGGTCTGTCTGAGTCGACGGCCTCCCAAGCTCAACGGCTTCGAGCATGTCTCGCGTGCAGTGGATGCTGATCATCAGTCCACTGGGACGGAAGACGTGCTGACCCGACCGGTCGGACTCCGAGACCGCGGAGAGATCGCGGAGCGAGTCCAGCGCCGTGTTTGCCGATTGCCGAGTCATACCGATCCGCAACGGGCCAACGCCGATTGGTGGGGCGAGGTCGAAGTCCATGCGGGCATGATCCCAAACAGGTCTGTCAACGAGTCACAAAGGGCCATCCAGACCCGAGACGTTACAGAGCGTGAGAGCTCCACAGAAGTGGGACCAGAACCCGAGAACGGACAGCACCCGTCGACTGACTCCCGCCCGGGCAGAGGGTGGCCTTCCTGGGCCTCGGCACCCGTAGTAGCCGTTGTTCGACCGGTCGGTATTCGGCCTGGTGACAGCTGCAGTTCCTGGCGGACAGGCAAGGCAGACCGGCCGGGTCCTTGGTCCCTGAGTCTCGGTGGACCTTTCGCCTCGCCTGCGGCGCACGCACGTGGTGCGATGAAACAGGGGGTCGGGAAGGAGAGAGCGATGATCCCACCGGCAGGGGAGCGCAAGAGTGGCACGGGCCCTGTGTCGGTCCGCCCGCTGGGTGAGGCGGACCTGGATCGGGCCGACGAGATCTTCAGGGTCGCCTTCGGGACGTTCCTCGGGGCTCCCGAGCCGAAGACGTTCTTCGGGACCGCCGACTACGTCCGTACTCGCTGGGCGGCCGATCCACAGGCGGCCTTCGCAGCGACGGTCGAGGGCGAAGTCGCCGGATCGAACTTCGCCGTCAACTGGGGCAGCGTCGGGTACTTCGGTCCGCTGACCGTGCGTCCGGACCTGTGGGACCAGGGCGTCGGCAGGCGCCTCATGGAGCCGGTCATGGACTGCTTCGACACCTGGGAGAACCGCCACCTGGGCCTGTTCACCTTCTCGCACAGTCCCAAGCACCTTGAGCTCTACCGCCGTTACGGTTTCTGGCCCCGATTCCTCACAGCCATCATGAAGAAGCAGGTGGCAGGCAGTGCCGCAGTCCCCGGCCGAGTGCTGTACGGCCAGCTGCCCGCCGCCGAGCAGCCCCACGCCCTGAGCCTTTGTCGCGCACTGACCGGGGCCGTGTACGAGGGCCTGAGCCTGGAACGCGAGATCGTGGCCACGCACGCGCAGGGGCTCGGTGACACCATCCTGCTCCAGGGCGCCGGCTCCGAGCTCGATGGCCTGGCCGTCTGCCACTGCGGAGCCGGGTCGGAGGCCGGCGAGGACGTGTGTTTCGTCAAGTTCGGCGCCGTGCGCCCTGGCCCGGAGGCGGCCGACCGGTTCGAACGACTGCTTGGCGCGTGCGAGCAGCTGGCCGCCGAGCGCGGACTGGGTCAACTGGACGCCGGGATGAACCTGGGCCGCCCGGATGCCTACCGTCGAATGGTCGACCGCGGTTTCCGCACCTGGTTGCAGGGCGTGACCATGCACAGGCCCAACGAACCCGGCTACAGCCACCCCGACGCCTACGTGATCGACGACTGGCGCTGAGACCCCGCCACACTCGGCCCGCGAGGAAGGCCCGGTGCTGCCCGAACCCGTGAACATTCCGCGTCGGCGCCGACGGCCAGACCTCCCGGACCACTGTCGAAGTGCTGTCCCTTCTCAGGCTCCTCATGGACAGAGCGACACGTGGCGATCACGGATGTTGAACTCACCGCCGGGCAGTACGCGACCCTCATACGCCTCACCCGCCCCGACGCATGCGAGACAGAGCTGATCAGCGAGCTGGTCACCGCCCTGCGTGCCGCGCTGGACGCCGCACTCCACCTGAGAGCGAACAACCGCTGAGCCGTCGAGTTGACGCACACCCAGATGCCCATCGCCGCCCACGTCCTGCAGACAGCCTCCCTGCGCGGGGGAGCGGCACTCCTGAAGTACAACCATTTCCGCCGGGCCACGTCCCGCATCTCGACCCGACCCCGTAGCCGCCCCCGTCCCGCCTCGCTCGCCCTCGTGGCGGGGGCGTTCTGGCATGCCCGGCAGCGGCCCGGGCCAGCTGTGCCCACCGGCCCGATCCCGATACGGAGGATCCCCTGACGGTCACTCCTCGATGCGCATCACAGGCTGGGAGGCCGTGGGAGCCCGGCGGCTGCTGGTCGTCCTCATGCAATGAGGACGACGTGTTGGTGGGGGGTCTGTCACCGTCGGCCACGCATCCGGTGGACTACTACGAGAGCATGTCCATCATGACAGGTCAGCGCCGTTATTCGTAGGACAGAACGCACAGTTCGCGAGCCTTGTCCGGTCCGCTCCCCGACTCCCAGAATCTCCTTCGTGAATCACCCGGAGAACAGGGGGAGCATGGGGAAGATCGATCACGACGCGGTGCTGCGGGCACGGGTGCTGCTGCTGGGTTCCGGCCGGCTGCGCCTGCTCGAACAGGTCCACGCGTACCGGGTTCTGGCGGAGGTGAGCCCGAAGGCGTATCTGCCGAAGCTGGTCGACGCGCTTCTCTCGATGAGCTACCGCAGCCGGGACCCGGAGGTGGACCTGACGCTTGCCACCGAAGCGGTCGAAGCCGCGCGGAGGATCGAGGCCGGGGCGCCGACCCGGGCAGAACGGCTGTGCAGGGCCCTGGACGCCTACCAGGCGTCCCTGTTTGCTCTCGGACGCCGAGCCGAGGGGCACGCGGCCTGCGAGGAATTGGCCGAGGCCGGACAGAGCGGGCGGCTGGCGAACATCCTGGCCGAGGAGGGGCGGTTCCGGGAGGCCGCGGAGCTCAACGAGAAGGCAGCCCGGAACGGCATACCGGAGCACTCCTTCTGGAACATGGTCGAGTGGGCGGCGAACCTGGAGGGCGCCGGCCTGCACGCCGCGGCATCGGCCGTCTTCGGCGAGCTCCTCGACCAGACCCGGCGCGAGGCCGCCGGGCAGCGTACGGCGCTGGCCATCCTCACCTGGGAGCTGGTGCACCTCTCCCGGATGCGCGAGGCCGCCGGGCACGGGGCGGACGCCGCGGCCACCCGGCGGGAGGCCCTCACCGTCCTGGAGGAGCTGGCGACGACGGGCGAGCCGAAGAACTGGAGCTGCATCCTCGCCTGGTGGGTCACCCTGTTCGCCCTGTCGGGGCGGGCCGACGAACCGGCTGCGAGCGCCGAGTCCCCGATGCCGCCGTTCGGCACCGACGTCAGATGGTCGAGCGACACGCGGGATGCCTTCCTCGGCACCCTGCCAGGGCTCGAAACGAAGGCGGCGGGACTGCGGTGGGCCGGCCGACTGCCCGAACTGGTGGACGTCCAGCGCAGAATCAGCATCCGCGCGGCCCTCCGCGAAGGCAACCACCCCTTTGGCTTCGGGGAACGGTTCAAGCCGTACTTCGACGAAGGTGTGGCGCTCGCCCGCCGCCTGCCCGACGACCCTGCACGCCTCGCCCGGGCCTTGACGGACCGCTCGATGTTCCTCGTTGCCGCCCGCACCTTCGAACCCGCGTACGCCGACTTCGCCGAGGCCGTCGCCCTCGTCGACGCCCGGTAGGCGCGATTTCCGGGCTGCCTCGGCGCCTACGGACGCCACTCGCGGCGGTAGTCGGGGTGCTCGGTGTAAGACTGCGCGAGCACGTTCAGCGCGTACGCGAGACCTGCGTGGCGTGCATCCGCCGGATCCATTGCGTCGTATTCCCTGGCCAGCATGTCGACCAGGTCGAGCATCGGTAGGTGGCTGTCGAGCAGGGCGTCGCCACCGAAGCGGTGGGCCACCTCGGCATAGGCGTGGTTGTCCGCCATGTTGCGGTCCCGAAGGAACTTTATGAGGTCGTCCACTGGGTCATCTTCGCGCACGGCAGCGGCATCGAGGAGCTCTATTTCCGTCCCGACGAACCCATCTGCTGAGCCAGGTCATCTGGGCCCGGCGATAGGCCGACACTTCAGCGAACGACCACCCAGCGCGCGTCCGCAGGCCAGGATCCCGTGCTGACGATGTGCTCCACGAGCCTGAAGGCCTCACCGATCAGAACGGTGTCTTCGTCCAGGTACTCATCATGCTGCCCATTGGAGAGGACAAACCCCTCGCTCGATCCGCCCGCTCCCGGGTCTATGGCGTGCTGCTCGCCGTCTTCCCCATCGACCAGCACCACCATCGCGCGCTCTGTGTTCGTCACGAAGGCCAGCGATCGACCAGACGAACTGGTCAGCCACGTCTCAAGCTGCCTGCTGTTAACCCTCGCCCGAAGCGTCTCCCGCACCACTTCGGACGGCACCGGGGCAGTGCTGTCGTCATCGATCACCCAGGACTCGATCATGAGCACGACGATCTCACGGACGCATTTGAGAGACACCCCGCCTTCTCGATGCCTTACCGGCACCATGAAACGATCTTGTGGTGGCTGGTGTGATCACGGCGTCGGAGCCGTCCTGGATAGCCCCGTTCAGCGGACTGAACCCGCGTTTCTTCAAGAAGCTGGTGACTGCGCTGCGCCGTGAAGGTGCGGATCCGGTCCGCAAGGGCCGGCCGTGGTCCCTTCCGCTGGAGGACCGGGTACTGCTCGTGTCGACCTACTGGCGGACGAATATGACGATGCGCCAACTCGCGCCGCGCTTCGGTATCTCCAAGTCCGCGGCCGACCGGATCATCGGCCACCTCGGTCCCGCGCTCGCCCTGCGACCCCGCAGCCGGTTCAGCAAGGACACCGTGCTCATCGTGGACGGCACCCTGGTACCCACCCGCGACCGCACCATCGCCGAGCAGTCGAAGAACTGCCGGTACTCCACCAACCACCAGGTCGTCGTCGATGCCGACACGCGGTTCGTCGTCGCCGTCGGCCGACCGCTGCCCGGGAACCGCAACGACTGCAAGGCGTGGGAGGAATCCGGCGCCATGGCCGCGGTCGGCAGGACACTCACGATCGCCGATGGCGGCTATCCCGGCACGGGGCTGGTCATGCCCCATCGTCGACGCAAGGGCGAAGACCTGCCTTCCTGGAAGGAAGCGCACAACAAGTCCCACAAGCAAGTCCGCGCGTGTCGAGCACGTCTTCGCCCGAATGAAGCCCTGGAAGATTCTCCGCGACTGCCGCCTCAAAGGCGACGGAGTCCACCACGCCATGCTCGGCATCGCACGGATGCACAACCTCACCCTCGCCAGATAGAGCAGCGGATCACACAGCGGCCGACCACGCCCGAGACGACCCAGAGATCATTTACAGGACAGTCCTTAGTCTTCTGAGTCAGGAATTCTGTTCAGATATGAGGCGAGGCGTTCGAGGATCTCGTCGGCAGTCTTGGTCCAGATGTAGGGTTTCGGGTCGGTGTTCCAGGCTGCGATCCAGTTGCGGATGTCCTTCTCCAGGGCCTGCACCGACTTGTGAACGCCTCGTCGTATCTGCTTGTTGGTGAGTTCGGCGAACCACCGCTCGACGAGGTTCAGCCAGGACGAGCCCGTCGGTGTGAAGTGCAGGTGGAACCGGGGATGGGACAGCAACCACTTCTTGATGGCCGGGGTCTTGTGGGTGGCGTAGTTGTCGCAGATCAGGTGGACATCCAGGCTGGCAGGTACTTCCCTGTCGAGCTTGATCAGGAACTTCTTGAACTCTTCGGCCCGGTGTCGGCGGTGCAGGGAACCGATGACTTTGCCGGTGGCGGCCTCCAACGCGGCGAACAATGTGGTGGTGCCGGCACGGACGTAGTCGTGGGTCGCCCGCTCGGGAACGCCGGGCATCATCGGCAGTACAGGCTGTGAGCGGTCCAGGGCCTGGATCTGCGACTTCTCGTCCACGCAGAACACCAACGCCCGCTCGGGCGGGTCCAGATACAACCCAACAACGTCGTGGACCTTGTCGACGAAGTACGGATCGGTCGACAGCTTGAAGGTCTCCGACCGGTGTGGCTGCAGGCCGAACGCCCGCCAGATCCGTGACACCGACGACTGTGACAGGCCCATCTCCTTGGCCATCGACCGAGTCGACCAGTGTGTTGCGTTCTTCGGTGTGGACTCCAGTGTCTTCGTGACCACCGCGGCGACCTGCTCGTCCGTAACCGTTCTGGGTCCGCCTGGCCGAGGCATGTCACCCAGGCCGGCAATCCGGTACTGCACGAACCGGGACCGCCAACGGCCCACCGCATGAGGTGTGGAACCGAGCCGGGCCGCCACGTCCTTGTTCGAGTCACCCTCGGCGCAGGCCAGGACGATCCGGCACCGCAACGCCCACGCCTGCGGCGTAGAACGACGCCGCACCCACCCCTCCAGTGCAGCCCGTTCCTCATCCGACAGCCTCAACTCGGCCTTCGGCCGCCCCGTCCGTGCCATGGACCAAGCCTACACATCTGAACAGAATTCCTGACTCGGAAGATTAGCTCCCGTGCCCCTTGCATGCCCGACCGGTCGGAGTCGAGCGGGGAACCGGGGCGACGCAGCGCTTCCCTCGCAAGGTCAGGAATCCGCAGCTCAGCAGACATCCGCGTACGGCATCTTGATCGTGCACAGGACCGTACGCGAGGCGCAGACCGCCCTCGAACGGGCAACTCGCGCCGTCCACCCCTGACTCGGCCGGGCTTGCCCTGGGCGTAGTGGCGGCCCGGGCGACTCAGCCGGCGGTTCTCAGGTTCCGCTTGGCGGCCGAGGCTATGTGGTGGCGGGTCACCCGGACGCACTCGTGCCAGAACGGTATGGCGGTCAGGTATGCGCCGAGTGCGGAAAGGATGCCGAGGGAGACATCCACGCTGAGGCGTCCTTGCTTGGCCCAGTAGACGTCCTGCAGGTCGAGGAGCAGGGCGAATTCATCGGCGATGAGTGCGGTTCCTGCGCCGTAGGCGCCGGCGACGGCGGGGTGGCCGACGGCGCGTTCGTCGCCGCGTACGGCGATGATCCCGATGCCGGCGAGGGTGCCGATGCCGATGTTGTAGTGGTGCAGGTGCCGGCCGCCGGCGGAGATGTTCCCCCAGGGCAGCCAGCCGCCGCGGATGCCGTGGGTGATGGTCCGCACGGTTCCCCACGTGACGCCGAACGCGATCCATGTCACGAGCAGCGATCTCTTCGTGGGGCTGAGGTTCCGGCTTGCCGACTCGCGCCATCGGGCGATCAGCCGCGGCCCGTGCTGGTTCGGTTGCTCGTGCTGGTTCAGTTGCTCGGAGGTGTTACTGACCATGGGGGTGACCTCCCGCAATCGGACTGTGTGGATCTCCGACAGACGAAGAGCGAACTGCGTCGCCCACGGCGTTCATGCAGCTGCGGCAGTAGTCCTCACGGTCGCTCGCCCCGTCCGGTGTCGGTGCCGCGCTGAAGATCCGCGCGCACATGGTGTTGCCGTTGCCGTCGACGGCATGCCACAGGAGGCCGGTGCCGGTCTCCGTCGCTACATGTTCGGCGCACATGTTGTACATCGGCCACCTCCCGGTCGAACGCTGTTGCGGGTCCGTCTCAAGAGAAGCCCACGTCGGTCGAGGCGGCCATTCAAACGATCCGAACCGGTGAACCGGGAGATCAAGGAGGTCCGGGGCTCCTGGTGCGAGGCGATATCACCCCAGCGGCTGTTCCGGCGTCACCCTCGCGAGGGATACCGCGGTCCCTCCCGGTGGGCCCGCCGCTGGTCGGCCGACCCGCCACGGCGGGCCCGCCCGAGCTTGGATCATTCGATGACGGAGACCTGGCTTCTGCGCCACCAGATGTCCCAAGGTGCCAGCGTGGTCCGGATGCTGCCCGCACAGCAGAGAAGCGAAAGCACCGCACACACGCTGCCGCCCAATCTCATGTGATCGTCCACTGCGATCGTCCGAGCAAGGCCGGGAGCGGTACCTCTGATCCGTTCGGCTCCGTCGCGAAGACGTAAGCGCGTGCAGGCTCGGAAGCGAGATTTCCCCGTGCCAGGGCCCGAACCCAGTAGCCGTGGTGTCGGCCCTCTGGTGCGCATGCTGGAGGTACGCCACGCTGGCCACCAGCAGAAGAGGGGGAGGGCGTTATGAGGTGGTTTCCTGGCGGCGATGTCCCCACGGTCCTCTTCGGCTGCGTGAACGCCGACGAGGTCATCTGTCCAGGGGGTGAGTTTGACTGCGACTGAGAGGAACCCGAACCTGGCTCCGCGCGGTGTCATGCGCTGGCCCCTGGGCCTGCACGTCGCCGTAGTACTGGTCCTAGCCGTGGCCGCAGCGATCGCAGTCTCAGGACTGCTCTGGCTGACACTGGGGAGACCTCGACTGCAGGTAGCCGGCCCGCTCAAACCCAGCGACACATACGACGCCATCAAGATCGCATTAGCTGTTGTCGCAGGAGTCGGCGGCGTAGTGGCACTCGTGGTTGCCTACCGGCGCCAGCATCTCAGCGAAGCCACCGACGCCCGTGAGTACGACAAAGCGCTGATCGAACGGTTCGGCGCCGCTGCCGAACAACTCGGGGCGGACCAGCCGGCTGTACGCATGGCTGGGGCCTACGCCATGTCACGGCTCGCCGATGAATGGCCGCAGGAACGCCAGATGTGCATCGACGTGCTGTGCGGCTACCTGAGAATGCCGCATGCTCCCGAGCAACCTATCGACGATCAGGCGCTGGCGTTGTGGCAACGTGAGCGGGAGGTACGCGTAACTGTCGTGGGAATCATCGCCGCCCACCTGCGCGACGGTGCGCCTGCGTCCTGGCAGGGCCACGACCTCGACTTCACGGGCGCTGTCCTTGACGAAGCTGACTTCCGTGGCGCCCGCTTCACCGGCGGCGACATCCTCTTCGTTAAGACCGTCTTCGCCGGCCACGGAACGGACCAGATCATCTTCGATGAGGCCGACTTCGCCGAAGGCAGCTACGTCTACTTCCGGCTCGCTGAATTCCGCAGCGGCACCGTCCGCTTCAACCGTGCCGCCTTCAGCGGCGGCTGGGTCACCTTCGACCATGCCCGCTTCACCGGCGCTCGCGTGACCTTCCGAGACGCTGCCTTCACGGCGGGCGAAGTCCCTTTCGAGGGCGCTGAGTTCTCCGACGGCAGCGTCGACTTCACCGGCGCGGCCTTCACCGGCAGCACAGTGAACTTCAGTGAACACCACCTCCCTTCCCTCTACCGCACGGCACCGCCCGCCCATTTCAGCGGCGGCACCATCGACCTGTCCCAAGTTGCCGACTTCACCCATCCACCACAGTTCGGTCTGCAGTCGCTGCCTCCCGGGCTGAGTCTTCCTTCAGGCACGAACATCTCCGACCTACCTTGACGGGGTGTGACGGGCCAACCCGGCGGCCCCTGGCATTCACGCAACTCTCAGGGCCCGCCGGTCGTTGGATCACGGTGCAGACCGCGCTCTGGCTGCACCCGACCGCGACCGACCGCGGCACTGGCGGCCCTCCTCCCCATTCCCGGATGCAGGGCCGCCTTGGCGTCCGGCGTGCACATCGTGCGCTGCACGAGCCCTGAGGTCCGGGCACTCACGGCCTCTCAGCCCAGCCGTCCGCTGAGCCCGACACCAGTGCGCTGATCGCACTCGTCGCAGCCCACGCCACCAGCACCACCCGGCTGCCCCGAATGTGACGGTCGAGGGCCTGTTCCGGCGCCTCGGCCATGGCAGGACCGGGAGTAACTGCGTGAACCGGGGAGGTTTTGGTGATGGGCGGTCGGCCCTCGAGGAGCTGCGTACCTGGGCCGGACATCAGCCGCGCTCGGGCGCTGCGATGCCTGGCTGCGGAACGGGTGGTGAGGCCTGTGGCCAGCCGTGAACTCGGCGCACGAATGGGGGCGTGGGGCCGCGATGACGGGACCGCAGGTGTCGGCCCTCCCGTGGGGAGGCCGGGAGGGACGCCGTGGGATCGCCCCTGATCTGGGGGAACCTGCCGCACAGCACGGCACCAAATCCAGCCACTGGGCAGGGCTGTGCTGGCTTGAATTCGAGCAATGAGGCGAGGTGCGCCCTGGGCCAGCCAGCGCCCCGCTGAGTGCTTGCTTGGTGCGGCGGGGGAGGGGCGTTTCCTTGGTGCGGCGCGAGGGTTCGTCAGCGTGTGGAGCAGCGCCACCGACCCGCCGCCTGGCTCTGCGCCGTCACCCGGGCCTGCCGCGCTGGCAGCGGGGGCATGCCGTACATCAATGGTTGAGCTTCCTTGTCCTGTGGGTGTGGTGACTGCTGGTTTGCGAGGTGGTTGTAGTGGTCGGCGCGCCAGCATGTGGGGACATGCGCTGCCGGCTTGGACGGTGGGGGGTGGCGGTCCTTCGTGGACCGGTCAGGTTGGTGTGATGGTGGTGGGTTGGCCGGTGTGGAGTGATTGGTAGGCGGCGAGGGCGGTTTGCAGGGTGCGTAGTCCGGTGTGTCCGTCGGGGTGGGCTCGTTGGCCGGTGCGGGCGGCGGTGAGGAAGCTGTCGAGCATGGCGGCGTTGAGGTCGGTGGCGGCGGGTTCCCAGCGAGGGGTGGCCTGGGTGGTGTCGTAGCCGGTGAGCAGTGGTGGGAAGGCGTCGAACTCGGCCAGGGCGCGTTCGCCGACGCAGGTGAGGGTGAGGCCTCCCCAGGTGGGGTGGGAGGACGGGTGGCTCCAGCTGCAGTCGATGGTGGCGACGAGCCCGTTGGCGTAGGTGAGGGTGAGCAGGCCGGCTGACTCCACAGCTGGTTCGTCGGTGCCGTCAGGGGTGAGGTGGCTGTTGGCGACTGCGTAGACCTGGGTGGGCTGTTCGCCGTCGAGGAGGACGTCGAGGAGGTCTGCGATGTGGACGGTGTGGTCCATGATCGCGCCGCCTCCGGACAGAGCGGGGTCGGCGAACCAGCGCCGTTCCAGGCTCGGGGGGCTGGAGTTGTTGGTGCCGTGAACACTGAGGAGGGATCCGAGGGTGCCATCGGCAAGGGTGTGCCGCAGTGCCGTGAACGCCGGGTGGAAGCGTACGGGGTAGGCGGTCATGAGGCTGACGCCGGCCTGCTCGCAGGCGTCGATCATGGCTTGTGCGTCTTCTTCCGTGATGGCCAGGGGCTTTTCGCACAGGATGTGTGCGCCGGCCGCGGCGGCCTGTTCGACGAGCTGCCGGTGCCGGGCGTTCTCGCTGGTGACGATGACCGCCTGGGGGCGCTCTGCGAAGACCTCTTCGTACCCTGCCCGGTAGGAGACGGCGAGTTGATCGGCCAGGGTCTTGCCGCGGGCCGGGTCGCCGGGCGGGGCATCGGGGTCGGTGGTGAGGAGTTCGATGTCTGTGCGGTCGCGCAGCAGCTCGATGTAGGTTGCGGCGTGGACGTGTGCGAAGGACAGGACGGCGACCTTCATGGGCGGTTTCCTTCCACGGGTTCTTGCTGACACGAGCCTTCGACTGCAACGGCCAGGCCGGTTGCTACGGACTGGCGGGCGGCAGCGGCGAGTCGTACGGCCGCCACCCCGTCCGATGCGTCGACCCTTGGGGCGGGCCCGCCCTTGAAGGCGGCTGCGAACTCGCGGATCTGGGTGGTGAACGGGTCTTCACCGAAGTCGCCGGTGGGTACACCGTCCGCTTCGGTGCCCCCCTGCCCGACCAGGCGCAGAGACGGGTGGGCGAGGGAGTCGTGGGTGAGGGTGCCGTTGGAGCCGGCGACATGGAAGGTGTAGCGGAAGGGGGTGGCAGGTGGGCCCCATACGCCCAGAACCTGGGTGATGACGCCGGATGCGTGGGTGAGGGTGGCGCTGCCGGTGGCCACGGGGCCCTCGGGCGCCTGGGCGTTGAGGTGTCCGCGCTGGGTGGCGTGGATGCTGACCACCTCTCCGAACAGCCACCTGGCGATGTCCATGTCGTGGAGCATCTGGTCGGTGACGATGCCTCCGGAGAGTGTGGGGTCGGCGAACCAGGGGCTCCATGTCGGATAGCGGCCGGTGCGGGTGAAGCGGGCCACCGCGACACGCCCCAGCGCACCGGAGTTGAGGGCGTGGCGGAGCCGTACGTAGGCGGGGAAGAACCGGACGACGTGTCCGGGGTACAGCTGACGGCCTGCCTTCTGTGCGGCATACGCCATCTCCATGGCGTCAGCTGGGGCGAGCGCCAGGGGTTTCTCGCACAGTACGTCCGCTCCCGCCTCGAAGGCGGCCAGGGAGATGTCGCGGTGGGTGGTGGTGGGAGTGCAGATGTCGACGACCGTGGCCCACTCCAGCGCCTCGTCCAAGGTGGAAGCCTCGGTGGCAGCGAACTCTTCGGCGAGCTGGGCGGCTTGGCCGTCAGTCGAGAAAATGCGCACCCGTGCCCCGAGGGCGATCCATGCGGGCAGGTGGGTGCGTGCGATGAAGCCGGCACCGATCACGGCCACGTCGAGTCTGTTCACGCTTCGGCCTCCGTGTCACTGCTTGCCGGGGCCCCTGTCCTCGTACTGATGGAGCCGCGTATGCGCTGCATGCTGCGGGGGGTGAGATCGGGAACGGCCCAGCGCGCTCCGGCGCGGGTGAGGTCGGCCGCGGTGGCGGTCGTTGTGACACCGACGATGTCGCGTACCCCCGCAGCGACAAGCGCCCGGACCCCCGAGGGCGAGTCCTCGAAGGCGAGGCACTGTTCAGGCCGGACCCGCAGGGCAGCGCAGGCCCTCAGGTAGCCCTCCGGGGACGGCTTGCCGCAGGTGATGTCCTCGGAGGTGACGACGACGTCGACCAGGCCGCGCACGTCGAGGACGTTCTCGAGGATGTGCCGGGCCCACTGGGCTCCGGCGCTGGTGACCACGGACAGGAGGTACTTCGTGCGCAGCTGCCGGATGAGCTCGGTGGCGCCGGGCACCACCTGAACGCTGTCGGCGTGATCCAGTGTGAAGGCGGTCATGGTGGCAAGCGCGGCGACCGCGTCCGTCCCAATCCAAGGTCCTGGCACGCCCGTGATGACGTCAGCGGGGCGTCGCCCCATGTAGTGCTGCTCGTACTCGGCTCCGGTGACCTTCACTCCCCATGAGTCGAAGAACGCCTGCCAGGCACGCCGGTGCACGTCCTCACTGAGCACCAACGTCCCGTCCAGATCCATCAGGACTGCCTTGCAGGCCGTGCCGGCGAGCCCTTTTCGCAGGCCGCTGCGCACGCCCGTCACGACGCGGTCCAACTGAACAAGAGTGCGCCTGCGCGGATCGGGCCGGTGACGGCGGGCGGCTGCGACGAGCCGGGCCGGCTGTCGAGCACGACGACAGGGCATATCGCGGACAGGCCATGCGCTCGGACCACGGCGGGGTCGAAGGTGAGCATGGCATGGCCTACCTCGACGTGCTCTCCTTCGGTCGCATGTGTGCGGAAGCCCTCTCGGTTCAGTCGAACGGTGTCGATGCCCACGTGCACCAGCACACCTGTGCCGCAGCGGGTTTTGATCACGAACGCATGCGGGTGCGCTTTGGCCACTACGCCGGCGACGGGTGCCGCGACATCGAGGAGCCCGAGCTCCTGGGAAGGTTCGATCGCCAGTCCTGAGCCGAGCATCTGAGCTGCGAAGGCCGGGTCGGGCACCTTGCCGAGTGCTGCAAGATCACCGGTCAGCGGGGCGTATACGGCGAGGCTCACAGGATCTCCTTGATGTCCTCGGCCAGAGCGTCCGCCTCGGCGCCGACGACGACCTGCACGACGCCGGCCGAAACCAGCACCCCGAGAGCTCCTGCCTTTTTGAGGGCATCGACGTCGACGGCGCCTGTGTCGTTCACCTCGGTGCGGAGCCTGGTGATGCAGGCCTCGATATCGGCGATGTTGCCGGCCCCGCCGAGCCCCTCGACGATCAGCTGCGCTTTGGACATGGGTGCCCCCTCCGAATGGATCACGTTGCGAGTCAGTGGCTACTGGTCATTACCAGTCATGACCACAAGGTACCCCACTCCCGTGCCGCACGCAATGATGGAAAGTCATGTCCATGTCAAGTCTGTCGGCCTCCGTCCCGGGGTTCCCGGGGCGGCTCTGTCACTAGTCGGTCAGGGTCATGTGCAGCCGGTAGCGGTCGGCGCGGAACCACGAATAGGCGTGCTCGATGGGCTGGTCGCCGCTGTAGGCGATGCGGTCGAAGGTCATGATGGAGGTGCCTGGGCGGATGCCCAGCAGTGCGGCGGTCTCCGAGGAGGCCGGCCCGGCCCCGACCGTCTGCTCCGCGCGGTCGATGGGGTGGCCGAAGCGCGAGGCAAGGGTGTCGTAGACCGAGATCGTGAAGTCCACGCTGTCCAGCTCCGGCAGGAGGTCGGCGCTGTACCACGCGTCCTCGACGCAGATGGGGGTTCCGTCGGCCAGGCGCAGGCGGCGTACATGCCATGCCTGCTGCTTCTCGTTCATCTGTAGCGCGCTGGCGGTGGCGGGAGGCGGGGCGTCCTGGTTGATGGACAGCACCACGGTGCCCGGCTCCAGGCCCAGGCGGCGCATGTCCTCGTGGAACGAGGCCAGGCGGAGTTCTGAGCGGTGCGCCCGCTCGGCCACGAACGTCCCGCGCCCGTGGACGCGGACCGCCAGGCCGTCGGCCACGAGCTGGCCGAGCGCCTCGCGTACCGTCACGCGGCTGACTCCGTGGTCGAGGCACAGTTGGCGCTCGCTGGGCAGCGCGTCGCCCGGAGAGAGCTGGTTGGTGCACATGTCGACCAGGATCGCGCGGAGCTGTGCGTGTTTGGGCACCATGCCCTTGGCGGCAATCTGCTGTGCGGTCACTGCGGCCCCAATCTCGGTCCGGGGGTGTACTGCGACCCCACTGGTTATGACCAGTATGCATCACGCATCTTTTCGCCGGAGGCGGGATGGCTCCCCGGGGGTTGGTGGCGGCCTGCGGGTGAGGGTTTTCCTCACGTCTGGCGCCACAGGCATTGACACCTGTGTGGCGACGGGACCATATTGAGGGTCAACTGGTCATGACCAGATAGTACCGGTCCTGTCCACTGGCTTCTCTGGAAGCCGTCCCGGGCTGTGTCCCCGCCCGGCTCGTCTTTGCTCTCCCGCCCCTCCTGCACACCTTCGAGGTCGTCATGAGCACCAGCACCTCCCCATCCACCGGCCGCCGCCCGGGCCTGGCAGGCCTGCAGAAACTCGGCCGCAGCCTGATGCTGCCGATCGCCACGCTCCCCGCAGCAGGCCTGCTGCTGCGGCTGGGGCAGGACGACGTCCTGGGCCGCTTCCCCGCACTGCAGGACACCGCACACGTCATCTCCGCCGCCGGTGGAGCGCTCTTCACACATCTGCCGCTGATCTTCGCCGTCGGCATCGCCATCGGATTCGCGAAGAAGGCCGACGGCTCCACCGCACTGGCCGCGGTGGTGGGATATCTCGTGCTGGAAGGCGTTTTCAAGGCCATGTCACCGGTCGTCCTGGAAGGTCAGAAGGACCTGGCCGGGGAGCAGGCGCTGGTCAACTTCGGTGTCCTGGGCGGCATCGTCATCGGGCTGCTCTCGGCGCTGCTGTGGCAGCGCTTCTATCGCACCGCACTCCCGCCCTATCTGGGCTTCTTCAGCGGACGCAGACTCGTCCCCATCCTCACCGCGGTGACCGCACTCGTCGTCGGCGTCCTGATGAGCCTGGTCTACCCGTTGTTCAACAACGGCCTCACCGCCGTCGGCGAGGCCGTCGACGAGAACAGCATCGTCGGCGGCGGCATCTACGGAACCGCGAACAAGCTGCTCATCCCCCTTGGACTGCACCACATCCTCAACTCCGTCGTGTGGTTCATCATCGGCGACTACAACGGTGCACACGGCGACCTGAACCGCTTCTTCGCAGGCGACCCCGAAGCCGGCATCTTCATGACCGGCTTCTTCCCGATCATGATGTTCGCCCTCCCGGCCGCAGCCCTGGCCATCTGGCGCGAAGCCCGCCCCGAGCACCGCAAAGCCGTCGGCGGCATCATGCTCTCGGCCGGACTCACCAGCTTCCTCACCGGCATCACCGAGCCGATCGAGTTCTCCTTCCTCTTTGTCGCCTGGCCCCTCTACCTCGTGCACGCCGTGCTGACCGGCACCTCCCTCGCCCTGGCCAACGCCCTCGACATCCACCACGGATTCACCTTCTCCTCCGGACTCATCGACTACGTCCTCAACTGGGGCAAGGCCACGAACCCCCTCCTGCTCATCCCGATCGGCCTGGCCTACGCCGCCCTCTACTACGTCCTGTTCCGTTTCGTCATCCGCCGCTGGAACCTGCGCACCCCAGGCCGTGAGGAAGAAAACCCGGACGCAGCCGAGGAGCGCCGTCCCGAACCCGCGGTCTGACCGCCACGTCCCCGAACCACCCGTCGAAAGGAACCGTCCATGGCACAGCGCGTCGTCATCCTCGGCTCACGCAGCGGCCTGCACGCCCGCCCCGCCGCCACATTCGTCCAGGCCGCCGCCCACAAAACGGTCCGCGTGACCGTGGCTGTCGCCGGCAAGCCCCCGGTGGCCGCCGACAGCATGCTGGGCGTCATGACGCTCGGCGCAGCTTACGGCGACCAGGTCACCCTGACCGCAGAGGGTGACGGCGCGGAAGCTGTGCTGGAAGAGCTGGCAGTCCTGCTGAGCAAGGAGCTCGACGCGTGAGCGCCTCCACCACGATGACCGGCTACGGCGTCAGCCCGGGACTGGCGTCGGCACCTTTGATCCGTATGACGCCGCCGGTCATCACCGACCCCTGCGGGCCCCCGGGTGACGACCTTGAGCACGAAGTGCAGCGTGTGCGGCAGGCCTTGGCCCAGGTCGCCGAACAGCTGGCCGCGATCGAGGCGAGCGGAACGACCGGCGCCATCCTGGAGGCAGGCGCCGCCATGGCCGGCGACCCCGCCCTGGTCCGGGCCGCCGCCGACCACATCGGCCAGGGCATGCCCACCGCACACAGCCTCTCCCTCGCCGTCGACGGCTACTGCAGTCAACTGGAGAGCCTCGGCGGCTACATGGCCGAACGAGCCACCGACCTCCGCGACATACGCAACCGCGCCGTCGCGCTCCTGCTGGGTGTGCCCATGCCCGGCATCCCACGACCGGGCCACCCCTTCATCCTGGCCGCCGAAGACCTCTCCCCGGCCGACACCGCGGGCCTGGCCGACAGCGAAGCGGTGGGGCTGCTCACCGAAAGGGGAGGCCCGACCAGTCACACAGCCATCCTCGCGCGCAGCCTGGGACTACCCGCCGTCGTGGGCTGCTGTGAAGCCGCCACTTTGTCCGACGGCACTCCCGTCATCCTCGACGGCGAAGCCGGTACCGTCGAAGCACACCCCTCGTCCGAACGCCGGCAGCAAGCGCTGGAACACGCGCGCTCCCGGCAGCAGCCTCGTACACACGGCCCCGGACGCACCGCGGACCAGCACCCCGTCGCGCTCCTCGCCAACATCGGCACGCCCCGCGATGCCTCCCGGGCAGCCAGGGCCGACAACGAAGGCGTGGGCCTGTTCCGTACCGAATTCCTCTTCCTGGACCGCCGCGAGGCGCCCACCGTCGACGAGCAGATCCACGCCTACACCCAGGTCTTCACGGCCTTCACGGGCCGCGCCGTGACCGTCCGCACCCTGGACGCCGGCTCCGACAAGCCCCTGCCCTTCCTGCGGCTTCCTGCCGAGGACAACCCGGCCCTGGGCGTCCGGGGCCTGCGCACCTCGACGATCGAGCCCGGCATCCTCGAAACCCAGCTCAAGGCACTCGTGGCGGCACAGCAAAAGACCGGCGTGCAGATGAAGGTCATGGCACCCATGGTCTCCACCGTGCAGGAAGCCGCACAGTTCGCCGACCTTTCCCGCGGCCACGGAGTACAGACCGTCGGCATCATGATCGAAGTACCGTCGGCAGCCCTTCTCGCGCACGAGCTGCTGCGGCACGTCGACTTCGCCAGTATCGGCACCAACGACCTGGCTCAGTACACCCTCGCCGCAGACCGCACGGCCCACACCCTCGCCCACCTTCTGGACCCCTGGCAGCCGGCCCTTCTCACCCTCATCTCCCAGGTGTGCAGCGCCGCAAGGGCGCTCGGCCGCCCCGTCGGTGTCTGCGGTGAAGCGGCCGCCGACCCGCACCTCGCCCCCGTCCTGGCCGGGCTGGGCGTGAGCAGCCTCTCCATGGCCACCCCGGCTGTTGCCGCCGTGCGCGATGCACTCGCCCGGCTCACGTTGCACGAGTGCAAAGAGCTTGCCGCGAGTGCGCTCTGCGCCGGGGAACCCCGCACAGCACGGCGGATGAGTGGCACCGTCCTCGGAGCAGCGAGTGAACGGCAGGAGGCCTGACGTGGAGGTGGTGATCCGCCCCGACGCCGACGACGCAGGCCGCACCGTCGCCGGCATCATCCACCGCGCGATCGTCGCAGGTACCAGGACCCTGGGGCTGGCCACGGGTTCCTCACCCCTGGGCATCTACCGCGACCTGATCCGCCGCCACCGTCACGAGGCCCTCAGCTTCGCCGGCGTCGACGCCTTCCTGCTCGACGAGTACGTAGGGCTCCGACCCGCCCACCCGCAGTCCTTCCTCGAGGTGATACGCCGCGAACTGGCCGACCACGTCGACCTCGATCCCGCCCGGGTCCACGCCCCCCAGGGAACGGCATCGGACCCACGGCAGGAGGCCCGCCGCTTCGAGCGCACCCTCACGGCAGCGGGCCCGGTCGGCGTGCAGATCCTCGGGATCGGCGTCAACGGCCATATCGGATTCAACGAGCCGGGCTCCTCCCTCGTCTCATGCACCCGGATCAAGACCCTCACCGACGCCACCCGTCGCGACAACGCACGCTTCTTCGGCGGAATCGACGAGGTACCCCGGCATGTCATCACCCAAGGGCTGGCCACGATCGGCGCGGCATCCCACCTCGTACTGATCGCCACCGGCCCGCACAAGTCCAACGCGGTGGCCGCCGCCGTCGAAGGACCCGTCAGCGCGATGTGCCCCGCTTCCGTCCTTCAGTTGCATCCGCATGTCACGGTGGTCGTGGACGAGCTTGCCGCAGCCCGACTGGAACAACAGCCCTACTACCGCGAGGTCGCCCGCTGCAAGCCCGCCGGTCAGGGGTACTGATGAGCCGCCCCGCCGATGTGGTCGCCGTCGATCTCGGCGGCACCACCATCAAAGCCGCGCGGTTCGACGCGCAAGGGGTGACCGAGGAGACCCTCCGGCTGGCTACCCCGTCCAGCGAAGGGCCCCAAGCGGTGGTCGCGGCGGTCGTGCGGGCGGCCACTGCTCTCGTGCGTGCCCGTACCGCAGCCGTCGGCCTGTGCGCCCCAGGGCTCATCGACGCCCGCGCCGGTGTCGTCCGGTACGCCGCGAATCTGGGACTGCGCGACACCCCCCTTGCCGCAGCGGCCGCCGACAGGCTCCGTATCCCCGTCACACTCGAACACGATGTGCGGGCAGCCTGCCTCGCCGAGCAGCGGCTCGGACTCGGCGCCGACGTACAGGACCTGCTCGTCGTCGTACTCGGCACCGGCATCGCCGCAGGGATCGTCAGCAACGGACAACTCGTGGAGGGTGCCCACGGCTTCGCCGGGGAATTCGGCCACATCCCCGTCCACCCCGACGGTGAGCTCTGCGCCTGCGGTCAACACGGTTGCGTAGAGGCATACGCAGGGGCCGGCGCCCTGGTCCGCCGCTACCGCCGCACCGGAGGCACCGCCGACAACGCCGCCGACATCACCGCACAAAGGGACACCGATCCCGAGGCCGCACGGCTCTGGGCCGAGGGAACCGACGCTCTGGGAAGAGCGCTCGTCACCGCGACAGTCCTGCTGGACCCGCAGCGCATCGTCCTGGCCGGCGGCATGACCGCTGCCGGGGATGCGCTCGCGGAGCCCGTCCGGCACTCCCTGCAGAGCGGACTCGCCTGGCGCACCGCCCCCGCGGTCGACATCTCGCCGCTGGGCGCGGACGCGGGGCTCCTCGGCGCGGCTCTACAGGCCGCCGAGGCTGCAGGCGCACGCTCATTCCTACGGAGCACATGCTGAGCGCCGCCCGCGGCCGGTCCCGCCCGGTGCGACCGCCAGTTCCGGCAGTGACGACATCGCAGCTGTGCCCCACGCCCCGCATGAAAGGAGCACGTCACCCGTGTGGCCCCGAAAACGCAGCCACCGACCTCCCCGGAGGCTGCAGCCCGAGCTCGACGACGAGCCACTCGCCCGCGCCCTGACACATCTGGAAGCCCAGATAGCGGCCCAGGGCAACAACTTGGCCGAATGCAACGACCGCGGCGCCCTCACCTATCCGATAGAGCAGGCACTGCGCGACCCGGGAAAGGACTGGGACCGGCGGATGCACCGCCTGCTCGTTTTCAGCACCCTCCCCGAAGCGCACGTCCTGGCCGGCCACTGGCGCACCTGGAATCCCGCCAGTGCCGACGCCATGCTCCTGCAGGCCCTCGCCGGCATCGCCCAGGCCCGTTCAGGCGGCCCCACCAGCGATCTCAGCACCACGATCGCCCTGTGCAGGGATGCCGCTGAACTGGCACCTGAGGACCCTGCCCCATGGGTGGCCCTGCTGAGCTACTACCGCCTGGTGCGGGCGCCCGGGGCCCAAGTGCAGCCCATATGGAACGCCGTGAAATCGCGCGATCCATGGAACCGGGAAGCTCACCGGCAGATGCTGCAGTACGTCTCCCCGGAGGAGTGCGGGTCCCATGTTCTGACCGTTCAGTTCACCGACTCAGTCGCTGTCTCCGCTCCCGCGGGCTCTGCCGTAGCAGCCGTAGGCCTCACCGCCGGCCTGAGCCGGTACCGAAGGGCTCTGTCGGCAGGAGGCATCACGGCACTCGCCGCACGCCGACACTGGGATCAGCCCCACGAACGCGTCCTCGTCGACGATGCCCTGGCCAGCTGGACGCAGCCCGGCTTTCTCAGGCATGCAGCAGCCCTTCTCGACCTGAACCTTCTCGCCTACGTGCTGACGAAAGCCGCACGCCTGCAGGAAGCATGGCCGGTCTTCGAGGCAACCGCAGCGGTCGCCGCCTCCTGGCCCTGGGAACTGGACGGCGCCCCCCTGAAAGAGGTCCAGGAATGGCACTCTCGGGCGTTCAGGGCCAGAAACGGGCGCTCACCACGGTGACTCGGCATACGCAGCCCCGGAAGACCGCAACGTCCCTCCCGGGAAGTCCGGCCACGGTGCTGCCGCAAGGCGCAACGGGATCGGCAGCGACGTGCCCGCTCCGCCACGAATTGCGCACAAGACTCGGGCCGATTTCCGCGAAATCGAAATTGACAACTCCGCCACTGCGGTCCCAAACTGGTCATATCTGGTAATTACCAGTTTTACGGGCCATCGCTCGGCGGCCGCGACGACCGCTCGTCGCATCCGCGGAAACCCGAGGTTGTGATGACTGCTCAAGCACCCCCTGAACCAGTAGGGCCGGTCGAACTGCTCGCACTGGACCCGGATTGCAGGGCCACAAGGACCGACCAGCTCTTCTGCGAGAGTCACGGGAACGCGGCAGGCGACCCGCACGACCCCCACCTCGCACTGGTAAGTGCCGGTGCCCGGGACGTCAGCCGGCTGCGACGCCTTGCGAAGGAATTCCTTACCGACCTGAAACTGTCGCCTGCGGCACGCGACGACGCTCTCCTCATCATCTCCGAGCTCGTCACCAACGCGGTACTCCACGCCCTGCCACCGACTGCTCTGCGAGTGTGCTGCATCCAGCGACAAGTCCTGCGAATCGAAGTCACTGACGGCGGTCCGCAACCCGATCCACCGCCCAGAGCCGACGAGCAAGGGGAGCATGGTCGTGGCATGCAGATCGTGGCCGCCATGGCGATTCGCTACGGCACGGTTACGCACGCAGGCGGGGCCACCCGCTGGGCAGAGCTGCACCCCCGATGAGCACGCTGCCGGCCTTGCGAGAGTGGCGCCGATCCCTGTTCCCGACGGCCGGTCGGGTAAGGCGTAGCCATGGTGCCCATGCGAGTACCGCTGTGGCGTCCATGCAGGCCTCCAAGCCCGAGAAAAGCTGCCGAATTGCCGTGCCGCTGTCGGGGTGGGGCGAAGGGGCTGGACTGCGTGGGGTACGAGGCCTGACGGGGCTCCAGGGGGTTCGAGGCGAGTTGGGATCGCCTCTATGGAGCCGCATGCCACGCACCGGTTCGCGCACCACCAGAGCCCGCAGAGGCCACGGTTGAGGCGCGGATTTCGTGGTGCGTTGCCGGTGCGTGCGTGGTGCGTTGACCCTGCGACGCGCCACGCCTGGTCACACCCGGTACCTCACCCCGCCGGCCGGTCGATGGCGAGGAAGGGAGAGACGAATCGCGCCCTGGTCCTCGAAAGCACCACGGGAATCGGCACCCACCACTGCTGCGCACACGCGCAATGCACCGCCGTGGCTTTGTCAGCGAGTTATGAGAGCGCCTGTAGCTCAGCCGCGAGAGCACCCTCTTCCACGGAAGAGTGATGTCGCTGAGATTTGAGAGCACCTGGAGACTGCTTCGGGGCCATGGTTGTGCTCTGCACGATGAGGGGGCCCGGGTGCTGCCGAAGTCCAAAGTCGATTCCGCAGTTGATGGTTCGCTGCCAAGCCGTTGCGCCGACTGGTGACTCAGAACCTCACAGATTGGCGCCGGCGGCGCACCGCCTGCGGCTGCTGCGCGTGGCGGAGACCGCGGCGATGGTCCAGGCCGTCACCCACACGGCTCCGACAAGCAATGCCGCGAGCGCGGTGGGCATGTGGGGAGGGACGGCGCCCAGGCTCGGTGCCAGGCCCGCCGCGCGGGCGCCGAAGCCGAGAACGCCCGCTCCCACCATCGCGATGCCCGCCCAGGAGACGACGAGCGCCGGCCAGCGGACTACTGATCTTTTCGTAAGTTTGGTGGGTGTGGTGGCCGTGTGGGTGGGAGGCTGTCGGGGTGGCATATCAACCTTCCCCTTCGGTTGCCGGGTC
>NZ_JBWKCY010000035.1:0-63308 GCF_056436245.1 Streptomyces sp. NPDC043812
CGCTCGTTTGCGCAGCTCAGAAGGGTAGGAGGAGGGGCGTGCCATGACTCAATCCTTTCACGGAATAGAGTCTCTACCGAACCCGGAACGGTTCAAGGAACGGATGGCCCGACCGACTGCCCTCAGTTCCCACTGCAGCCACTGTGTCGCGTGAATCATTGAATCCCTGCCGGTCGACGCCTGCGTTGCCTGCCGCTGCCGTGGAGTCGTCGTTCCCTTTGTTCGGCGGGAAATGCAGGCGTTCGACACAAAATGCCGACGTTTGCACGGGCGTGTTCCTCCTGTGCGTCATCCCAAACGTGGGACGGCGCCGCTCCGCGACCACCGTGGCCGCGGAGCTGGATCTTCAGGAGGGAACTCGGCCCTCGGCGTGCCGGGGCTGGTTGGCCTCGCGGCAGGAGGGGTTGGTACAGGGGGCGTCAGCGTAGAGCGGGACGTAAACGCCCATCTTCTGAACCGCTGGACCGTCGCCGGCAGCGGCTGCTTGCAGGACGGGCAGAGGCTCCCGGGCCGGGACGCTGCAGGGGTATGGGGCACGGTCTGCTAGCGGTGCTGTGACCGCCTAGTACTGCACCCGGCAACTGGGAAGGCGACCTCGTGATGGGAACACGCCCTTCGGCGGTCGCCACCCTCGTTGAGCGCACCAGCCGCTACACCGCCATTGTCGCGTGCTCTACCCGGAGAACGTGCGCGGTGCCACCCCCCGCTCGACGGACCTGGAGAATTTGGTCGTGGATGCGGGGATCCCCCTCATGTACATGCCTGGGCAGCAGAGGGTACGTGCCCTGCTGGATGTGGCCGGATCCTAGGCAAAGTTGTCCCGGTCGACGCTGCCAGCTCAAGATCATCGTGTAGAGAATCGACCTCATCCGTGCCACATCTGGGTAATGGCTGCCCGAACCGAATGAGGAGAACCATGGCTCTGGAAATGCGCGAGCGCTGTGAACGATGCGAAAGCACGATACTGCCGCCGGACTCGTCCGCCCGCATCTGCTCGTACGAGTGCACATTCTGCGTGCCCTGCAGCAGTGTCATGCAGGACACATGTCCCAACTGCGGCGGCGAACTCGTGGCGCGCCCCCGCCGCGCGCCAACCCCTGCCACACCTTAGCCCGGATCCACCGATCGGTGATGTTGTTGTGGGCTGCGGTTCGGTGGGGTTGGCCGACGTTGTGTTGTGCGGGACGAGGGCGTGCGGGACCTGCCGGTCTGCCGGCCTCTCCGGGTTCCTGGGTCGTAGGGACAGGGGCAGTGGAGTCAGCCGTGTCGTGGCAGTGCGGTGATGGCCGTGAGGGCGCGCGTGAACGCGTCGGCCCAGGGCCAGTGGGTGGGAAGTCGCAGCCGTAGCCGTCGGGCTGTGTGGACGAGGCGGCCCGGGACGGTGAACAGGGTGCGCTGGAGGGTGGCGGCGGTGGCCCGAGTCAGGTCGTGGCCGGCGAGGATGCCGACCGCGCGGCCGAGGTTGTGAGCCATGGCTGCCAGTGCGAGCCAGGCCGCGTTCGCGGTGAAACGCCCTGACGGAAGGTGGGCCAGCCCGGCGGATTTCAACTCGGCGATGGTCTGCTCGACCACAGCGTGTCGGCGGTGATCGGCCTCGATCTCGAGGAGATCGCCGGTGCGGTCCGTGACGAATGCATGGTGGTCGTAGGTGGTGAACAGGGCCAGCTGGGAGCCGGGGGTGGGACGGACCCGGCGCACGATCAGCCGCACGATGGCCGGTGTCTTGGTGTGCGCGAAGCAGGTGTAGGTGGTCTCGGCGACGTCCGCGCCGGAGACTTCCGGGGTGGACAGCCAGTACGGGATCGGCGTCCATGCGTCGTCGGGGATGGCGGCGATGGCGGCCTTGATCTTGGGGTCCTGGCGGACGGTGATCGAGAAGCGCACGTCCAGTTTGCGGGCGGTCAGCAGCACGGTCTGGGAGTAGAACGCGGAGTCCGCCCGGACGGTCAGCTGCCCGGATGCTCCCGCGTGGCGGGTGCGGCTGACGGTTTCGGTCAGGAAGGACTTGGCGCCGCGGGCCGCACCAGCACTCCCGCCGCGGAGGCGGGAGAAGAGGACCTGCCCGCTCTGGGCCAAGGTGGCCAGTTGCGGGTGGTAGCCGCGGGTCTTGGTATAGCCGAACGCTGCACCCTGCTTGGCCCGTCCGTAGACCGGAACGATGGTGGAGTCCAGGTCGATGGTCAAAGGGCCGGCCAGGTCAGCGGGCCCGCCGCCTGCGGCCCACAGGCGCTTGAGGAACTCGCGGGAGACCGCATCGAGCTGGCGGATGTTGTGCCAGCGGAACGACCTCAGCCAGGTGCCCACGGTGGAGGGGGCGCGGGTGGCGTTGAAGATTTCACCGGTCGCACCTGCCCGCAGCAGGGCGGTGTCGTCGATCGAGTCGCCCCCGCCCAGCACCGACCCGATGACCGTCAGCGCCTTCGCTCCGCCGTGTGCTCCGTGGGACTGCAAGTGCACGCGGCTCTCGACCAGTTCTGCCAGGCCGGTCCGCTGGGCGAGAAGAGCCGGGGCCAGCAACCCGGCGCACGGCACGAGGTTCGGCTCGTCGAAACTCACCGGAACCCGGCCCAGTTCATGAGAAGCTCGCACTCGTCAGATGCCCTCTCGACGCGGAACGATTCGGTCTCAGCAACCGGAATCATCCCAAGTCAGAGGGCATCTGTCCGTTCAAATCCACGATCCGCCAGCACCAAGAAGCGGTGGATCCGGGCTTAGAGACTGTCTTCAGTTGCGATCAGCAGGCTCGCAGGAGGCTGCCGATCCAGTTGAGTTGTCGATCCAGTCGTCGGCGCCACCCAGCAGCTCGGTCAGGACGAGTCCATCGTCATCGGCCTCTGCGGACCAGCGGTCGTAGGTCGCCTCCCACAGCGGGGCCAGTTGGGCAGCCCAACGCAGTCGGTAATGGTGGGTGAAGGTTGCCTCGCCGGGATGCTCGATGGTGAGTCGTTGGCCGAGCAGGGCTCGGCTGTGCCGCACCACGGCATCGGGCTGCAAGGCGATCCGCTGGTCGCCGATGGTGAGTACCCGGCGGCGGTCGCTGTCCTGCCAAAGCTCCGCAGGCAGGCTGCCGAGCTGTCCGGACCAGAGGAGCGTTCCCTGCGGTCCGGCCGGTTCGATTCCCACCGGAACCACTCCGTTCACCTGGAGAGACTGGGCATGAGGCGGTGCCCCGTTGAGGCCAGCCACGTGAACACGGTGCACCTTCCCGGCCTCGACCACAAATTCAATTGTCGAGCGGCATGAGCCGCTCCAAGCATCGAAGCACGTTCTCGTATTCCTCATGGCCGGTAGCGACCACAGCAGCCCGGATGTAAGGGAACGCGTCGCCCGACAGCCCTTCGCCGTACTCCTAGCGGTCCAACCTGTACGGTGCCCAGCAGAGTTGCTCGGCCAATCCACCTTCGTCGAACATGGGGCCCTTCATCAGGCGGGCTGTCAGGGCAGCGGCGAGCCCATCGCCTTCGGGGTCGGCAGTTGTTGGCGGTCTGCACTCTTTGGTGAGCTGGCAGAAGCGTCCTCGTTCGTGTTGGAAGCATGGCGGAACGGTGTGACATGCCGGGGCTCCGTCCTCCCGGCGGCTGGGCTCAAGGCCGAACATTTCCTCGGAATGGCCACAGCCCTCATCGGCTACCGCGACAGGCCGCCAGCCAGGACTCCATTCCATCGGACCACTTATCGTGTGGCACGTACCGGGATGTGTGGGTGCGCGTTCACAGCCTGCCGGACTCAAAGCGGTATGCCCTGCTGGACGGACTGTTCGCGGGTACGGACGTATACGTGATCCGTGCGGTGTGGACGACCGAGCCTGACGTCCCTGCACACTCGGGCAATTGCCAGACCTCGCCGGTAGTGGACCACCCGACCCGGAGTCCCGCACCTACTGCCACCTGGTTGCCGTCCGCAGGCCATGGCGGCGCGGGTGCATCGATGACCTGCTGCGTGCTGTCGCGGACGACGAGGTCGCAGACGTCCTCACCACCTACGTCCGAAGGGAGCGTATCCACCGTCCCTACGACGGTGGTGCCGACGTCTTCCTACCGACTCCCGCAGAACGGGTCCTGCGTGCCTTGCTGCTGACGTCCGGTCAGGCGACCAGTCGACGGAAGCAGATGCACACCGCGGCTATTCCGGCAAAGGCGAGGAAGTGCCCTGACTGGCGTTCGTAGCGTCGATGCAGGCGTGAGGGAGCTGGAGCTGGGTCCGACCTCGCGTGAGGGTGCCGGGCACTCGCGGACAGGCGTTGCACGCGGGCCCGGCGTGGCGGACGGCGGTATGTGTCATTGAGTCTCGTGTGTCATGGAGTCCTTTCGGGCGGTGCGGTTCACAGATAGGGCTTGGTGATCATTTCGATGGCGTGGCCGGCGGGGTCTGTGAAGTAGACGCCGCGGCCGCCGTGCTCGGTGTTGGTCTCGCCGGGGCGCGTCAACTGGGGATCGGCCCAGTGCTCGATGCCACCTGTCTGGAGCCGGGTGTAGGCCCGGTCGAAAAGGTCGTCGTCGACCAGGAACGCGTAGTGGTGCATCTGGATCTGGTCGACGCCGGGCAGCTCGGCGAATTGCAGAAGGACCCCTTCGTCGAGCTGAATGTTGGTGAACGGGCCCCACGACGGCGCCTCGGGGAGTTCGAACAGCTCGCGGAAGAAGCGGGCCGACTCATCGCGGTTCTTGGCGGGGATGATCGTGTGGTTGAACGTTACGGGCAAGGCCGTCTCCTGGGGTTAGGGCAACGGTTGGGGGGTGATGCGGGCGAGGGCACCGGTTTCCAGCGCCGTCCACAGTGCGCCGTCCGGGCCGAGGGTGATGCCGTGCGGCTCCGAGCCGGATGTGGGCAGGTCGTGCACCTCGATCACGCCGTCGGCGGTGATGGAGCCCACGCGGTTGCCGCCCCACTCCGTGAACCACAGGGCGCCGTTGGTGCCCGGGGTGATGGCGTGCGGTCGGCCGGCGCGGTCGGGCAGCGGGAACTCTCTGATCTCGCCTTCGGTGGTGATGCGGCCGATGTGGCCGGCAGTGATCGCGACGTACCAGATGGCGTCGTCGGGGCCGAGTGTGATGCCGACCGGTGCGGCTGCCGCGGTGGGCAGCGGGTGGACGGTGATCGTGCCGTCGGTGCCGATTCGGCCGATCGCGTTGGCCTGGTTCATGGTGAACCACATCCCGCCGTCCGGGCCTGCGGTGATCGCGGAGGGAAACGCGCCGACAGTCGGGAGCGGGAATTCGGTGACCTCACCGTTGGTCGTGATGCGGCCGATGTGGTCGGTGGTGGTCTCGGTGAACCACAGCGCCCCGTCGGGTCCGGCCGCGATGCCGAACGGCCCGCATTCCGGGGTGGGCAACGGGAACTCCGCAACGGCGCCGTCGGTGGTGATCCGGCCGATGCGGTGTGCCTGGTATTCGGTGAACCACAAGGCGCCGTCCGGCCCGGTGGTGATGATCGTCGGCCCGCAGTCCGGGTAGAGCTGGTGGTTCTCCGGTTCGTTGCCGGGCACGAGCCGCCCGATCTGGCCACTGTGGACCAGCGTGTACCACAGCGCGCCGTCCGGGCCGGTGGTGATCGCGTACGGGCCGCTGCCGGCCACGGGGAGTTCCTCGATCGGCACGTGTGTCATGTGGTCCCCAGCCCGTGGTGGGTGGCGATGCGGGCGATGTCGGCCGGGGTGCCGGTCATGATGGTGCGAACGTGTTCGGTGACCAGCTCGGCCGGCCAGTCCCACCAGGCGGCATGCAGGAGCAGGTCGATATCGGCGGCCTCGAACCGTTGCCGGATCGGGCGGGCTGGGTTGCCGCCGACGATCGTGTACGGCGGTACGTCCGCAGTGATGACCGCGCCTGCGGCGATGATGGCGCCGTCGCCGATGCGTACGCCGGGCAGGACGGCGGACTGGTGGCCGAACCAGACGTCATTGCCTACCACGGTGTCGCCCCGGCTGGGCATCCCGGTGACGACGTCGAGTGTGCGCTCGGCCCAGGTGCCACCGAACATCGTGAAGGGGAAGGTCGAGACGCCCATGGTGGGATGCTCGGCACCGGCCATCAGGAAGCGCGTACCCGTGGCGATCGCGCAGAACTTGCCGATGACCAGGCGCTCGGGGCCGTAGGCGTACAGGACGTTGCGGTGCTCGAATTCGGTCGCCCCTTCGGGATCGTCGTAGTACGTGAACTCGCCCACCTGGATGCGTGAATCGGTGACCAGGGGCTTCAACAGCACCTCGTTCGTGTTCAGGCAGCGGGTGGATGACGGAGGCGTCGGGTGTCATAAGTGTGGCTCCTTTCGGTGCGGGCCCTCAGGCCGACTGCGGCGTCGCCCACTCGACGAACTGGATGACGACGCCGTTGGGGTCGGTCACCTGGAACAGCCGCTCTCCCCAGGGCTCTTCACGCAACGGCATCGTGAGGGGGACGCCCTCCGACCGGAGCCGGTCGTGCTCGGCGTTGAGATCATCGACCGTGAAGGCGACGATCAGGCCGGCCGCGGTCTGGTCACGGAACCCTTCGGGCAGCACCTCAGCGCAGCGCCTCAGCAAGACGACGGCCACCGCCGCGTCGTCCCGCTCCAGCGAGGCGAATCCGTCGGCCGCCATCACCTCCTTGTAGCCGAGATGCGTGGTGAAGAAGGCGCACGAAGCCGTGACGTCCTCGACGGTGAGCGAGAGGGTGGACGTGGTGATCTTTGCCGGTGAAGTCATGGACGCAACGATTTTCGTTGCCCACGGTGTGATCAATGGCGAATACCGGAACGAGCGATAACCCCGCGCTTATGGACCGCCGGGCGCTCCCCTGGGCACGTCCTCGTCGAGCACGTCCTGGGCCGTCTGGACGAAGGCGCGGGTGAGGGCTGTCTCGCCTGCCGTTCGCCAGACCAGGGCCCATTCTCCGAGGGCGGCGTCCTCAATGGGCAGGAAGACGAGCTCCGGCCATCGGTAGTAGTGCGCGGCCTCGGCCTGGACCGGTGTGACGAACTCTCCGGCCGCGACGGCTGCCAGCCCTTCCTGCCAGGTGGCCACCTGCGGACCACGCCTGATCAGGCGCCCACCCGGGGTATGGGTGGGGACGAGGGCCTCGTACCAGTACTCCGGCACCGGACCTGACGGCATGAGCACCGTGCAGTCACCCAGCTCCTCCATACACACCGACGTTCGCCGGGCGAGCGGATGGGACGCGCCCACCAAGAGCACAAGTGGTCGGGCGCGCAGCACCGGCCCCACCGTCAGGTCGGGCTCGTGTACGGGGAGCCAGATGAGGGCGAGATCGACGTCACCGGACCTCAGTTGCCTGAAGGGATCGCCTATCTGTATCTCCCGGAAGCGCAGTTCGCATCCGGGGTGGCGCGCCCTGAACCGACCGGTGACATCGGTGATGTCATGGGCGAGCGCCCCCATCGTGCCGAGCGTGAGAGTGCCCTGGCTGCCGCGGGCCGCCGTGGCCGCAGATTCGAGGCCGTCGCGGATGCGTGTGTAGCCCACTTCGAGGTCGTCGCGCAGACGGGCACCGATCGGTGTGAGGACCACCCGTCTGCTGGTGCGCTCGAACAGGGTGGCGCCGATACGGCGTTCCTGCTTGGCGATGGCCTGGCTCACCCGTGCCTGTGAGATGTGCAACCGCTCGGCGGTGCGGCCGAAGTGCAGCTCCTCGGCCAGAGCCAGAAATATCTCGATGTCCCGCAGCTCCACCCTGCCGCCCCCGGTTCGCCACAGTTGACGCGACATCATAAATGCATCGGCGTCCCCGTGGGGATGACGCTCGCACCATCCATCGACGGTTGACCCTGACCTCGCGGCCCAGAACCGGACCTCGCCATCGCACTGAACAGCTCTGGCTACCCGAGCGCTGCTGCCTTGGTGCTCGGCTCAGGGCTGCCGCACCTTCGCGGAAGCGGGGCCGGCGGAGGTCTGCCTCAACCCCCTTCCAGGTTGTCCGGGCGATCATGGGAGGTCGGGCGTTCGAGGGGGCTCAGCAGATAACCGCGTCACCCTTCTGCGGCGGCACGACTCCTGCCCTGGCGTGCTGGTGTGCCACGATGGCCGCCAAGAGGCGGGATGCACTACGTGGGGCTGGGGGCGCTCATCGCGTTTGCTCTGTTGTAGCGATAAGTGGTGCGGCTGAGCTTCTCACTGAGCTCTTTCAGGGTTGCCGCTCCAGGGTGAGGACGGCGGCGGAGATTGACGACATTCGACTCGGGCTGCACCGGGCCCTGCAAAAGATCCGCCACGACTTGAGTCGTGCGACGCCGCACTCAACCGGTGCCCGTGCCGCGGACAACACGCGGTTGACAGTTTGCTGGGTGGGGGTGAGCTCACGGCCCGGTGGGGGTCTGAGGGGTGTCGCCACCCACAGTCCGGCTCCCAGGTAGGCGCGGTCGGCGAGGATCGGAACGCCCTGGCGTTCGCAGATCCGGATGATCCGGTGGGTGCGGGCTGCGGTCAGGTCGTGCGCACGGCCGGGCAGTGCGGGCGAAATCCACAGCAGCCGCCCGGCCGGATCGGTCACCACCTGCACGTTCACCCCGTGTCGTCTGTGCTTGTGGGAGTAGTCGGCCCGGCTGTCGCCGCCCCGGTCGCACTCCGCCGGGGTACCGTCGAGCAGAACGTAGTCGGGATCGGCTTCGCGTAGGGCGCGCAGCAGGCCGGGCGCGCGGTCAGCGAGCAGGCCGATGACGGCTGCGGTGTAGGCGTGTGCGGTGCCGATGGAGATGCCGAAGCCGGCCGCGAGCTGGGCGAGGGTCTCGTGCCGACGCAGGTACACCAGGGCGACCAGGGCACGCTGGTGCGGCGGGAGCTTGCAGCGGCGGTCACCCTCGCGCGTGACGATGAGCATGGTGACCCACTCGACCAGGGCATGGGGCAGGTCGAGTGCGGCAGGATAGAAGACCAACGAGGCCCCTGCGCCAGCGAGTTGAGACTTCGAACACCTCCTTCAACGGCACGGGATCCTCGTGCGTTGCGGACACCGACCCCCTCACCGGTCACCCGACGAAATGCGCGGGTACTGGGTGACGAAAGGGCGGCGCGCGGACCCTAAGGGGCTTGAGCGGCGTGGACAGCTTCGAGCCGGCCGTCCGTACGGCGCAGTCGGAGGTGCGGTCGGCTGCCCGAGATGGTCGGCTGGGCCTGACTCTGCAAGCTTGCGCGCAAGGGAGCCCAGCGTGGCAATTATCGCGATCTTCGACCAACCCGGCATGACCCAGGCCCAGTACGAACAGGTCTCCAACAAGGTGAACCGCGACCGCGGTCTGGTCAAGAAGCCCGCGGACTGGCCCGTACCCGGCCTCATCTCGCACACCTCCGCCCCCACTCCCGATGGCTGGTACGTCGCCGACGTCTGGGAATCCGAGGAGGCGTTCCGCCGGTTCAGTGAAGTCGTCCTGCCGCTGTTGCGGGAGGCCGGTGCTCCGGAGGTGGAACCGAAGATCTACCCGGTCTTCAACCTGGTGACCCCGTAGCCGTCAGTCTTCTGGTTGACGACGAGCTGAGGCATGACCCAGAGCCCCCGGCTGAGGGGGTGCCACGGCGCCCCCCTCAGCCCCGTCCTCAGGGAATGCTGTGACTCGACAAGGGGCTCGCCACTGGAGCGATCCACAGAACCACAGGTCAACGCGATTTCGTCGGTAGCCCTCACCCGACCAGACGCCACGCTCAGAGAGGTCACAGACAGCTGGCATGTAGACAATCTGTGATCAGCGGGCGGGCACCACCCGGTCAATAAGAAGAAGGCGATAGACGTGTCAGGGCTTCCCCTGGGGCCCAATCAGGTAGGTGTGAGCCGACCAACCCGGTGTGGCTGCGGCTGCCTGGCTGGCTGGCTTCCGGTTACGTTCGCGGGGGCTAAGGGAGGCTGTGATGACTGATCACCCGAATATCACTGTGTTTCAACGGGCCATGGCCGCCTTCACGGCTGGCGACCTGGAGGCGCTGGCGGAGGTATTCCACCCCGAGGTGGTGTGGCATAACCCCGGCCAGGGCCCACTGGCGGGTGACTTCCGTGGTCGTGAGGCCGCGTTCGCTCTGTTCCAACAGGAATTTCAGATGTCCGGGGGCACGTACCGTCCGCAACTCCACGATGTGCTCGCTAACGACAAGCACACGGTCGCCCTGCTCCACGCCACGGCCTCGCGTGAAGGCAAGGAGCTCGACATGGACTACGCGATCGTCTTCCACATCCGAGACGGCAGGATCACTGAGGGCTGGGACCTGTGGTCCGATCAGGAGGCCTATGACGAGTTCTGGTCGTAGCGAGGTAAGCCGACACTCAACTTCTGTGACGAGTGACGCTCCGTTATGACTCGATATCGAAAGAGAGCGATGGCGGGTGGCAGCGGGGCAAGTACGGATCTGCGAACGTCAGGGCATCCCGGCTTGCCGACCGCGCCTACCCCGGGGGCAGGGCCGTGGGTGACGACACCCCTCAGACGCCCATCCGGCCGCGGGTTGCCGCCGCCAGCAAACGGTCAACCGCGCACTCTCGGTGGCACGGGTACCGGTGGAGCGGGGCGTGGCCCGTTGAAGCCCTGACACATCTTCCGCAGTGCCCGGTGCAGCCTGAATCGAATGTCGTCAATCGCCGCGATCGTCCTCACCCTGGAGCGGCAACGCTGAAGGAGCTCACTGGATGGATCCATCCCTGGGAGCGAGCCCGGGTCCTGCGTCCTGTGCCTTGTGAGCTCGGTCAGGTGCTGACGGGGAGCGGTCTCTGCTGTTTTCAGTGTCTTCCCCTTCACCCCGTCAGGGGACGTGCTCCTTTCACTCGTGAATCCTCCTCCCCTAAAGGTGAGGGAGGCGTCACGTGCGATACCGCACAGGGTGCCGTGCCGTCCAACTACCGGCAACCAGCCTTTCGTCATGCGCCGCAGTGACGCGCCGGATCTACGACGATTGATTTCCAGCGTTCGGCGGCTGCTCGTTGCATCCGAGTCACGTACTCGAGCTGATCAGGCGTCGTCTCTGGGAACGCCCGCACTCTGCGGCGCATGGAGGACTTTCTGGTCAGCAACCATCGTGCTGTGCAAGAGGAGTTGTACGAGTTCGCGGTACCGCATCTGCAGTCCGGACGGCTCGCTCTGGACGAGACGGTGGTGGACGGATTCGAGAGCATTGGGGGCGCCCTCCTGGGAATGCTGCGCGGTGAGAACACCGGAAAGATCATCGTGCGAGACCGCACGCAAGCCCGTCCGTAACCCGCGTAGCCGACCTCACGCACGTTGGCCCCTGACAGGATTGGAATGCGCCTAGCCCGACGATCTGTCCGCTCAACAGCTCCGCCGCGAGTGGTGGGCAACTGTGTCTGCGCTCCCTGTAGGCACCCGCAACACGGGTCAGGTCGTCGCCTGAGACGTCCACGGATGATGAGGGAGTCAGGTGGGCTGGGAAGGTGGTCCAGCCCTCGGACAACTGCACCGTCCGCTTGATGGTGCTCCGCGGCGGTGGCGCGGCGGCAGCCCGACCGCGCGTGCTCAACGCCTTGCATCAGCTAGGTGCCGGCGTCGAAGGTATCGAGCGATTCGGCATGGTATCGCTCGACATCCCGCCGGAGGCGGAGCGCATCCGCGGCGACCCGCTCGGCCTCATCCTGTCCGTCTGGGTCACGCCTGCCCAGCCTGCATCCCAGCTGGCCCCCGAGCCCGAGCAGCAGGGCCGTGACCACCCTCATCACAGCGCCGGCCAGCAGCCCCTCCCGGCTCCATCGTGCAGGTTGGCCAGGGTCTTGCTCCCGCGCCTCGAGCGAGGGAGCGTCGAGCCCGTAGGCCCCGGTCAAAGTCGCGTAGGGCGCCGCGTCGTCACTACGAAGTTCCATGCCCATCCAACGCACCAGCCCGGGCATGGGCAATCGCCGGCACCTGGCGTGGGCGCAGAGAGCAACGGCGACTGGGCACCTGTCGGCGGCGGCATCGGACGGGTGCAACGCCATCACGATGTGCCGTACGTGCAGTGCACCAATGCGTCCGTCCTTGCCGAGCTCACGACCATCTTCCCGATCTACAGGTCCGTACCGGCGTTGCCCTCGTCGTTCGAAGCGTCTCGCCGTTTGGTCTCGCGCTTGGCGGGAGAACCCTTCTCGTGCCCCTCCAACAGCTCCAGGAGCGCTGCGTCTGCCTTTTTCTGGTCTTCCTTCGTCAGTTCGACAGGGACGTTGTTGTAGACGGTGTACCGGTCGGGATAGACGATGTTGGTGGTCCTCAAGGTGAACGTCAGAAGCGAGCGCCACCCCTTGCGGTGGCCAACCCTCACTTGGATTCGGACCTTGTAGTCACGGGCCTCCGGAACCAACCCAGAAAACGGTGCCTCGAACTCGATGAAGAGTTGTTGCGCTTCTCTGCCGGCCACAACGAATCCGGTCGGCAACTTCGTTTCCTCGTCCGGCCCGGGTTGGAGACGGGACGGTGAAGACTTCCACAGGAGTGGCAGACGAGAGGCCGGCTCATCGGGGAAGCTCAGCCTGAGGTCGTGCACGACTATCGGCTTGGCACCGGTGTTGTGAAAGACGAGCGGAAACCGCAGGCGAAACAGGGAGCCGCGGCAAATCGCTGCAAAGAAATGAGGCTCCCATGTCTCCAGGCGTCCCTGTCTGGCGTTGATCCACCAGAATGAGGCAACGGTGAAGACCAATGCGCTGACCGACACAATGCTCGCAGCAGAAAGCGATGAGGACGCATTCTGATCAGCAGCCGCCAGAAGCGTAAGCATAAGTTCAGTGTGCCAGCCTCAGGGTGGGCACGCTAAAACGTCGCCCATGGGGCGACGGCAGCTGGTCAGGGCGGTCTCGGCCTGCAACTGCACGTTTGCTGCCATCGCAGCTGGAGCCTGGTTCCGGGCAAAAGAACCTCAGCCTTCGGCGAGGAGGTGCCTCAGCAGCGCGTCCGAGTCGATGCGCTCGGACTCGGATCCTCTGGGCACGAGTGCCTCCGTCTCGTGCAAGAACCTCTTGATGTCCTGCGCCGTAGCTTCGAGCAACGCCGCACCGTCTGGCGGCTTGAGGACGATGTACACAGCACCGCGGTCGCGCTCGCCAGCCGGCCATACCTGAACGTCTCCCTCGCCGACCGGGCCTTTCAGGCCATCGATCAGCAGATCGCGTCCGATGATCCATTCCACCGCCTCGTCGCTTCCGTCCGCCGTGAACGCGACACGAACGGCATAAGGATCACTGGGCTCGTACCGCAGCCTCATGCACATGGACAGGGACATCTCCTGCGAGACGACAAGCTGTACAGGCAGACCCTGTATCACGGTTCTCATTGACTTCATGGATTCGCTCCTGGTGCCTCGAGCCATACGGGACGGCTGCGGCGGGACCGGTGGCGGACGGCACGAGAGGGCTCACAGGAGCTACATCTCGTGCCGTCGCCAGGTGTCCGACCGGTCGGCAGGAGCTGACGAAGCCACCGCTGACGGCCGGGGGCATCACAGGGATGCAGGCAACCTCGGTTGCCGGACGAGAGCCGCGTTCGTGTCAGCGGCCATTGCCCTGCCGGTCGTGGTTGGAGTGGCTCCCGCCGTCGCGGTCCCCACCATGACCGCCCCACGAGGAGCTGGTGCCCTGGTCCCGGCTGTGGCCGTCATCACGGTCCCAGCCGTGCTCACCGCCACGGCCCGAACGACGGTCGTCGCCCCGGTCCCAGCCGTGCTCACCGCCACGGCCCGAACGACGGTCGTCGCCCCGGTCCCAGCCGTGCTCACCGCCACGGCCCGAACGACGGTCGTCGCCCCGGTCCCAGCCGTGCTCACCGCCACGGCCCGAGCCACGGTCGTCGGCCTCGACACTGACAGACGTGCGCTGGGCATGCCCAAACGTCGACGTTGCAGCCGACGCGGCACCCCCGGCACCGACAACGGCTCCGCCTGCCACGGCCACGGAGGCGATGGCGACCCACACACGCTTCTTGAAGTTACTCACGGGTTTTCTCCTTCGGATGAGAGAGCAATCCGCCGACGCGACGGTGCTCCTGTCACTGGTGTTTTCGTGGGGCGCTGCGCGGATGCAACGGCGTTTGCCGTTCTCTGCGGCTCGGTTGGCTCTGTATCGCGTCACCGGGCGCGAGAGTCTGCTGTTCCAGCAAGGCCCAGGTTCCATACGCTGTACGGAACCACTCTTAGAGTTAACCATACGACGTATGGAAATGCTAGGGGGAAGTTCCGTCATACCAGGGGGCACGCCACGTTCGGCGGCGGGTGCGACGTCGTGGTCGGCGAAGCGCAGCAGGGTGAAGCCGTAGTGGAAGAGGGCGAACAGGGCGCGGCCGTCCCGCAGCAGCACCTCGGTGGCCGCGCGTCCGGCCGAGGTCCGGCCGAGTCTTCGGCGGGCGTGGCCCCGAGCCACCGTTCGCTGTGCACGGGGTCCGGTAGGCGCTTCCCCCACACGACCCTGTGTGGGGCTACGGGCAGTTGACAGGGCCACGGACCGCCGCTCCCGTTCGTAGGCACGCAGGAGGCCGGGAGTTCCCCAGCCCTGGAGCACTTCACGGCGAGCCGCGGCGCCGAGGTCGCACGGCGTCGCCGGCGCCGGCAGCCACCGGTGGGGCATCCATGGACGGCGTCGCCGGCGAGCCAGATCCGGCTGCGGCCGCAGGAGCCGGCGACGGCGAGTCTCGGTGCCCGTACGTCGGCGACCAGCCTCGCCCCGGCTCTGCTCGCACTGAAGCCTTGGCGCGGAGAACGGGCCCGAGGATCCGGGAGCGCCGCGCTGAGTGAGTGCTGACGATCGCGAAACCCGGCCGGTGCTCGCGTGACCGAACTTCCGGTGGCGCGGCCGCCGTGTGGTTGCGGCATCCCCGACAGGGCCGTACGGGCACCGAAGAGACGGCACCGGACGGCAACGAGAAATCCCTGACCTCGGTGCCGGCTTCGCCGCCCGCTGCGAAGCCGACACCGAGGCCGGGTGCTTCAGGCCATGACGGTGCCGGCCCAGGCGCCGCTGGTGGCCTCGCAGACCTTCATGGGGTTCCACGGCTCTCGGAACAGGACCGGCCGGCGGTCGCGGAACCGCATCTTGTTCATGTAGATCTGTGTGTAGGTGTTGCCGCCGGGGGTCAGGGCGTCGCCCTGGTCTCGTCGAAGACGGTGTCCGGGTCGCCCTCGACGACGCAGGAGCGTGCGTATGTCGCGCATCTTCAGCCCCGTGAACTGGGCAAGCAGCTGCCGCAGACAAGGGAACGGCGATGCCTTGCCCCCGAACGGTCCGGCATGCCGAGCGAGGGGCGTACGGGAACGCGAGCGCGACGTCGTCCACGAAGGGCTCGGAGACTGCCTCGGAGCCGGTGCCGGCCAGTGGCCGACGGCATCCGCGTCGGCGCGGTCGAGAAAGAGGCTGCAGAACACGGTGACTCCTCCCCGTCATAAATGACGGGGCTTCCCGTTACGCCGGGTTGGCGTTGCAGCGGACCAGCCCGGCCCGGTTCAAAATGTTGATCGCTCCGACAGTGTCGGCGTGGGCGAGGTGGCCGCAGGCGCCGCAGTGGAACTTGTCCTGTGTGGGCCGGTTCTCCTTCGCGGTGTGCCCGCATTCGGGGCAGGTGCGGGAGGTGTTGCGGGGGTCCACGGCGATGATCTTCCGTCCGGCGCTTGCAGCCTTGGCGGTGAGGATCGTGAGGAACACCCCCCATCCGGCATCAGCGATGCTGCGGTTGAGTCCGGCTTTGGCGGCGGCCCCATTGGGCAGGAACGCGCCCAGCATCTCGGGGTCGGGTTTCGGTGCGGGGGCCTTGCTCATGTTGCGGATCTTGAGGCTTTCGTGCGCGATGACGTCATACGTGCGGACCAGGGTGAGCGCGGTCTTGTGGGCGTGGTCGAGTCGTTGGCGGCGGACCTTGCCGTGCAGGGCGGCGACCTTGACGACAGCGGAACGGTGCGCTTTGGTCCGCTTGTCGCGGCGTACTCGCCCGAACTTCGCGAGGTTCTGCTGTGCGGCGGCCAGCCGGTCGGCAGCACGGCGGCCGTGACGCGGGGTGGGCACGAACTCGCCGTGGGAATCGGCGAGGAAGTTCGCTATGCCCAGGTCGATACCGACCACACTGCCGGTCGGCGGCAACGGTTCGGGCTGGTCTCGTTCGGCGGTCAGCACGACGAACCACTTCCGGCCCTCGCGCTTGACGCTGACGGTCTTGACCTTGCCGACCACCGGCCGGTGCTGGTGAGACCTTGACGTGCCCGACGCCCTGGAGCCGGACACGGGTCGCCGGGTTTTCGGGGGTCGGGTTCCAGCGGCAGCCGTCGCCGTTCTTCGGGAAGTCCACCGTGTCGAACCAGTTCACCCCGCGAAACCGGGGATAGCCCGACGCCTGCCCGACCTTGACCCTGCGGAAGAACGCCTGCATCGCCTTGTCCAGACGGCGCAGCGTCGCCTGCTGGGACGAGAACGACCACCGGCCCTGACGCTCAGGATCGAACGCCCGGATCCCCTTGAGCTGCCCGGACTGCTGCCCGTACGTGACCGAAGTCTTCGACACGTGCTGGTAGGCGTCACGGCGTTCCTGCAACGCCCCCGTTGCAGAGGGAGCAGTGATCGCGGATCATCTCACCCAGCGCGACCTCCTGGCGGCGGGTGGGCCGCATCAGAAACTTGTACGCACGCATCATGACAGCCCACCCCCTTCGTTGGAGTTCGCTTGATCGGCGATCAGGCGGCGGCAGTGCCGTCAGGCCCAGGCGACGGCGTCCTCGACGGGTACACGGGGCAGCCTCGGGAACCACGGGTCGGCACCGGGGTGACCGATGTTGACCACCAGATGCGAACGCCAGCTGGTACCGGCGAAGAACTCCTCGTCCACGCCGGCCCGGTCGAAGCCCGCCATGGGACCGGCCGCCAGCCCCGCTCCGCGCACCGCGAGCAGGAAGACCCCGGTCTGCAGTGCCGAGTTGTAGGCCGCGAGGCTCTCGCGCTTCTCCGTCTGGCCGACGAATGCCGCTCGCAGCATCTCGCCGCGGGCCGGGAAGACGGTCGGCATCTGCTCGTGGAAGTCGACGTCGTAAGCCAGGACCGCCACGGCCGGCGCACTGAGCGTCTTGGCCCTGTTTCCCTCGTCGAGATGCCGGACCAGTCGCTCCTTGCCCTCGTGGGTGCGCACGAAGAGCACACGCAGAGGCTGACCGTTGGCGGCGCTCGGCGACCAGCGGGCGAGTTCCCAGATCATGGCGAGTTCGTCGTCGGCAACGGCCACCTCGGCGAAGGTGTTCGCGGTGCGGGCCTCGGTGAACAGCACCTTTCGTCCGGCGTCGTCGAGGACATCGAGGGCCTGCGGTTCGCGCTCGGTCATGCTCATGGTTTCTCTCTTACTTCGCTTGTGCGGATGGTGTGGTGCCGGGGCGGGTTGACCGCCCCAGCACCACACGGTGGGGACGGGGTGTGCGGAGCCGGGCGGGGCACAAGGACCCGGTGCTGCCACGTGGGCCTGTGGTTCCCTGGCCGACATCATGTGTGGTGTGCTGGCCGCTTGTTCCGCTCCGCGCCCAGGCGGGCGAAGTAGGCGATCAGGGCGGGGTTGTCGACCGCCGCGGGGTTCAGGACCTCCTCGGCGGGGGCGCCCTGGAGCAGGCGCTTGACGGGGACCTCGAGCTTCTTGCCGGTCTTCGTGTGCGGGAGGGCCGGTACGGCGAGGATCTCGTCGGGGACGTGGCGGGGTGAGGCGCCGGCGCGGATCGCGTCGCGGATCCGGTCGCGCAGGGCGTCGTCGAGGGTGACGCCGGGCGCGGGGACGACGAACAGCGGCATCCAGTAGCCGCCGCCGGGTTCCTCCGCGCCGATGACGAGGGCCTCGGTGATTTCGGGGAGGTGTTCGACGATGTCGTGGATGTCGGCACTGCCCAGGCGTACGCCGTTGCGGTTGAGGGTGGCGTCGGAGCGGCCGTGGACGATCACCGAGCCGTGGGAGGTGAGGGTGATCCAGTCGCCGTGCCGCCACACGCCGGGATAGGCGCCGAAGTAGGCGTCGCGGTAGCGGCTGCCGTCGGGGTCGTTCCAGAAGTACAGCGGCATCGACGGCATGGGCCGGGTGACGACCAGTTCGCCTACCTGATCGAGGACGGGGGTGCCCGTGGCGTCGTAGGCGGCCAGCGCCACGCCCAGGCCGGGGGCGGACAGCTCCCCCGCCCAGACGGGGGTCGTGGAGGCGCTGCCGGCGAAGCCGGAGACGACGTCCGTGCCACCGCTGGTGGAGGCCAGCTGGACGCCGGCCCCCACATGGTCACGGACCCAGGGGTAGGCGGAGGCGGGCAGAGCGGAGCCGGTGCAGCCGACGACGCGGACGGCCGACAGGTCGTGCACGGCAGGTTCGATGCCCAGCTTGGCCATGGCCAGCAGGTACTGAGGACTGGTGCCGAAGACGGTGACCCTGTGACGGGCCGCCAGCTCCCACATGACGTCCGGACGCGCAAGCGGCGCCGGGCTGCCGTCATACGTACAGGTGGTCGCGCCGGTCAGCAGGGTGGAGACGACCAGGTTCCACATCATCCAGTGGGTGGTGGTGTACCACAGCAGGCGGTCCCCGGCGCCCAGATCACTCTGCAGGCCGAGCATCTTGAGGTGTTCGAGCAGGACCCCGCCGTGCCCGTGGACGATGCCCTTGGGCAGGCCGGTGGTGCCGGAGGAGAAGACGACCCACAAAGGGTGGTCGAACGGCACCGGGACGATGGTGAGGTACTCGGTGCGGGTGGCCGCGTCCTCCCAGGGAACCGTCAGCCCCGAGTCCCCCACCTCGGGCCAGGCAAGCCCCAGGTGGTCCACGAGCACCGTGGCCTTCAGCGTCGGCAGGGCGGCGGCCAGTTCGAGCGAGGCGGCACGGCGGTCGTGCGCGGTGCCGTTGAAGCGGTAGCCGTCCGCCGTGATGAGCACCGTCGGTTCGAGCTGGGCGAAGCGGTCGGCGGCGGCCTTGGGTACGTAGTCCTGGCCGCACACCGACCACACCGCCCCCAGGCTGACGGTGGCGAGGAAGGCGATGACGGCGTGGGGGGTGTTGGGCAGGTAACCCACCACCCGGTCGCCCTGTCCGACGCCCAGGTCGCGCAGGGTGGCTGCGACGGAGGCGACCCGGGCACGCAGCTGCTGGCCCGTGATCTCGTAACCGGCTCCGGTCTCGTCCAGCGCGGTGATCGCGGGAGCGTCCGGCTGCAGGTTGCGCAGCGCGTGGTGGGCGTAGTTGAGGGTGGCGCCGGGGAACCAGCGGGCGCCGGGCATGGTCTCCTCGGCCAGCACCCGCTCGTACGGTGTCGCCGCCTCGATGCCGAAGTACTCCCAGACAGCGCCCCAGAACCCTTCCAGGTCGGTGACGGACCAGCGGTACAGGGCTTGGTAGTCGGTGGGGTCGCAAACGCCGTCGGCGCCCTGGTGCAGGGCCGCCCATCGGGCGAAGTCCGCGATGCGGCTGCGGGTGGCCGTCTCCGGGCCGGGGGTGAAGAAGGGCTGCGGATACGGCGTGGGGTGCGGGGTGCTCATGGTGTGGTGCTCCTCGGCAGAGGGACGTGCCGGACATCGGCGGGACGGCGGGCCGTGTGCAGCAGGGGGGCCCAGGCGGCGGTGTCCGTGAAGTCGCCGGTGCCGGCGGGGACGGTGTCCATCACGACGCGGTCGGGGCGCAGCAGGACGGCGTCGGCCCGGCCGCGTGCCAGCCAGGCGGCCAGGGTGCCGTCGTCGCCCAGATCGTCGACGCGGACGGTGCGTGCGCCCAGTGCCGTGGCCACGGCCGTCATCTGCGCAGTGGGCGGCACAGCGGTCAGGACGGCGAAGGAGTCCCCGAGGACGTCGTCGAGGCGCACTCGCCTGCCGTCGTGCAGCACCCAGGGCTGCGGGCAGAAGGTGCCGGCCAGCACGCGGCCGGTCAGCCTGGGGCGGCGCCGTACCAGCGGGCCGGCGGTCAGGGCGGGGCTGAGGTCACGGCTCACCGCCGCGGTCACGCCGGGAAGACGGCAGGCCGCGCCCACGACAGCCCGGCGGACCGCCGCGCCGCGGTCCTGTCCGCCGGTCATGGCCCAGCCGACGGCGACCGCGAGGCGGATCACGTGGCGGGCGTGTGGCTTGCGCTCACGTTCGTAGGTGTCCAGCAGCCCCTCGTCCGCGCCCTGTTGGAGGACGCGAGCAAGTTTCCAGGTGAGGTTGCGGGCGTCGCGCATGCCTGCGCAAAGACCCTGCCCGATGAAGGGCGGGGTGAGGTGGGCAGCATCGCCCAGCAGGAAGACGCGTCCCTGGCGCCACCGGTCGGCGAGGCGGGCGCGGAAGGTGTACTGCGCCTGCCGGATCACCTCGAAGTCGTCGCCCAGGGAGGGATCGGACGGCAGGTCCGCCCAGGGGGCGACCAGCTCGCGCAGGCGCTCCCATCCGTCCGGGCCGTCCAGGGGCTGATCGTCGGGCAGCCGGAACTCCCAGCGGTAGCGGTCGTCGCCGACGCGCATGAACGTGGCAGGCCGGGTGGGGCAGCAGATCTGCTCGGCGCCTTCCCAGGTGCGCACCCGGCGGCTGGTGCGCACGTCGATGACCCGCCAGCTCTCCTGAAAGTGCAGGTCCTCCCAGGCGGCGCCGATGGCGTCGCGGGTGATGCTGCCCGCGCCGTCGCAGCCGAGGACGGCATCGGCCCACAGGTGCTCCTCCTCGTCGCTGCCGTCGCGGCGGAAGGTGACCCGGACCGGACCAGCCGAATCGTCGGGTCCGTTGGTGTCCTGGGTGACGGACACGACCTCCACCCCGCCCCGCAGCTCGCACTCGGGGCGGTTCGCCAGGGCGTCGCGCAGCAGGCGTTCCAGCTCGGGCTGGTCGAACATGCTGGTCTGCGGGAAGCCGTGACGTCCGTGCGGGGACCGCGCGAACTCGGCGATCACGCGGTGCCGGGCGTCCAGCAGCCGCAGCCCGCGTGCCGGGCGGGCGAGGGCGGCGAACTCCTCGTGGACGCCCACACTCTGCAGGATCCGGCGGATCTCGTCGTCCACGACGACCGCGCGCGGCAAGGGGTAGACGTCCTGGTGGCGTTCCATGACGACGCTGTGCACTCCGCGCCGGGCGAGCAGGAGGGCGGCCGTGACCCCGACGGGTCCCGCACCGATGATCACCACCGGTGTCCGGGATGCGGCACTCATGGGGCACCCGTCACAGAGGTCCGCTGCTCGCCGAGGTCGATCCGCCCGTCCCCGGTGGCGATCGTGGCGGTGATGAGGTCACCGTCCCGCAGGTAAAGGGGGTTCTTGGCCTGGCTCTTGAAGAACGCCTTCCACCTCACCGCGGGCGGCAGCAGCGCACTGATCTTCGCGATCGGCTTGGGCGGGGCCTTCAGGGCCGTGCCGCCGGGAGTACCGGTCAGCAGCAGGTCGCCCGGGTCGAGGGTCTGGAAACGGGCCAGCACGGTCAGCGCCTCGGCCGGGCGGACGATCATGTCGGCGAGCGTGCGGTCCTGGCGCGGTACGCCGTTGACCGACAGCCGCAGCCGCAGGTTGAGCAGGTGGGCGAAGTCCTCCGGTTCCAGCAGGGCCAGGTACGGCCCCGTCGGCGTGAAGGTCGGATAGGACTTGCTCTCGTAGAACTGGGTCTTGGTCAGCTGGACGTCGCGGGCGCTGACGTCGTTGGTCAGGACAAGGCCGGCGACGTAGCGCGGCAGGTCCTGCTCCTCGACGACGGTGCCCACGGGCAGGGCCGCGCCCATGACGAGGCCGAGTTCCACCTCGTAATCGAGGAACTTCACGTGCGCGGGGCGGACGATCTTCTCGTGCGGTCCGCTGACCGAGCCGGACGCCTTGCGGAAGAAGGTGGCCGGGATGTCGCCGGAGAAGCCCGAATCCTTGGCGTGACTGCGGTAGTTGACCATCTGGGCGACCACCCGGCAGGGGGTGGTGACCGGAGGCAGCGCCACCAGGTCGGCGACGGGCGTGCCGCTCCCGGCGGAGGCGGCGGCCTCGCGGACCGCGTCCCGGTCGGCGAGCAGCTCGGCGGTGGTGACCGCCTTGGTCTCGACGCGGACGGCGCGCTCGTCCCGGACGACCCACCAGCCGTCGGTGGTGCGCAGAACGTTGGTACTCATGAGCTCATCGCTTTCATCAGGCCCAGCAGGCGTGCGGGGTCGAGTTCGTTGTCGCCGCGCAGGGCCGTCATGACCTCGCGCAGCTTGGCGGGGGACGGGCTGGTGCCCAGGAAGTCGCGGGTGACCGGCGGGCCCCACTGGGCCAGGCCGCTCGCCGACATCGGCGCCCAGCCGGGCTCCAGGTCGCAGGAGAAGAGGTCGCCGTCGGCGAAGTGCTCCAGCATGAAGTGGTCGGGGTCGCGCCAGTAGTCGAACAGCTGGCTGCCCTGGATGTGCCGGCCGATCCCCCAACTGCGCTTGTAGCCGCGCTCGGCCAGGTACTCCCCGCCGGCGCCGATCGCGTCGAGGTCGGTGACCTGGTAGGCGGAGTGGGCGTAGCCGGTTCCGGGTCCCAGGTGCAGGGCCAGCGTGTGGTGATCCACAGCCGAGCTGCCCTGGTCGCACCGGATGAACGCCATCGTCGGCCCGCGCCCGCGCTGCCCGTCCAGGAACAGGAAGTCGGACACGATCATCCCGAGGGTGTCCAGGTACCAGTCCAGGGTGCGGGCGAACACGGGTGTCTCCAGCACCACATGGCCCAGCCGCTGGATACGGGACGGCTCACGGGGCGGGCGCTGGGTGGCGTTCGTTCGACGGTGATCGGTACCGAAGTTGAGGACCAGCGGGCGCTGCTCTGGCAGCGCGGGCAGCTGCTCGGCGCAGTGCACGACCCGCACCGGCAGGCCCGAGGGATCGAGCAGCGCGACCGACTGCCCACCGCCCGGCACGCCGATGTCCCGGACGGTACTGCCGGTGGTGCGGGCCAGCCGGTCCAGGTCGGCCCGTTCGGCCGCGCGGAACGCCGGGCCGATGAAGCGGGACGCAGGCCCCATGCGGATCACCATGCACGGCGAGCCGGCGAACGTGCCCCGCAGCCACAGCTCGTGCTCGGTGCGGGCGGCGACCGCGAAACCGAAGTCACGCGCGAAGACCTCGGCCCTGTCCAGGTCCGGCTTCTCGAACTCCAGCCAGGCCAGATCAGCCACCTTGATCACGGGATTCCGGGAACGTCCGGGGTGCTCTCCACGCAGGGCGCCCTGCTCACTGTGGAGGTCTTGGTGGGGCGTTTGGGGAGCGGCCCTGTTAACGGGGGTGTGGGACATGGTGTCCTCCAAGCAACACTGCTGTAATGAGGGAATCATCAACTTTGGCGTTACTCATCGTCAATAGGGTGGAGTCAAATAATTGATGATCTCATCACTTATGGCAGACTCATCGCGACGGTTGTTACACTCCCCGTATGCCGACGTCAGCCCCGCCAAAGAACCGCTTCGAGCGGCGCCGCGCCGAGACCCGCCAGGCACTCGTCCGCGCGGCCCGGCAGATCCTCGCGGAGACCGGGGACACCAGCGCCAGCATCCAGACGATCGCCGACCGCGCCGACGTCGGTTTCGGCTCCTTCTACAACCACTTCGAGTCGAAGACGGACCTGTTCGACGCCGCGGTGACGGACGCGCTGGAGGAGTTCGGCCAGGTCATCGACGAGCGCGCAGAGGGGATCGAGGACCCGGCCGAGCTTGTCGCGGCCGGCTTCCGGCTCACCGCCCGGATGGTCGACTCACACCCGGAACTCATGCGGATCCTGCGTGATCGCGGCCTGGCCCAGATTCACTCCGAACGCGGACTCGCCCCGAGAGCCCTGCGCGACCTGGAGCGCGGCATCACCTCGGGACGCTTCGCCTGCACCGACCCGACCACGGCGTTGTCCGCCATGGGCGGGACCCTGCTGGCCCTCGTGGCACTGAGGCTGTCCCGCCCCGACCTCGACGGCGACGAGGCCGCCTCGGACCTGGCCGAGATGGTCCTGCGCATGCTCGGCATCCCCTCGGACGAGGCCCACGAGGTCACCCGGCGTCCCCTGCCCGGCCTCACCTGACCCCCGGGTAGACCGTGGGGCGCCGGCGCCGGGAACACACCGACGCCCACTCCCCCTGCCCGGGGCGACTTCCGGAGGACCCCTCGGCAGTCGTCACGGGGCGAGGACGAGGCGGACCGGGCCGCCGTTCTTACTCCCCGGCCGGCGGACGACCTCGACCACGTCGGCGAGCGGGATACGGCCGGTGACGCAGGTGCCGGGTCGAGGCGGCCGCGCCGAGGCCGGCCGCACCAGCCCGGTGACGGACCCCGGGGTGACGCCGCAGGGGCCGCGGACCTGCTTGCCCATGCAGTTGAGGGTCAGGCCCGGCGCGGGCGGCCGGCCGCAACAAGCCCGCGCCCTGACACGACCGGCACGTCGCTGCCGGCCTCGCGTGCACGCAGGGCGGACACCAGGAGGCACAGCCGCACCCACCCCGCTGCCGTCGGGCGACCGCCGCCGGACGGGAACGAACAACGGGAAGGGGATGACGGGAACCGGAGACGACTCGGCGGCCATGCCGTCCTCGACCACGACCACCCGTGAGACCGGGCTGCTCCCGGACGCCGCGAAGCCTCGGCCGGATGCGGCCGGCCGAGGCTACGTGGTCCGCCGGGACGGCGTAACGTCGTCAGTGTGGACCTCACCGCGGACAGTCTTCTGTCCCGTGCCGCGCATGAACTCAGCCCGCGAGCGGACGAGCTGATCCACGACGTAGAGCAATGCCTGCGGCGCGAGGTCCCCGAACTGTGGGACGAACCGGACATCGCACGGATGACGGAGCAGAACGTCGCCGAGCACGTCACCGCCTTGCTCTTCGGCATCGAGCACGGCATCGAGCCGAAGCAGATCGAACCACCGACCGCCGACGCGGAGCGCGCACGCCGGCTGGCTCAGCGCAGCAAGCCGGTCACAGCGATGCTGCGCGCCTTCCGCCTCGCGCAGAGCCGCATCCTCGACCGGCTGCTCGAAGAGCTGCCCCGGCTCACCAGCGACGCCGAGCTGATCAGCGCGGCGACGCGCAGGCTGCTCGCGCTGGCGACCGAGTACGTGGACCGCACGTCGGAGACGGGTGTCCTGGCCTTCCAGGAGGAGCGGGACCACCGGGTGCAGCGGCGGCTGTCGGTGCTGAACGAGGCGAGCACACGAGTCGGAACGACCCTGGACATTGCCCGCAGCGCCCAGGAGCTGGCAGACCTGGCCACCGAGCACTTCGCCGACGCCGTCGCCGTAGACCTCCTCGACTCGGCTCCCGCAGACGGCGCCATGGCGGAGGGCACGCTCGTGGTCCGCCGGGTCGCCCGGCGGTCGGTGACGGAGGATCACCCCGAGACGACCCGCCCGGAAGAGATCCACCGGGAACTGTCGATCCCGCCGCAGCAGCTCCACGGCTACCCGGACGGATCCCCACCGGCTCGCGCCCTGGTCACCGGCCTGCCCTCACAGCACCCCCTCGGCCCGTCCGGATCAACGCTGCTGGTACCGCTGTGCGCCCACGGCACCACCCTGGGCGTCGCTCAGTTCTTCCGCCACCGCAGGCCCGGCCCGTACGAGGACGAGGATCTGCTGCTCATCCAGGAGATCGCGGCAAGGGCGGCGACAGCCATCGACAACGCCCGCCACTACACGCACGCACGCGTCACCGCCCTCACCCTCCAGCGGAGTCTGCTCCCTCAAAGTACGCCCGCGCAGTCCGCCGTGGAGGTCGCCTCCCGCTACCTGCCTGCTGCCGCCCAGCTCGGTGTCGGCGGCGACTGGTACGACGTCATCCCGCTGTCCGGCGCCCGGGTCGCACTCGTGGTGGGCGACGTGGTCGGCCACGGCATCCACGCCGCCGCCACCATGGGCCGGCTACGGACCGCCGTGCGCACCCTCGCCGACATCGACCTTCCACCCGACGAACTTCTCACCCACCTCGACGACGTCGTCATCCGGCTGGCCTCCGAAGCCTCCGCCGAAGCGGACACCGAATCCGCCGGGGACATCGGCGCGACCTGCCTGTACGCCGTATACGACCCCGTCGCCAGCCGCTGCACCCTCGCCCGCGCGGGGCATGTGCTGCCCGCTGTGGTGAACCGGGACGGAACCGTCGACTTCCTCGATCTGCCCGCCGGCCCACCGCTCGGCCTGGGCGGCCTGCCGTTCGAGACGGCGGAGGTCGACCTGCCCGAAGGCAGCCTCATCGCCCTCTACACCGACGGCCTGATCGAGGCCCTCGACCACGACATCGAGGCGGGCCTCACCCGGCTGTCCCACGCCCTCGCGCAGACCTGCGTCTCCCTGGAAGCAACCTGCGACACCATCCTCCAGGCACTGCTGCCCGCCGACCGGCCGCACGACGACGTGGCACTCCTCCTCGCCCGCACTCACACCCTCGGGGACCGTCAGGTCGCCACCTGGGACGTGGACGCCGACCCTGCCGCGGTCGCCGGCGCCAGAGCGAACGTCACCCAGCAGCTGACCACCTGGGGACTGGAGGAACTCGAATTCACCACCGAACTGGTCGTCAGCGAACTGGTCACCAACGCCATCCGCTACGGCCGGCCCCCCATCCGGCTGCGACTCATCCACGACCGCACCCTCCTGTGCGAGGTCGCGGACGCCGGCAGCACGACTCCGCACCTGCGCCGGGCCCGTGTCTTCGACGAGGGCGGGCGAGGCCTGTTCCTCGTCGCCCAATTCGCCGAACACTGGGGAACACGCCATGCCCGACACGGCAAGACGGTCTGGGCGGAGTGCACCCTGGACGCACCGGAGCTCTTCGCGGGAGCGGCCGCGCTGGACTTGGAGGGGATTCCCGAGATCGCATGAAAGCATCCCAGCCGATGTCCAGCCGCTGCCGTGACAGGCGGTGCGCTCCGGGAACATCCACTGCCACAGACAGCACGGCCGGCAAACGGTGACGCGTGACTGCACACAGCGCTTGTGCCCGCTGCCTTCGGCGTGTTCGCGCGGAGCTCGACCTTGAGCCGGACAGTTCCTGAGGCTCGGCTGCGCCGCGCGACACATCGCGCCGAGCAGGACGCGACGGAAACGGCGGGGTCTGCGGAGGTTCCCGCTGACACGTCCGCAGTCACGCGGGGCTGGTGCCAGGCCGGCGAGCCGGCCGGTGCTGTCGAAAGCGTCCAAGGACCAGGCCGCCAAGCAGGAAGGCGCAGTCGGGGCCGCAGGCCGGTCACCCACGATGTCGGCCTCCACCGCGATCGCACCACCAGCGAGCGAGAGCGGACTGTCAACACAATGAAGGACTGTCCGGCATCGCCACCCGCCACGGCAGAACGCCCGAAGCCGCCTTGCCGGGCTCCCTTTCCGCGCAGTGACCCTCTGGATCCGCAGCCTCTTCGAGCCGGGCAGAAGACACACCCCGACTCCCGTCGTGACCGTGCTTCCCGGTACTCCGGAATGACCGAGCCGAGTTGCTCCGCCAGTCTGCGCAGGCCACTCACGGAGGCCGCGTCCGGGTCTGACGCCGTGGGCGCCGGTGTCGGGGACCACCGGCGCCCACTCACCCCTGCCCGGGGTGGCTTCAGGACGGCTCCTCAGCAGTCGTCAGGGGACGAGCACGCCGGGATGCTGCGACGTGCGGCCGAGGATCGGAATGCCGCGCGGTGACCGTGCGGGGCGGAGGCGGCCTCGGGCTCCGTGGCCATGGGCTTGCTCCTTTGCGCGGAGAGAGGGAGGGGTAAAGGGCGCCGTTCGGTGCGGGAGCCGCCGCAGCGGCATTTCCGCGTTTCCGTACTGCGTACGGAACTGCTCGATGGTACCGTACGTCGTATGGAAAAGCAAAGGAAGGCCCCCCGCGGGACCAGGAAGAGGGATGTCCCGCTCACCAAGGACGGCATCTACGCCATGGCGCTGCAGCTCATCGACGCCGACGGGGTCGAGGCGCTCACCATGCGCAAACTCGCGACCGCGCTGGATGCGAATCCGATGTCGCTGTACCACCACGTCCCGAACAAGGACGCCCTGCTGCACGGCGTGGCCGCGCGCGTCGGCTCGCAGTTCCGCGAGGGGGAGCGGGAGGACATTCCCTGGCAGGGCCGCATGCGCCAACTGGCTCTGGACTTCCGCGCCTTGGCACACCGTCACCCCAAGCTGATGGAGTACTCCTTCGCGCGTGCCGACTACGTCCAGCCGGACGACCCCTTCTGGCGGGGACTCACCGACACACTGGCCGCCGCCGAACTGCCGGCCTCCGCAATCCCGCGCGTCGCTGCCTCCCTGTGCGCGGTCTTCACGGGGCTGTTGCTCAGCGAACTGACCGGAGCACTCCAGCGGTGGACCACCCTGCCTCCGGCACCATCGGGCCCCGACGGGGAACCGGCGTCCCCACCCGCGAAGGACGTGGTCGACACGATGTTCAACTATGCGCTGGACGCCACGATCGCCGGCCTGGAGAGCCAGATCGCACGAGCCCGCAAGGAGCCGTGACGGAGCGAGCGGCTGCCGTGGGCTCCGCTGATGCACGCTTGTCCGCCGCCTCGGTTGCCGCGCGCTGAGGCGGCGCAGCGGCGGACGTACGCGGGCGGCGTTCCCGCCCCTGGCGGTCACCCGGCCCGGGCGCGACCGTGCCGCGGGCGCAGGGCATGCCGCCGCTTGTCCGGTGCCCGATGCCCCCGGGCCGGCCCGATGCCCCGGCGACCGGGAAGGACCACAGTCCGGGAAGGTGCTCACCTGCGCCCACCGTCCCGGCCCGTACGCCGAGGAGATCAGCCGCACCGGGGAGCAACCGGGCAGTTGTCCGCTGTCGGCATGTTCATGCACGCCGCGCAGGTGCCGGAACGCCGTGCATGCCCCTGGGACTCATGCACAACGTCCCGCACGCGGAGCGCAGCCACCTGTGGTGTGACGCCGGCGGCGACGAGGAGCGCGGTCGCCGCCGCCTCACCCGTGGGATCCGCCCAGGTGGACGCGGCGTTCTCCTCGGCGAGGGCCCCCATCAGCGCTTCCAGCGCCCGGGCCAGGACAGGCGCCGGAACATGGTCCGCGAACACGCCTTCCTCCTGACCGCGACGCACGGTCGCGACGGCCTCTTCGCGCGCCGGTGCCAGGGTGGCTCGGATCGCCGCCTCTCCCGGATCGCGGCGCCCCAGGGAGATGAGCATGCGGTACCGGTCACCCACCGCCCATGCCGCCAGGGCCATCCGCGCCATCGCCTCCAGCGGGCCGGCACCTGGAACACGGGCCGCGGCGAACGCCTGGTGAAGCACTCGGCCCGCTTCCTGCGTCAACGCGGCGATCAGCGCCGGCCGGCTGGAGAAGTGTCCGTAGAGGGTGCGCCGCGCGACGCCGGCCGCCTGAGCGAGGGTGTCGAGACTCGCGTCGGGGTTGTCCCCCAGCGTCTGCCGAGCGGTCGCGAGAATACGTGTGCGGTTCGAGCGGGCATCACTGCGCCGCGGAGGGCGGCCCGGAACGTCGGTCGTCTGCATGACTCCCCTCTCCACTTCAGGATCATGTGTGCGCCGCTACGGAGGACGACGGGTCCGGTACCCGGCTACGAGCCGGTGGCAGCGGTTCCACGGCCCGCGGCGGAAGGAGTCGGCTCGGCGCCGTACCCGCGGCCGACCTCACCTGACCCGCAGTCAGCACGTGCCGGGCATGCAGATGCCGGAAGCCGTGGGCGCCGGTGCTCCCTCAAACACCGGCGCCCACTCACCCCTGCCCGAGGTGGCTTTGATATCCCGCTGAACAGGTGTCAGGGGACGAGGATGAGACGGATCGGGTCGCCGATCTTGTTCTCCAGCCGGTGGACGGCGTCGGCCGCGTCGGCGAGCGGGACATGGCCGGTGATGGAGGGGGCAAGGTCGAGGCGGCCGGCTGCGGTCAGCTGCACGAGCTCGGTGACGGACTCGGGGAAGCCGCCGTAGTGGCCGCGCACCTGCTTCTGCATGTAGTTGAACGTCAGGCCTTCGGTGATGGTGAGGGGCCGGGGCGTGATGCCGACCAGGATCAGGGAGCCGCCCAGGCCGAGCACGGAGGCGGCCTGCTCGCGGACAGCGGGAACGCCGGCGCAGTCGAACGCGAAATCGAGGCCTCGTCCGGCAGTGGCCGTGCGTACCTGCTCGGCGAAGTCGGGGGCGGCCGGGTCGAGTGCGACGTCCGCGCCGAAGGCCAGGGCGCGTTCCCGGGCGCTGGGCAGCGGGTCGACGGCGATGATCGGTGCGGCGCCGACCAGGCGGGCGAGACGTACGTTGTGGGCACCGACTCCGCCGACGCCCCAGACGCCGACGGACTGGGCGGGGCGTACGCCTGCGGTGGCGACGACGGCGGCGTAGGGGGTGGAGACCGCGTCGGGGATGATTGCGGCCTGGTCGAAGGGGAGGCTGTCCGGGATGGGGATGAGGGTGTCCTCACGGGCGACGGTGTACTGGGCCCAGCCGCCGTCGTAGTCGATGCCGGCGGTGAGCATCTGAGTGCAGGGGCGGCGGCGCACGCAGCCGGCGCACCGGCCGCAGGTCTTGCCGGCCTCCAGGGTGACGCGGGTGCCGACGGTCAGGCCGCGCTTGAGGTCAGGGCCGGGGGTGTGGATCACACCGGAGACCTCGTGGCCGACGGTGACCACGTCGGAGGTGGCGAACAGCGGGACGAGGGAGCCGTCGATCAGGTGGACGTCCGAGAGACAGACGCCGGCGGCCTTCACCTCGATGAGGACCTCACCCGGTCCGGGCACGGGGACGGGGACCTCTTCCACGACGAACTTCTTGCTGTCCAGGTGGAAGCGTCCGGCGAGCATGGTGTCCATGGTTGATCTGCTTTCTGCGAGCGGCACTCCCGGCGGTTCGGGCCGATGGGTGCCGTGTGGTGTCCGGTGGGCTTGTGGTGGCCGGGAGGCGTGCGGGTGACAGGACGGCCGCACGCCTCCCGGCGTCCGGGGGGTCAGGCGAAGACGTCCTGCTGGTAGCGCTCGTCGGCCTCGAGGCGGGCGAGCCACTGCTGAGCGGCCTCGTCGTCGCCGCCGGTGTGCTCGCGGTAGATCGCGGCGAGGGCCTCGCGCACGGCGGGCGCCATCCGGCGGCCGTCACCGCAGACGTAGATGTACGCGCCGTCTTCGACGGCCTGCCACACCGTGTCGGCGGCATTGGCGATGGCGTTCTGCACGAACCGGGCCGGGTGGCCGGTCACCGCGGAGTACGCGGTGTGGACCTGAGCGATCCCGGCCTGCTCCCAGTCCTGCATCTCCTGGCGGTAGAAGTAGTCGTGCTCCGGGTGGCGGCAGCCGACGAAGACCTGCGACAGGCCGGCCTGCGTGCCGTTCGCGTGCTGCCAGGCGCGCTCCTCCAGGAAGCCGCGCAGCGGCGCGATGCCGGTGCCGGGGCCGATGAGGATCAGCGGCGTGGCCGGGTCGGCCGGCGGGGCGAAGGTCGGGGACGGCACACGCACGTAGCCGTAGAAGACGTCTCCCGGCTCCAGGCCTGCGATGTAGGAGGAGCAGGTACCGCGGTACTGGCCGTCACCGGACAGGGCCGGGCCCTCCAGCAGGCCGACGGTCAGGCGCACGTGGCGCGGGTTGGCCAGCGGCGCCGAGGAGATGGAGTAGAAGCGCGGGCGGATCGGCCCCATCATCTCCAGGAAGACGGCCAGCGGCAGCTCGACCGCGGGGAAGCGCTCCAGCAGGCCCAGCACCGAGACGCGCTTGCCGAGGATCTCCTCCTGGTAGCGCTCCTCGGCATCCTCGGTGTCCGCCGTGTACGCCTCCAGCTGCGGCCGGGTCCACGGGCACTGGGTGTGCCCGGCCAGGATGCGCACCTGGCTGCGGGTGGCCACATCCTGCAGCTCCAGGAACTCGGTGAGCAGCAGACCCGCGGTGACCGGCGTGCCGACCGGCAGGTGGGTGCGGCCGCCGGCGGGCTGGTCCAGGCGGAGGACCTGGTCACGCTCCACGCCGAGGCGGGCGAGGGCGCGGTCGACCAGGGCCGGCTCGTTCTTGGCGAAGACGGCCAGGTGGTTACCGGTGTCGTAGGTGACGCCCTCGGGCAGTTCGATGGTGATGGACTTCGCGGACGGGCGCGGCGGCTCGAGGCTGAAGTCCCACAACCCGGTCGCATCAGCCACGAGTTCCTCGTTGGCGACCACCGTGAGGGGGTAGGCCTGCTCGGAGACGATCGCCGGGCGGACATCGGCCTCGGTGAGCAGCTGGACCTGGTAGCGCGGGCCGCTCGCCTCGGAGGTGTCGGCGGCGTACTCCTCGGCCAGGGTGGCCCACAGGGTGTCCATCCAGCGGGAGGCCATGCCGTCGAAGTCACCGGCGGCATCCGCGACACCGCGCTCGATGAAGGGGGTGGCGCCGGCGGCCAGCAGGCCTGCCTCGATCCGCTTGGGGAAGCCCTGGTAGGTGGCCACCCACTGGGTGTTGCCGGCGCCCAGCAGCGCGAACCGCACGTCCTTCAGCGAGCCCTCCGGAAGCCCGGCGGCGATCAGCTCGTCGAAACGCTGCGCGTTGTCCGGCGCCTTGCCGTTGTAGCTGGAGGCCACCACCACGAGCAGACCCTCGGTGGGCAGATTGTCACCCAGCTCGTCCAGGCTCGTCAGCGTGGTGCCGAAGCCGGAGCGCTCACCGCGGTCGGCGATGGTGCGCGCCAGGTCCTCACAGGAGCCCAGGCTGGAGCCGTAGGCGACAGTCAGGTTCACCCCGACACCGCTGACCGCAGCCTGCTCCCGCGTGTCGTCGGTATGCAGGTCCACTGCGCCGAACACGGTGCGCTGGTGCTCCTGACGGCGACGGACGACCAGTTCGAAGTTGCCGGGCTTGCGGGTCAGCGCCTCCTTGGCGTCCATCTTGTAGTCGGTGGTGTCGGAGAACTTGAACTTCTGCAGCACCAGCGCGAGGGCCAGACGGGCCTCGGTGAGCGCGAACTGCCGGCCGATGCAGGCACGTACGCCGTTACCGAACGGCTTGTAGGCGTGCGGGTGCTGCTTGGCCCGGTTCTCCGGCAGCCACCGGTCGATGTCGAACTCGTTGGGCCGGTCCCACGCCTTGGGGTGGGTGTGCAGCGGGCCCTCGAGGATGTTGACCCGCGTTCCCTTCTTCAGCTCGTACCGGCCGCCGATGACGGTGTCCTGCGACGGGGCCTTGCCGAATGCCGGGATGGGAGCCCACAGGCGCAGGGTCTCCTCCAGGATCCGCGGGATGACGTCCAGCTTCATGATCGTGTCGTAGTCCGGCACTGTGTCGCCGGGCAGCAGCCGGTCCACCTCGGCGTAGGCCTGGGCCAGGACGTGCGGGTTGCGCATCAGCGAGTAGGTGGCGAACGCCAGAAGGCCGCTGGTGGTCTCGTGACCGGCGATCAGGAACGTCAGCACCTGGTCACGGACGTTGTCGTCGTCCAGCACCTTGCCGGTCTCCGGGTCGGTGGCCTCGAGCATCAGGCCCAGCAGGTCGTCCTCGCCGGTGCCCTTCCCCTCGCGGCGCTCCTTGATCACGCTCTCGACCAGGTCCTGCATCTGCTGGATGTTCGCGCGGTACTTCTTGTCGTCGGCCTTGCGGAGCTTGGTCATCATCGGCAGCTCCTGCGAGCGCCGCAGCGACTCGATCAGGGACTCCAGCAGCGCGTTGAGGAAGGGGTGCAGCTCCTCCTTGTCGAAGGACTGGAACCGGTAACCGAACCCGGACAGGGCGATGGTGTCCAGCGTCAGCCGGGTGTAGTCGTCGGTGATGTTGACCGACTGACCCTCCCTGGCCTCCCACTTGCCCGCCAGGTTCTGGGCGATCTCCAGCATCTGCCCGTAGTAGCCCTTCATGGCCCGCTGGCTGAACGCCGGCATGAGGACACGGTGCGCCATGCCCCATTCCTCTTCATGCTGGTGAGCCGTGAACAGGCCCGCCCCCCCGAAGTCCCGGACATGAGCCAGCGGCGTCTTCTCGATCTGCTTGAAGAACCGCGTCTCGTCACAGACCTCGGCCACCAGGTCCGGGTCATAGACGAAGACCTGCTCGATACCGGCGATGTCCATGCCGTAGATGCCCTCGGGGAACTGCTTGGCCAGCTCACCGAAGTACTCCACCGGGTTGGTGCTGGGGATCTGCGGCGTGTGACCCAGCAGCGGGATCCCGCGCGGGGACCGAATGGGGCGAAGGCTGTTCGACGTGGTCATGGCTTGCTCCTTTGTCGGAGAGGGATGGGCAAGGGCGCCGGTCGATGCCGTGATGCATCACAGAAACATACGCCGTACGGAAAAAAACCATACGCCGTACGGAACGTCGAACGCAACCCCCGCCGCGGACGCGTTCGCCTTGTCACCGTGTGGTCGAGTTCATGTCCGTACGCCGCACGAAAACCGATACCGTACGACGTATGAAAAAGGTGAAGCGTCCCCCGCGGGGAACAAGGAGGAGAGACGTACCTCTGACCGAGGCCGGGATCTATGCCGCCGCCCTGCGACTCATCGACGCGGACGGGGTCGAGGCGCTCACCATGCGCAAACTCGCGACCGCGCTCGATGCGAACCCGATGTCGCCGTACCACCACGTGCCGAACAAGGACGCCCTGCTGCGCGGCGTGGCAAGGATGGTCGGCGCCCAGTTCCGTACCGTGATGCTGGAGGACGCCCCCTGGCAGGAGCGCATCCGCCTGCTCGCCATAGATTTCCGGACGCTGGCGCACCGCCACCCCAACCTCATGGCCTACTCGTTCAGCCAGCCGGACTTCATCCAGCCCGAAGACCCGTTCTGGGCAGCACTCATCGCGACACTGGAAGCCCCAGGGGTACCGCCCGAAGAGATCCCGCAGGTCGCCGCTCTCATGTGCGCCGTCGTCATCGGAGTCCTCATCGCCGAGCTCACCGGCGCGCTCCACCAGTGGTCGAACCTCAAGCCCACTGCCACCGCTCCCGGCGAAGACCGGTCCCCGGACACAGGCCCCGAGGAGGACCGCATGTTCCGTCTGGTGCTCGACACGATCATCACGGGCCTGGAGAGCCGGCTCGCCGCCGCTGGTGACGGCGAGGGTGTCCGCCGAGGCGTTGCGCCCGAGGCGAGCCCGGGCTGCAACGCAGAGGCACGCGCACCGGCAGGGAAAACCCAGCGGGAAACAACCCCCGCACCGGCCGGGCGGCCGATCTCTGCCCCCAGACAGCAATCAGTGCCCACCTCACGGTGGCCGGGGCCGGCCGACTGCCCGCCGTAGGCCAACCGGATGTTCCTGCTGATGCCTCAGTTCGCGCATGTGCCATGGTCTGGCGAGTCGCTCAGGGACCGAGCCCTCCGGAGTCGGCCGACGGCTGCCTTGAGGCGTCATCACCGCGCCGTACCTCTGCGAGCATGCGGCGCAGGTCGGCCGGCGTACGGATGTCGTCATCGCCGTGCCCGGGCTCATAGGTGGCCATGGCGTCGTCCTGGACGGCCGACGGCGCAAAGGCGAGCAGCACCAGTGGGACGCCGGTGGATGCCGGCGGAAGGCAGCCCCACGCAACAGCGCACGGGACCGGCGTCGCGAGCCGAAAGCCGCTCGACGAACCGCACACCCCGGCCCCGCCCAGCCGAGCAGCACGTGCTGACGGGTGACCTTTGCGGCGGCTGGTGGAGCAGGGCCGGCTGCACCGCCCCCGGTCGGACGATCCGCGCCGCCGCCGCAGGCGTTCGGATGATGCAGTAACCGGCAGGCCTGCGAGGTGGTTGAGGTGTCTGAGTGAAGGAACTCCCAGCCCGTCGAGGGCCCGGACGGGCTTGTCCGCCAGCGCCACCTGCCCCTGCCGCGTGCCACCCTGGACATGATCGCCGGCCTGATGACGTGGACCATGCCCGCCAGCCCGCCCGACGCTGCCGCCCGGGCGTCGAGGATTCCTTGACGCGGACGCCCCTGTGAAGGCGTCATGACGCGTGGCCGATTCCCGTGGGCATGAGATCGGAGGCCTGCTCGAGTTCACCCGCCAAGCCGCCCTCCGCGTTTCAGCAAGGAGGCAGTGCACGCGACCAGCGCCCCACAGCACGTCCGCGCGGCCACGGTCTGGCAAGTGGCCGACCTCGTCGGCACATTCGGGGCTTCGGCAGGGCCGAGCCGTTCGGCCGGCCATCGGCGACCACACAGCCGTCGACATTCCACCGCGCTGACGAGGCCGGCCGACATGACGACTCGAGCCGCGTTCCGCCACGGACTCAAAGTCGGCGGAATCGTCATCATGCCGCCCGAGACCAGGCGAGACCGTCGGCGGCGACCGACTCCTGCAGCCCATCGCCGTCCACACCGGTGGAACCTGTGCGTCAGGTGAGGCAACAACGGGCCACGTCACTGACTGCGCACGCAGATCGGCCTTCGACTGTGTGGCTCACTTCGAGCGGCTCGGTCCCTGTCACCGCAAGGGTGAGTCGGCGGTGGGAGTCAGCACGGTTTCGGCGACGTCGACGATCTGGCCGATGTCGAAGCCCTCCATGTCGGCGCGGAATTCGGGGCTGGCCAGGTATGCCTTGAGCCGCTCCTGCACGTCGTCGGCGTCCCTGTAGGAAACGAGAGCGTACAGCCGGGGCGCCTCACTCCCCGGAGCCGCGGGCACCGTCCAGACGCCGTGTGTGGTGATCCGGTGCTTGGCCAGACCGGGAATGTGCTTGGACCAGATGTTCTCGTAGTCGCCGAGCGCCTCAGGGCTGCACAGTGTGTAGACACGAAGCTGGTACTGAGACATGAACATTCGTTCCTTTTCTTCTGAACATGATTGTCAATGGGGAGGGCGGGACGCAGGGGAGGCTGTCCGGATCCTCCGCCCGGCGACAGCGGACGAAGGAGCGTGCAACGGATCGAGGCTGCAAGCCGATTGGGAAGCTTCCCTCAGCTTTCCGCGAGCAGGTTCGCCGGTTCGATGACCAAGTCGATGCGCCCGGACCCGGTGCCCTGTGGAACCGGAGCCACCGCGTTCTCCGGGAACGTTCTGACGACCTGAACGGGAACCTCGAGCAAGGCGGTGCCCGCGGAAGACCCGAAGACGATGGACATCGCATGGTCACCGCGGCCCACGGCCGACCAGACCCGGATGTCCCCCTCGCCTGCCGAACCGCTCAGGCTCTCAGCCGGAATCCCACACCCCAGGACCCAGGCAAACCGGATCGTCACGTGGGTGAAAGGTGACACGGAAGGCATAAGGGATCAGCGGGCTCGCACCGCAGGGCGCATGCACATGGACAGCGAGTAGTCGCGCGAGAGACGAGCCGCACCGGCCCCCTGCACCACGGTCCTCGAAGGCTCCGTCGACTTTCACTCCACGGCGCCCCTCAGGCGACCCTCGCGGTCACTGGAGGGCCGAATCGGTGACGCGGTCGTCGTGGTACCAGCCACGGATTTCGTCCCAGGAGTACCCCAGCTCCAGCAGATAGCCGACACCGTGATCCCAGCGGTAGTCGTCGGCATTGACGCTGACGGCCGGGCGCTGGACGTACGCGGAGGCAGAAGGCGCAGCCGAAGCGGTGCCCCCGGCACCGAGAACGGCGGCACCCGCGACCACCACCGAGGAAGCGACAGCGATGCGCTTCGTGAACTTCTTCATGATCTTTCCTTCCCTGTGGGTGCGATCTGCACCGACGGCTGCTTACGCAGGCGACGTGAGGCGCCTGGCGTTGTCAGGCAATCCCTTCCATACGATGCACGGAAGGACCTTCCCCAGAAATACCATACGGCGTATGGAAATGTCGACGCGACGAACGCGGCCCGCACGGCAGGCGGAGACCGGAAGAACACCGAGTCAGGACTGTCCGGACGACCCCGACCGAAGACCCGCACCAGACGTCCTCGCCGCGATCAGCCACAGCATCCGAGGTGCCGGGTGACCATCGAACGCGCCATCCGCACGGTCCTGCGCAGCGGCCTTCTCGTTCTGGTACGACGGGGCCCTCACACGAGCCGGACGCCTGAACGAAGCCCGGCCGGCCTTCGAGGAGATGGCCACCTACGCCAGCCATCTCGACCTGTACGCCGAGGAGATCAGCCACACCGCTGCGCACCCACGGCCATGCGGCCCGTCGCCCGCCGTACAGCCCGGGCCAGGTCGACGCCGACAAGAACCAAGAGATCACCCAGGACCTGACGGGTCGCTTCGAGGCGGACCGACAGACAGGCATCGTCGACGACCTCGCCCACCCGCGGCCCCGTCACGGCGATCCACCGCCTGCCCAGGGTGCCGTGCGAGGACGAGCCGCTGCGCGACCACGCCACCTGACCCTCGCAGCAGTGGGGGCTTGACGATTGAACGCCCATAACTGACTATTTCATCAAATCAACCCAAAAGCGGCGTACCCAGACAGTTGTCGTGCTGGTGAGCCGCTGAAGCGGTCCCCCTGGGCGATCCGCACCCCGGCCACCACGGCTACAGAACGAGGCGGCATGCCACAGGCAGGGACGCTCTCTCACACCTCCGCACCGAGGAGATGAACGCGATGACCAACACCGACCACACGTCACTCGCCGAGCCGGTGAGCCCCCGAGAAATATCCGATGCGGCAGCAGCGATGCTCGATGCGGAGGGGACCGTGGTGGGGTGGACGCACGCCGCGGAGCAGCTTGTCGGGTACACGGCCGTGGAAGTCGTGGGCCGCTCCGCCGCGCACGTGCTGCCGTCCTGCGACGACGCCCTGCGGTCCTCGGCGTACGCCGAGGAGTTGCGTGCCCAGGGTGGCTGGTCCGGCACCGTGGCGGTCCGCCACCGCGACGGCCACACGCTCACCATGGCCCTGCGGGTCTCGTTGCTGTGGGGCCCGGACGCCGGCACCCGGTGGCTGGTGTCCGTGACCGGCACAGGCCCTGTGTCCTCGGGGGCGGCCGACGGACCGGTGCGGGAGTCCCTCCCTGCCCGCGCACCGATCGGCCTCGCCGTTCATGACTCGCAACTGCGCTGTACCTGGGTGAACGACGCCATGGAGCACCACGACGGCACTCCTCGTGAACGACGGTTCGGCCGCCGCCTGCAGGACTCACTGCCCGCCGTCGAGGCCGAAGCGCTCGAGGTGGTGATGCGGCAGGTGCTGGAGAGCGGCACCGCCATGGTGCACGAGTTCCGGGCGTGGCCGCCGGCGGACAGGCGCCGTGAGCATGCGTTCTCGGCCTCGTTCTTCTGCATCCAGGGCGCGGACGGCACGCCACTCGGAGTGTGCTCCATGACCGTGGATGTCACCGGAAACCAGCGGGCGCGCGAGCGCCTTGCCATTCTCAGCGAGGCCGGTACCCGCATCGGCAGCAGCCTCGATGTCATGCAGACCGGGCAGGAACTGGCCACGCTCGCCGTGCCCCTGCTGGCCGACCACGCCATCGTCGACCTGGCGGAATCGGTTCCGTCCGGTGTCGAGCCCACGGCGCGGATCGACACGACGAGCGACCGCCCGCCGCTGCTGCGCCGTGCCGGCGTCGCCTCCGTCGACCTGGGTCTTCGGGAGTTGCCGTGGGTGCGCGACGAGGTGATCCGCCCCTTCGCGACCTCGCTGTTCGCCACCGCCCTGCGCACGGGCAGGTCGTACCTGGAGCCGGTGCTGGACACCCGTTCCGGCCCCTGGGGCGCCCACGACCCGGTGCGGACGCAGCAGGTACGGGACAGCGGCATCCACTCCTTGATGGTCGTACCCATCCGTGCGCGGCACTGCGTGCTGGGACTGGCAGTGTTCGCCCGCTCCGTGGAACAGACGCCGTTCCAGGAGGACGACCTGCTCCTCGCCGAGGGGCTCGTCACCCGGGCCGCGCTCTGCCTCGACAACTCGCTCCGGTACGCGCGTGAACGCGTCGCCGCCCTCACGCTCCAACGCGACCTGCTCCCCCACCGTGTGCGAGGCGGTGCCGCCGTCGAGGTCGCCTCGCGCTACGTGCCGGCCGACATGGACCACGGCGTGGGGGGCGACTGGTTCGACGTGATCGAACTGTCCGGTGCCCGGGTGGCTCTCGTCGTCGGCGATGTGGTCGGGCACGGCATCAACGCCGCGGCGACCATGGGCAGGCTGCGCACCGCGGTACGCACGCTCGCGGACCTCGACCTACCCCCCGACGAACTGCTGGCGCACCTCGACGACACGGTCCGGCGGTTGAACGACGAAGACGACATGCTCGACCAGGCCCCCGCGGTGGTGGGCGCCACCTGTCTGTACGCCGTCTACGACCCGGTCACCCGACGGTGCACGATGGCACGGGCCGGGCATCCGCTGCCCCTGATCGTCGACGCGCAGGGCAAGGTCACCATCCCCGACGTGCCCGCCGGCGTCCCACTCGGCCTCGGCCTCGGTCTCGGCCTGGTTCCCTTCGAGTCCGTGGAGCTGGAACTGCCCGAGGGAAGTCTGCTCGCGTTCTACTCCGACGGCCTGGTCGAGTCCCGCGACGAGGACATCGATGTCGGCCTGGACCGCGTGGGCGCCGTCCTGGCACAGCCGGGTGCATCCCTGGAGGACCTGTGCTCGCGGGTGATGGAGGGCTTGCCGACTCGGGCACCGGCCGATGACGTCACCTTGCTCCTTGCGCGGACCCGCGCACTCCAACCCGCCCAATTCGCCTCCTGGGACCTGCCGAACGAACTCGCCGCTGTCTCGACAGCCCGTCAGCTGGCTGCCCGTCAGCTCAGCGAATGGGGGCTGGAGCCGCTCGTGACGCCCGTGGAGCTGATCGTCAGTGAACTGGTCACCAACGCCATCCGTCACTGCGACGGCCCGAGCCGCCTACGGCTCATCCAGCACCGGGTTCTGACCTGTGAAGTCTCCGACACCGACGCCGGCCACCCACGCCGCCGCCATCCCCGTGCCCTCGACGAGCACGGCCGCGGCCTCCACCTCGTCGCTCAGCTGTCGCGCAGGTGGGGCTCCCGCTCCGGGGCGGACGGCAAGGTCGTCTGGGCCGAGCAAGACCTGCCCTCCACAGCCGGCGCCGCGTGACGCACCGCCGAGCCGGGCGGCCGACGTCCGCCACCGGACGCCGATCTCTCATAGCCGCAGGCTCTCGTACAGGAAGCCAGAGACATGAACGCAGTCAATGCTGACAACACCGACTCGGCAGGCGCCCACCAAGGAGCGACGAGCGTCTGCGGCACCGGTCCCGGCGGCAGGCAATACACCTTTGACGGCCTGGCGGCTGCCGTGCTGGACGATCGAGGCTCGATGGTGGGGTGGACCGGGACGGCAGAGGACCTGACGGGGTTGCGCGCAGAAGAGGTCTGCGGCCGTCCCGTGCAGGAACTGGTGGCCGACCTCCCGGACGACCTGCGCAGCGCCACAGAGATGCCGGAATCCGGCCGGGTACGGCTGTGGCACCAGAACGGCAACACCATCGATGTCACTTTCCGGACCACCAAGGTGGAGGGCTCGGCGGAGGTCCTCGTCCTGGCGGCACCCACCCACCACGTCGCCGACCACGAGCAGGGCGCAGCGCTGCTGCGCACACTGTCCGCACAGAACCGGATCACGATCGCTCTGCACGACACGGATCTCACCACCGTGCAGACGAACGCCACGCCGGGCACTCCCGACGGCCGTCCCGTGGCGCCCGGCACCCGGCTGAGCGACGTGCTCTGTGCCGAGGACGCCGAGAACCTCGAGGCAGTACTGCGCCAGGTGCTCGAGACGGGTGTCCCGGTGGTCCGCAAAAACCTGCAAGTGAGCTGGCGGCACGATCCGGCGCGGCAGCACACACTGTCTCTGTCCGCCTTCCGCCTGGAGGACGCGCGAGGACGCCCCACGGGGGTCGCAGCCCTGTACATCGACAGCGCCGACCATCTGCGTGCCCGCCGTCATCTGGAACTCGCCCGCGAAGTGGCCGAGCAGGTGGGAGGATCCCTGGATGTCGTGCGCACCGCGCAGGACCTCGCGGACGTTCTCGTGCCCGCGTTCGGGGATCTCGCCGGAGTCGACCTTGCGCACTCCGTCTTCGACGGGGAAGAACCCTCGAAGCAGCTGGGCGGTGGAGACATGGGCAACGCGGCCCTTGCGCCCGCCACCGCAGCGTGGCCGGCCGGCATCAAGCGCGGCGACCCCGTCCCGCCCCTTCCCGACCACCCCCTCCTGCGCAGCGTCCGACACGGCGAGACAGTCGTCTTCGGCCTTGACGACTTCATCGCCATGGTCGGCGACCCGCAGCTGGTCGAGTATCTCGTCCCGAAAGACGCCCATTCGGTGATGGTGGCACCGTTGCATGCCCGCGGGCTCACGCTCGGCGCCATATCGGCCTGGCGCTGCGGCCGATCCGACCCCTTCACCGAGGACGAGGCGGATCTGATGAGGCAGATCGCCTCACGGGGTGCGCTCGCCATCGACAACGCCCGCCGCTACACGCGCGAGCACAGGGCGGCCGTGGCTCTGCAGCGGCTACTCCTCCCCCCGTCCACGACCGACACCCCGGCAGCCGAGACCGCCGGCGTGTACCTGCCCGCAGGCGGCGGAGCGGGCACCAGCGGCGACTGGTACGACGCCATTGCCCTGCCCTCTCTCCGGCTGGCTCTTGTCGTCGGAGACGTCGTCGGCCACGGCATACCCGCAAGCGCCACCATGGGCCGCCTGCGCACCGCCATCCACACGCTCGCCGACCTGGAACTGGAGCCGGACGAGCTGCTCACCCGGATCGCAGACCTGGTCCAGCGCCTCGCGGCCGAAGCACCGCCCGGCGACCACGACGACGTCGGCGCCACCTGCCTGTACGCGGTCTACGACCCGGTCACCAGGCGCTGCGCCATAGCCAGTGCCGGCCACCCGCCACCTGTCCTGGTCCGGCCCGACGGGACCACCGAAGTCGTCCCGATCTCCCCCGGACCACCACTCGCCATCGGCGGCCTGCCGTACGAGACCACCACGATCGACATCGAGCCGGGCAGCGTCCTCGCCCTGTGCACCGACGGCCTCATCGAACACCGCGACCACGACATCGACCAAGGCCTGCGGCGCCTGACGGATGCCCTCGCCGCGTCCTGCCGTCCGGATCGCCCTCTGGACGAAACCGGCCGGGCTCTCCTCGCCGACCTGACAGACCAAGCGCCACGCGACGACGCCACCCTGCTCCTGGCCCGCACCCGCGCCGTCCCGGCCAAGAACACCGCTCACTGGGACATCCCGGCCGACCCTGCCGCCGTCTCCGAGGCCCGAGAATGGATAACCCGCCAACTCACCACGTGGGGGCTGCAGGACCTCCTCTTCACCACCGAACTCATCGCCAGCGAACTGGTCACCAACGCCATCCGCTACGGCCGTGCACCGGCAGAGCTGCGGCTCATCCGCCACGATGTCCTGGTGTGCGAGGTCACCGACTCCAGCAGCACCCAGCCCCGTCTACGGCGCGCCCACACCACCGACGAGGGAGGACGCGGCCTGTTCCTCGTCGCCCAACTCTCCGAACGCTGGGGCTGCCGCCACGGCCAGAACCGCAAAACGATCTGGTCCGAACAGCACATCGAATGCCCCCGCTGACCGGCCCATTCGCTGCAGCCCAGTCGACAACGCAGTGGGCGCGTCGGTACACCATGAGCACTTCGCCGGACTGGCCGGCCCGGCTCCGCCCGTGCGATCACTCCTGGCAGGCCGGCCCCAGCCCGTTCCTCACCGTGCTGCGCAGCGAACAGCCTCCGCAGGCCTACTGAAGGCCAGCCACACTGCCCACTACCGATGCGTATCGGGCTCGCTGCGCCGCGACGACCGGAAAGCGCCGCGGCGCCAGGAGCCGCCGTCCGGTCAGCCGGAACGCAGTCGCCCACTAGGGCGCGTATCGAGTCGTGATCATCGGGTGGTCCTGGTGAGGTCTTTGATCCAGATCATCGAGGCGTGCAGGTGGAGACTGGCGAGGTAGCTGTCGGGAGTCTTGTCGTATCGGGTGTCTCACCGTCCCAGTTCCGGCCTCCTGGTACGTCACGCTCTGGGGTGGGTGAGGCACGTGGAGCCGACGTGAGCCGACCGGTGCACTGATGTCCGGGCGGGGACTCATGGGACATGGCCCGGCACCCGGCTCAGGTTCCGGGGAGGATACGGCGCGTTTCGTAGGCCCACATCGCGATCTCGACCCGGTTGCGGGCGCCGAGTTTGGCCATCAGGCTGGCCAGATGCGTCTTCACCGTGCTGAGGCTGATGTGCAGTGCATCGGCGATCTCGGTGTTGGTCAGCCCGCGAGCGACGGCGAGGAGCACCTGCTCCTCGCGGGCGGTGACGTGGGAGACCGGCTGGGCCACGGGCCGGCCGGCGGGCAGGTCCGCGAATGCCTGGAGCAGACGGACGGTGACGCTGGGCGCGATGAGCGCCTCACCGTCGGACGCCGACCGTACGGCCTGCGCCAGAAGGTCCGGTCCCGTGTCCTTGAGGAGGAATCCGCGGGCGCCGGCACGCAGTGAGCCGTAGACGTACTCGTCGAGGTCGAACGTGGTGATGACGACCACGGCCAGCGGGTCGGCGACGCCCGGGCCGGCGACCAGCCGGGTGGCCTCGAGCCCGTCGAGTACGGGCATGCGGATGTCGAACAGGCAGACGTCGGGGCGTAGTTCGCGGGCCAGACGTACCGCTTCCCGCCCGTCGGCGGCCTCGCCGACCACCTCGATGCCGGGCTGGGCGTTCAGCATGATCCGCAACCCGGTGCGGATGATCGTCTGGTCGTCAGCGACGAGGACGCGAATGGACACCGCTCTCGCTCCTCGCTCTCGGCAGTTCGGCTTCGACATGCCAGCCCCGGTCGGTACCCGGGCCGGCTCGTAGTGTGCCGCCGAGCAGGGTCGCGCGCTCGCGCAGTCCGGTAAGTCCGTATCCGTCGCGACCCCGGCCGCTGCGCCGGCCGTTGTCGCGCACGCTCACCCGTACCGTGTGCGGTTCCGCGGCGACCCGAACGACGAGCTCGGTCGCGTCGGCCGCATGGCGCAGCGCGTTGGTCACCGACTCCTGCACGATCCGGTAGACGGCCGCGTCCACGGCCGGGGGCAGCGCGTCCAGTTCGCCGTCGAGCCCCAGGTCGACCCTGAGGCGACCACCCGGGGTGCGCACCAGGCGCTCCAGATCCGCGACTCCGGCAGGGGGCGCCAGCTCGGCGCCGACTCCGCGGTCGCGCAGCGCGGCGACCATGGCGCGCATTTCCTCCAGCGTGCGCGCCCCTTCCTCCTCGACCCCCTCCAGCGCCTCGACGGCGGCGGACGGGTCGGTGCCCGCGAGCACCCGGCCCGCTTGGGCGATGATCACCATGGCCGACACGTGGTGGGCCACCGTGTCGTGCAGTTCCCGGGCGAGCTGCTCGCGCTCGCGGGAGCGCACCTGCTCCAACTGCCGCTCGCGAGCGGTCACTCGGAACCGCACGGCAGCCCCGACCACGCCGGGCAGCAGCAGGAAGACGAAGCCCACGACCTTTTCGACGACCGGGGTCTCGTCCGTGACGACACACAGCGCGCCGGCCGCGAGGATCACCGCGCCGCCCAGCACGATCTCGCGTCCCGATCCCCACCGGGGCAGCGCGTACACCAGCACGAGCACGACCGCGGCGGTGTACAGGCCGACGGGCTCGCGCAGTGCGGCGACGAGCGAGGCCACCGGAAGCAGGATCACCGAGCCGAACGCCAGCGTCACCATCGCCAGCGGGCGGGTCCGGCGCCACAGGGGCAGCAGGCACAGCCATACGGCGAACACCACCGCCACCGGCCGCCACACGACGTTCTCGCGCAGGGTGGCCTCCAACGTCACACCGGCAATGCCCGCGGCGAGCAGCGCCCAGTCCCGCCGCACCCGGGCGGGCGCGTCGGGCGGCCGGGGTTCGGTCCACAGGGTTCGCAGGTCGTCTCGGAGCACGGTTCTCAGCCTAAGGACCGCGGCGTGCCGCGCATCGGCCGAAAGGACGGGTCGTCACTCCGCCCCGGGGCCGACGGATCCGCGGCCCGCGGGCCGATGCCGCGGAGCGCCGTGGCGACGAGCCTCGGCATCGGCGGCCGTACAAGGACGGCCGACGAGGTGGTTGGAGGACCCGATGCTCTCGAAAGCCCTGTTGCGCCTGGGCGCAAGCGCCGCCCGCCATCCCTGGCGGGTGATCGCGGCATGGCTGATCGCCGCCACGCTCGCCGTCCTCGCCGCCGTCGCCTTCGGCGGGCGGACCGCGGACTCGATGACCGCTCCGGGACTGGACTCCCGACGGGCCGCGGAACTGATCGAGCGGGCAGGCACCGGCCAGGAGGGGATGACCGCCCAACTGGTCGTCACCCCCCTCGACGACGGTGCGACGTTCTTCGACGACGACGGCGCGCGCACCGCTCTCACGCGGCTGCGGGCCGAGGTGAAGCGGCTGCCGCACGTGCTCGGCACGAGCGACCCGGCGGGGGCGCTCGACGCGGGCGGGGACACCGCCGTGCGCGGCGGCCTCGTTTCGGCCGACGGGCGGATCGCGGTCGTCCGGGTGCAGTACCCCGACCAGAGCCGGCTGTCGGCCGAAGACCTCGACGCCCTCGTCGATCTCGGCGACCGGCTGCGCGCCGAGCTGCCGCTGCGCATCGAGATGGGCGGGAACCTCTTCTACGTCTTCTCCGACCCCGACGGCGGTGCGAGCGAGCTGATCGGCCTCCTCGCCGCGGCCGCGATCCTGTTCCTGGCGTTCGGTTCGCTCGTCGCCGCCGCGCTGCCGATCGGCATGGCGGTCTTCGGGCTGACCGTCGGGGTCGCCACGATGACGGTACTGGCGGGGGTGACAGAGGTCCCCACCTTCGCACCTGTCCTGGGCAGCATGGTCGGGCTCGGAGTGGGCATCGACTACGCGCTGTTCGTGCTCGCCAGGCACCGGGAGTACCTCGCGTGCGGGCTCGATCCGCAGGCGGCGGCCGGACGAGCGGTGGCAACGGCGGGGCGGCCGGTGGTCTTCGCCGGCGGCACCGTCGTCGTGTCGATCCTCGGCCTGGCGGTCGCGAACGTGCCGTTCATGACGGTGGGCGGGGTTGCCGTCTCGATCGTCGTCCTGACGATGGTGCTCGCGTCGGTGACGCTGCTGCCGGCCTTCCTCGGCGCGGCGGGCCCGCGCCTGGCCCGGGCCGGCCGGATCGGCCGGGCTCTGCGGACCAGGAAGCTGGGCCGACTCGCACGGCGGCGGGACCCGGCGGCAGGCGCCGCCCACGCCGCCGGGTGGCGTCGCTGGATCGGGCACGTCAGCCAGCACCCGGTGCCGTACGCGGTCGGCGCGGCGGGGCTGCTGCTGACCGCGACGCTGCCCGTGCTCGGCCTGCGCGTCGGCCTGCCCGACGACGGCTCACTGCCCCACAGCCGGACCGAGCGCCGGGCCTACGACCTCGTCGCCGAGGGGTTCGGCCCGGGCACCAACGGTCCCCTCGTCATCGCCGCGGACCCCACCGGTGATCCGGGAGTGCTGGACCGACTCGTCGCAATGGTCGCGGCGGATCCGGGCATCGCATCCGTCGCGCCGACGCACATCGATCGGGCCACCGGCATCGCGACCCTCGTGGTGTTCCCGACCACCAGCCCTCAGGACCAGGCCACGGCCGACACCATCGCCCGGCTGCGCACCGACGTGCTGCCCACGGCGATCGGGCACGGCCCGGCCAGGGCCCACGTCGGCGGTGCCGCCGCGAGCCTGTCCGATGTGGGCCAACGCACCAGCCAACGCCTGCCGGTGTTCGTCGCCGCCGTGCTGGCGATGTCGTTCCTGCTGCTGATGCTGGTCTTCCGCTCGATACTCGTACCGCTCAAGGCGGTACTGCTGAATCTGCTGAGCATCGGCGCGGCCTACGGCATCATGGTCGCGGTCTTCCAGTGGGGCTGGGGAGGCGCACTCATCGGGCTGGAAGCGACGGTTCCGATCGTGTCGTTCATCCCGATGTTCCTCTTCGCCATCCTGTTCGGCCTGTCGATGGACTACGAGGTGTTCCTCCTCTCCCGCGTACGCGAGGAGTACCTGCGCACCGGCGACAACGGCACGGCGATCGTTGAGGGCGTCTCGCGCACCGCCCGGATCATCACCTCGGCCGCCCTCATCATGGTGGCGGTCTTCCTGTCCTTCGCCGTCGCCGAGGATCCCTCCACCAAAATGTTCGGGCTCGGCTTGGCCACCGCGATCTTCATCGACGCCACGGTCGTACGCATGGTGCTGGTACCGGCGACCATGACACTCCTCGGCCGGACCAACTGGTGGCTGCCGAAGTGGCTAGACTGGATGCTTCCCCGCGGCCCGGTCGGCACCGACGACACCGACGCGGAATCCACGGGTGAGGCCCCGCGTCCACGGCTGGTTGACCGTTGACTCAACTCCTGCCCGCCCTTGGCGTCCGGCACCTCAGCGCGTCACCTAGGGGCATATCGAGTCGTGATCATCGGGTGGTCCTGGTGAGGTCCTTGATCCAGATCATCGAGGCGCGCAGGTGGAGACCGGCGAGGCAGCTGTCGGGAGTCTTGTCGTATCGGGTGGCGATGCCTCGCCATGCTTTGAGCTTGTTGATCAGGCGTTCGACGGTGTTCCGCTCCTTGTAGAGATCGGCGTCGTGGCTGACGGGTCGGCCACCTCAGGAGCCCTTCTTCTTCCGGTTGGCGGCCTGGTCCTTCTTCGCCGGGATGACCGCCTTGATACGGCGTTTGCGCAGGTGGGCGCGGTTTCCGCGGGACGAGTACGCCTTGTCCCCGGCGACCGCGTCCGGCCGAATGCGGGGTCGGCCGACGGGCCCGCGTACCCGTACCTTCTTCAGGACGGGGATGAACTGCGGGCTGTCCGCTGCCTGGCCTGTGGTCAGGATGAACGCCAGCGGGCGGCACTTGCGGTCGGCGGCGAGGTGGACCTTGCTGGTCTGCCCGCCTCTGGAACGTCCGAGGAGGGCGGCCTTCAGCCGGAGTTTCCGCCGACGCCGGATGCGTCGTCGTTCTTCCAGCGCGGGATCACTTTCGGTCTCTTGCCCGTTTTGCTCTTCGAGGCCGCCCCCTTTGACCTGGCCTTCTCCTCGTCGGCCGCGGCTTTCTCCAGGGCGGTGACGACGTCCTCGTCGAGGTGCATCCCGGCCGCGTCGTGGTGGGCTCGGGCGGTGGTGGAGTCGATGCTGACCAGGGACAGGTCCACCTCGCCCCGCTTCGCGGCTTCCGTGATCAGGCCCTCCAACAGGGCCTCGAAGACGTCGGCGTCACACCACTGCCGGAAGCGGTTGTGGACGGTCGACCAGGCGCCGAACTCCGTCGACATCTCCCGCCACTGCCCGCCCGTCTTGAACCGCCAGATCACGCCCTCGAACTGCTGCCGCAGTCGCTCGGGGTACGGGCCGTACTCGCCGATCGGCAGGTACGGCTCGATGAACTCCCAATCCGGATCGGTCAGTTGCACTCGCGTCACGTAAGACCGTCTATCGGACCGGACCGTGCCACGAAGGCACATCCCGCAAATTGATCACGACTCGATACGCGCCCTAGTACTCCAGCAGGATTTTGATGTCTGACCTGCGGGTTTCGCTGGGCGGCTGGAGTGTAGCGGTCTGCGGTGTGGTCAGGGGCGGTCTTCGTCGGGCCGTCCATCGATCGTGCGACAGCGCCGCAAGTAGTGGCAGCGGCGGGCGACTGCTTGGCGCTGGCGGCGCCAAGTCGACCAGCTCAGCGCGTGGTGTCGTCCTCGGTTGCCACGGAGGTGTGGGGGCCGGGGCCGACAAGTTGCCAGGAGTCGCCGAACCTCCGCCACTGTGAACTCGATTGCCCCTGCTGCCTCATCGGTGCCACCCCCTTTTCCCGGAGCTCGCGCGCCGTGGAGGCCAGGAAGGCGTGGGCGAGCATGGCGAGGGTGATGTGCCGATACCAGCCCACGTAACGACGGACTTCGTACTGGTCCAGGCCGCACTCGTTCTTCGCGGCCTGGAAGCACTCCTCGATCGCCCAGCGCGTCCCGGCGATCCGCACCAGCTCCTGAACGCTGGTCTCCAACGGGGCGTAGGCGAGGTAGTAGGCGATCTCGTCGGGCTTGCGGATGCTGCGACGGGCCAGTGCCCACCGCATCCGGTGGGGGACCTCGCCCTGGTAGTCGAACTCGGCGACAGCCGGCAGCCGCACCGTCGCCCAGTGGTAAAGGCGCGGTCCTTTCGCGCCGTCACCGCACGAGACTTTCTCCCATGCCTCGTCCGGAGCCTGCGCGAACAGGCCGTCGATGCGGGGGCAGCCCACGGTGAACTGGGACTTTGGCACGGCCAGCACGTAGCCGACGCCGGACTGTTCCAACAGCCGGCGAAAGCGGCTCTCCTGTCCATAGGCGGAGTCCGCAGTGACCCAGGAGATGGGCAGCGGCGAGGCGAGAACGATGCGTCGGGCCAGTTCACCCTTGGTGGCGAACTCCCGCTCGTCGGGAACGCCGGCTGCCCGGCAGCGTTCGCGGTCCTCGGTCCAGCTCTTGGGCAAGTAGAGCTCGCGGTCGACCAGAGCACGGCCCAAGGTGGTGGCGTAGGCGGCGAAGACACCGATCTGGCAGTTCTCGGTGCGGCCTGCGGTTCCAGAATATTGGCGCTGGACCCCGGCGGACGTGGTGCCCTTCTTGATGAACCCGGTGTCGTCGATGATGAGGACGCCATCACTCTCGCCGAGCTTGTCCGCGACGTATTCTTGCAGGTCATCGCGGATGTCATCGGGGTTCCACTTCGCTCCGGCGAGTAGGTGCTGCAGACCATCGGGCGTTGCGTGGCCTGCCTGCTCGGCCAGTTGCCAGCTGTTCTTCCGGGCCACCGGGGCGAGGAGGCCGCGTACGTAGTCGCGCATGCGACGGCGTAGCTCCACCCGGCCGAAACGATGGCCAATGGTCACGAAGAGGTCGTCCAGGTCCAGGTTCCATTGCTCGCCAACACGCGCGCTGATCACCTGGGGAAGCTGCCCCGCCGCTGCCACTACTTGCGGCGCTGTCGCACGATCGATGGACGGCCCGACGAAGACCGCCCCTGACCACACCGCAGCCCGCTACACTCCAGCCGCCCAGCGAAACCCGCAGGTCAGACATCAAAATCCTGCTGGAGTACTAGGACGGACCGGCCCGTCAGCTGATGCGACGTACGGCTGTGCCGCATCACCCATCGGCAGCGTTGAAGAATGCAGCACACCACCCGGCTCGCGCCCCAGCCGCCAACCGACACTCGCCCAAAGGGTCGACCAAACCTTCCACGCTGAAACCGGGTTCACCGTTCAGCTTCCGAGACCGACTACTTCGGGTCCCGTGCCCAGCCATCCATGCTCAACTTCCGGGTCCGCGACCTGGATGCGATGCTCGCGCAATTGCGCGCCAAGGGAGCGGACGTGGCCAAAGAAACGCAGGACATGGAGGGTGTCGGTCGACAATTCGGCTGGGTCACCGATCCTGAGGGCAATCGGGTCGAGCTGTGGCAGCCCGCCTGACCCCATCTTCACCCAGGCGGTGACGTGCTGGTGGACCACGAGGTTGTCGAGATGTGAACGCCGCGCGGTACTCAGTTTCGCCGTCCAGCGGATGAGCAGGCGGCCTTCGTCTGATCCTGTGCCCCGTCGCAGAGGCAGAGGAACGGCGCGAAGGCCATGGTCGTGAGCGCGGAACAGTGGCGGCAGGCTGCCACAGGAGACGGATCGCCGTAGCGGCGGGAGTGTGGTGATCGGCTTCCCACGGCGTGCCGAGGTCCGATGGCGGGCGGCGGCCCGCCATGCTCCTTCCCTCAGCAGTTGTGCACTCGAAGGTTCACGAAGGGGAGATGGTGAAGCGCTTCAAGAAGGCCGTGACGATTGGAGCTGCCGGCGCGGCAGCGCTGCTTCTCGGTGCTGGAAGCGCCCGGGCTGATGATGGAGGCGGGTTGCTGTCGCTGCTCGGCACCCCTTCGCTGACCCTCGCCTGCTTTCCGTCGGGTCACGTCGGACAAGGAACTCCTTCACCGGCACACAGAATGTCAGTTGCAGCCAGAGCGCCTCTCAGACTGCACCGACACCGCCCGGTCAGGCGGTACCGAGCTGCACCCGCGACGGCGCACCCGAGATGGTCGATCCGGGAGGCGTCGGCACGGCGACCGCTTCGTGCCTGCCCGGCGACGTGATGACCGGCGGCGGGTATGCGCTCGGCAACGTCAATTTTCAAGTGACCACCGAGGGGAGCACCACACCGAATCAGTGGTCGGTGAATGCGGTCAGCACTGGCGCTTTCACGAGGACTTTCTTCGCGGGCGTGGTCTGTCTGGACTATTAAGCGCTGCATCCGCGCAGTCCTCCCAGGTGGCTCTGTTCACCTCTAGGAACAGCGTTTGTTGTGCGACAAGTTGGCCAGTGAGCTGCTGGACGATGCCGCACGACATCACTTCTCGTTCGCTGAACACGTGGTCAGATGAACGTGGTAGTGCCGAAACCCAATCACGCGTGCGCCAACTAAAGCTATGAGCCCATGAGACTGGTCCACGGGATCCATGAGTCGCCGCCAGGTGAGCTCGGTGATCTTGCGGGGGCAGTTCTTGGTTGTAGAACCGCAGGTAGCCCGCCCCCCAAAGCTCATCCCACCGCGCACGGTGGTCAGCGCGGTGGGCAAAACTGCACGAACGCATGGAGGCGATCATGAACGACCACGGATCCAGCCCGGCCCTCCCGCCTGTGGTGGACAGAAAGACCTGGCAGGAGGCGCGGGACGCACTGTTGGCACGGGAGAAGGCGCACACCCGCGAAGGGGACGCGATCGCGGCCTTGCGGCGGCGGCTGCCGATGGTGGAGGTCGACGCCACCATCGAGGTGATCGGTCCTGAGGGGCCGGTCACGATCCTCGACGTCTTCGAGGGCCGCAGGCAGCTGATCGCGTACTTCCACGCCTGGTGGCCCAGTCGGCCCGCCGCGGAGCAATGCGAGGGCTGCACGTTCTTCAACTCCCAGGTCCGCGAGCTGTCCTACATCCATTCCCGCGACGTCACGTACGCCACGCTCTGCAAGGGCCCGTACGAGGCCAGCGTCCGCTACCGGAACTTCCTGGGCTTGGACATGCCGTGGTACTCGGTCGAGAAGACGGCGGCGCAGCTGCTGGAGGGTCGTGACTGGCAGCGTCACCACCTCGTGTGCTACGTCCACGATGGCGATCGGGTGTTCGAGACGTACTACACCGGCGGCCGCGGCGTCGAGATCATGGCCCCCACCCACGGGCTGCTGGACATGACCGTCTACGGACGCCAGGAGACGTGGGAGGACTCCCCCGACGGCTGGCCCCAGCCCTGGGGTGACGCCAAGAACCCCGAGGTCTGGCGTACGAACGGACGTCCCATCGCCCAATGGTCCCGCATCGAAGCCGGCCACTCCGACGAGCTGACGTAACCATCAGCCAGCATCCTGATGCTGCCCGGGCAACTACCGCGGTGCTGTCAAAACTCGGGTTCTGACTCAAGTTCTGTGGCCCGTGACTGTGGGTGCCGGTTAGATGTCGAAGAGGGCTTCCTCTTGTGGCGGGATCGGAGGGTCAAGGACGTTGCGAAGGCGGGTGATGTCCTGGCGCCACTTCGAGCCGTTCGCAGCTTCGGCCCACAGCTCGGCGAGTTCAGACAGCTCGGACACCACTTGGTCCAGAGCGTCGACGGCGAGCCTTCGAAGGTCTGCGGACAACTCCGGTAGCGGCTCTGATGGGCCGTAGTTCGAACACGCCGGCTCGCCGTCAGGGTGCCGGGCGACGACCAGGGCGGCCGCGGCCACTGCTCGCTCGCCGTCGGAGATATCCAGGAAGTCCGCCGGCCCGGCGGCACGTTTGAGCACGCTCCGGATCATGGCTTCGCGTTCTTCCACTGCTGCCTCGTCCAGGTCACCGCCGAAGTCGGCGGCGGTGTCGTTGTCGAAGGGGCCGATGTCCCAGGTGCCCATGTCTCTCCTTGCGTGGCTGCCTGGGGATCGTCGCACTGGCCACCGACAGAGAGGTCAGGAGGCAAGCAGCACCCCCTTGCGCAGGAGCTTGAAGCCAGCGCGTCCGTACAGCTGCCGCTTGATCATCTTGATGCGGTTGACGTGAACTTCCACAACGCCTGTACATCCACTCGGGAAGCAGTTCTCCCTGGAGCTGGGTGAACATTTGCCCGAAGGAACGGACGTGCCCGGCGAGGGCGTCCAGCTCGGGGCAGTGGGCCAGAACGGACTTGAGCTTCAGTCGCTCCTTCTCTGCAAGGGCGTCCGGGTGGCTCAGGATCCACCCGGCAACCGTCCTGGGCGATGGCGGCCGACCTTCCGGCACTGCGTCCCGAAAGGGACGAAGGTATGCGCGGACGTCCCCGTATCCACCGGCGTATCCGTGGCTCTGGATCTCCGTCCAGAGGGGTCAGGCGTTCGTACAGCCCTCGGCCCACCGTTCGTGCAAAACGGCTTGAAGTCGTCGAGCTTCGTCCTGCGGTTCTGCCACTGTCCTTGAAAGAGGTCTTCCGGGCTTGCCGCGTCAGCCAGGCGCTGAACGGTTCGGTACGTCATCCGCAGTTCGCGGGCGACAGCCCGACGGCTGTGTCCTTCGCCGAGCATTCCGTGGACCATTGCGTGCTTCTTGCGGGTTCGGTCGGCGGACCGGTGTCCAGTCGGCCACGGTGACGCGCCTTCGGGAGCCGGTGGCGCGGTGACGCTCTCAGAGCTGGGCACCGCGAATGGTGCTCGCAGGCAGGTTCGATGGCGCGATACGCATCGCTCGGCGGCCTCACCGAGGTTGCGCCAGAGATGGAAACGGTCTGCGACCTGCACCGCTGTGGGAGCCCCGGTGCTGGCCCCTTCGGCGAAGAAGGGGGCGCGGTCGCGGCAGACCACCTCAACCCCGGGACACTCAGCAAGCCAGGCAGCGACGGTGGCAGCCTCACGGTCGGGCAGTAGATCCACGGGCCTGCGGGTTTCGATGTCGACCAGCACAGTCCCGTAGATACGGCCCTTGCGCATCGCGTACTCGTCAATGCCCACCACCCGAGGTGACGACGGTTGAGGGTCAAGCATCGCTTCATCCAGCCGAAGTACCGTGCTGCGGCTGACAGAGATGCCGAAGACGTCCGCAAGACGGGCTCCGGCACGGCCGGCCAAAGCGAGACCCACCTCGGCCAGGGCCTCACGCAGCCGCTCAGTCCGCTGAGCATGACGGCGAGTCAGTCCAGGGATTGGTTCAACGAAGGTCTGCCGTCCGCAGGACGTGTCCGCGCAGTGAACCGGCGGACCTGTAGGGCAGCACCACACGCCTTCCCGCGCTCGGTAGGTCAGCAGGGAATCGCAGGTAGGACCCATGAATGCGGTTCGACCACCTTCCGCACCCCGGACACTCAGCACCGCCCGACTTGCTCGTGACGCCGATCCAGATCGCCTCGCCGTCGTCCTCCGCCGACACCACCGCCAGTTCAGAGCCCGAAAGGAAACAGGAGCTCTTCCAACCGGAGCAGCACTTCGTTCACGGCCCCGGACTCTCGGGCACGGCACAGCAGCCATGGGGCATTTCAGGACGATCGAGGAGAGGCGCACCGAAGATCAACAGCTACGTAGCGTCGATGCACCACAGAAGTTGAGCCAGAACCCCTTCTCATGGACAGAGCCAACCGCGCGCGAGTCGGCCCCGGCCGCACTGTGTCACGGGGGACGGCGCCTGTCCCGCGCGCCTTGCTCGGCAACGACGGTAGGGAGGACTATCCCCAGGGATTCGGCCCCTGCTTGAAGATGGTGAGCCCGCTCGCCTGGTCGGTGGGCCATAGGTCGATCTGATAGAGAAAGTGGTCACCGGGGTTGTCGTTGGTGTCGCCGGCCGGTGGCTCGGAGGGGATGTATCGGAGGGGATGTAGGAGACCCGGACGCGCAGCAGCCCAGACTTCCTCGGTCCAGCCGGGCGGCGGCAGGCCGGGGTCCGTCGCGTGTTCGGCCAACCAGGCGTCATAGGGTTCGAGGTCTTGGACGTAGAACTGCTCGTGATCGGCATCGATCAGGAACTTCAACGAAGGTTCAGCCACCGCCGCAGGCTATCGGAGCCGCGCGGCGCCTGAGCTGGGCCTTCGACGCCCAGAGCGCAGACACGCGCCGCTCATGGTTCGCGCCGGTCATGCCTCACATCGGTCGAGGAACGCGAGGACCTTGTTGGTGGGTTGGTATCGGCGTACCCGGTCCTTCGGCACAACGAAGCACCCATGACAGACAGGTCCAAAATGCTTACCCACATCACTCCAGAAGCTGTGATCGAGGCATTCGGTCTCACCTCCATCACATACTTCCCACAGGCAGCACCTGGGCACCTACATGGACCGACGGCCAACTTCCTGGCAAGTGCCGGACTCCCGGAGAGCAAGTTCTTCGGCCCCCGGATGGACCTCGAGGACGACAGTGCCCCAAGACTGCACTTCGGCCCGAGCATGAAGACGTCCTTCGAACGCGCCGGATCCGAACTGCCGCCGGAAGCAGAGACATGGGAGAATCTCGGCGACTTCGTCTACGCCACAGTCGCACTCAACCCGCGGGACGGGCAGATCTACGCCTTCCCCGAGGGCGGGAGCGACTACCAGCCGATGCACGCGGACATCTCGAGCCTCGTGCACGCGCTCATTGTCCTGAACAAGGGGCGGATGGACTACCTGACGCTGGGACCGGACGACGACGAGCAGCGTGCACACATCGTGGACCGCATGACCCAGGAGATCACCACCGTCGACCCCACACCCTTCACAGACGAAGAGGGCGAGTGGGAAACGCTCTTCGACCAGATCGGACTCGCCATGTGGCGATGAAGCAGCTGCCACCTCGAGACGCGAGGCCTTCAGCAGCTACGAGGCCGGACACGACACCATCGTGCCAGGAGGGGGTGGTCTTTGGCGGGGTGGATGCCCCGCTTGCCAGCGCTTGCGGGGCGAGCGGCCCGGGCGGCGCCGGCCCAGGCCGCGGCGGCCTCACGCGTCGGGGTTCTTGCCCTCAGCCGTCTTCTTGATCCGGTCGATCTGGCGCTTCGCGAGCGCCTCCACGTCGCCCGGCTTCCTCTGGTCATATCCCTTGAGATAGACAACAACCCCGCCCACGCGCATCACCACTTCGACGGCGTACTCACCGCTGGTGTCCTCGGAGAAGGCGTCCGTCTCGTCGGCGCCCGCCGAAATCTTCAGCGGCGCCGGTGGGCTCCCGTCTTCAGCCTGCTTGCGCTTGTTGGCCGCGAGGCCCTTGAACGCCACGCCCGCGTTCTCGGCGGTGTCGAAGGAGTAGACGTCGATCCACACGGGCGCCCCCTCACCCGTCGATTCCGCATACTCCTTGGTCTGTACGGACCGGTGTCCGTGGGCCGTGAGCCCGGCACAGCTCGTCTGGGTGTCCTCTCCGCACTCCTCCGCCGCTTCCGCACCCACCTCCACCTTGACCTTGGAGTCCCAGCCCGCCCCTATCCAGCCTTCAGGGAGGCTTGTGCCGGTCGGTATCGCCACACGCACCTGCTCCGCGGACAGCGTGAGCGGGCCCTCGCTCTCGTGCCCCTCCAGAGAGTCACCGTTCGCGCGACCGGCCGGCTCGCCTCCGCACGCGGTCAACACCGCCACCAGCACCGCCAACGTCATCCCCCGTGTCGCCCTCTTCAACGTCAACTCCTAAATGTACGCAGATCACTTGGCGTGATCACTCAACAACATTGCCGAACGGAATGCCACCGCGATACTTCGCCCCCACAGCCGTCAGCTCGCGCAGCCCGTAGCGTGCGGGTGCCGTGTCGCAACGTCTGGGGAAACCGGGCGCGAGGGTGCCCCGACGCCCACTGGAACGCGAGAAGCCGAATCTATGGCGACGACCGCAACTGGTTGCGATAATCGCAATATGCATCAGCTGAGTGAACTCGCTGCCATCATCCACCCGTTGCCCGTCCCGCCAGCGGCTCCGGACCCCCTCGACGACAAGAGCGAACAGCGCCATCTCGGTCCAGACGAGGAGCAGTTCGACCGCCCCGAGGACGAGCACGACTACGCCGATGCCGCTGGCCAGGCGGACGATGACGATCACTTCATCGACGTGTGCGACCAGATCGAACGCGCTCGCCGGGAGTACGCGCAGAACCTAGAGGCCATCAGCTTCGGCACTGAGGAGGACCCGCTCATCCTCGCCCTGCAGGAGGAGCGGACGAAGAAGCAGCAGGCGGATGCCCGCATCCGTGGACTCCTCGCCTATGCACGGGAGTTCCACCCCACCCGCCGCTACCCGCTCAACGAGCTGGCCCAGGCCGCCGGCTACACCATCTCGGGTGTGCGGACCGCCTACAACGACGGGGAGGTCGCCCGGGTGGCACGGCAGATCAACCGGCCCCCACGGCGCGCGGCCCAGACCGCCGACGGCGACGGGCAGAAGCAGCCGTGACCAGGGCGCAGGGGAGCTCATTGGCCAAACTCGCCGCGCGCGGTGGCCGCTCGTCGCGTGAGCCGGTGCGGCTCTCCCGGCTGATCGCGGACGAACTGCGCGAGCAGATCCTGTCCGGGCACGTGGGGCCGGGCGAGCAGATACCGACCGGGCGCATCCTGCGGGAGCACTATCAGGTCGCCGACATGACGGTCAGGTCCGCGGTGCGGATCCTGCAGGGCGAAGGCCTCATCCACACCATGCACGGGCGGGGATCGTTTGTCGCCGACCCCCTCCCCGCGCTGCCGAAGGAGAGCGACTCGAATGCCCGCCCTGGTCCGGTCGGGAGGGTCAGAGCCGCTGACGCGTCGTCCGGCGCCATGAACAACTTCACGATGATGCTCAGCCGGGCATCATCCCTGATCGCCTACACCCCATGATCGGCCGGACAAGGCCTAGCTGAGTCATGAGAGCGCATCGCGCTCAGCGGCGAGAGCGCCGCGTTCCATGGGAGGTGGTGCCGCCATGCGCTCAATCGCGGCACAGACGGGGCCCGACTGACTCGTCCGCGTCACTCAGAGCGCGATCGGCCGGTACTTCAGGGCCTCTTCCACGATCTCTTCCGCAGACGCATCCCGGAGGTCGTCCGAGGGATAGTAGATCATGTCACTGACGCGGGGATGCAGCACATTCGTTTCGAGCAGCAGCAGGTAGTAGTCGGTTTCAGCGTCGGCCGCGAGCAGTCTGCGGACGATCTCGACGAGCTCTTCCCTGGTGATGTCTGCGACGTGGGGGCGAGCCGGCCGGGCTGCCTCCAAGGCGAAGTCTTCCAGGTTCCTGCTTGCCCAGTACGTAGCGAAGTTGTAGGTCTCGTAGTCGTGGCCGGTAGCGGCGTTGAAAGCCTGGATCGCTTCGTCGGCGTCGTCGGACCGGTCGTCCACCAGGCAGGCGATCCGATCGATCTCGCGGCACAGCTCTTCCAGCCGCCGGCGACTCACGGGTGGGGGCAGCAGCTCAGGTCGCAGGTCCACAGCCGCAATTATGTACACCGACGCCGACAACCCGAGCCGAGCCCTCCACATGCCGACCACACCAGGCCGGCAGTTCACCTGCAAAGACGCCGTCCGCCCACGCGCCCGGTCACCTTCCGGGGACGGCCCGCGCCCCGTAGAAGGGCCTCTCCGTATGATCAGCAGCTCAAGGCAAGGGGCGGGAACATGAAGAGTGGCAGATGCGCGCGCTTCGCGGCCGTTGGGGTGGCCGCGACGGTGCTGGTGATGGGGTGCGGCACGGGGGCCGAGAGTCCGCGTGCCAAGGACGTCAAGGACATGAGCAAGGCGAAAGACACGAACGGCGGCCCTGGGGACACCGGAGGCATTGCAGCCACGCTGAGCGAAGAGCAGGTGGAGGCGGCACTACCCGACAGGGCCGCCGTGCCAGGTCTCAAGAACGGCCTGCGCATTGCCATGCCCCCCATGGACCCGGTCACCAGCGCGTGCGCCGCAGGAGAGATGAACGCGGAGTTGTGTGTGGACGCGGTCTCGATCGGGACCTCCATCTTCGTGGCGAAGCACGAGGCGAACGTCAACTTCACGCTTTTCGCCTACAAGGACGCCAAGGCCGCCGCGGCCGCGTACCACGCAGTCAAGGAAAAGCAGCAAGCCGACCGAAGGAAGCGCAACGTCTCCCTCGGCACGATCGGAGAGCAGCACAACGCACAGCTCGGCACGTTCAAGGGAAAGGACGATCCCCACGCGACTGCCGCGGTACTGGTGGGCACGACCCTGCTGTCGATCGACGCCTTCGGCAAAGCGAAGTACGCCAACCAGGACCGGCTCACCGACTACGCCACCATGTTCGCCGAACGCTCCCAGCAGGCACAGCAGAGCACTGCTCGGCAGGGCAGCTGACCTACGCCCCCGGCACGCACACCCCGTCGAGGCGAAGCCCTACGGGCGGGGACGTAGTGGACGATGGTGTCCTCGCACGGTCCTTCTTCGAAGACCTTCAGCGCATCGAGTTCGGTGGTGTCCGTACTGAGTTGCCAGCGGAGTTTGGTGGCGACCCATTCGCCGATGTAGCGGCTGCCGGTCCGCGGCCGGCGGCAGCCACTGGGCCGGTCCTGTCAGCCTTGGACCTGTTCGTACGTGCGGCACTGCGCACCGGCTGACCGGGGGCCACACCGCAGGGTCGCACCCCTGAGCTCCGGCACACGGGCCGCAGCACACGCACGGGTACGTCAGATGCATGTTTCCCACCTCGAGGGACAGCCGCCCCGGAGCCCAACGAGACCGGTGTCAAGCTCAAGCCCGAGGCCTGGCGCAGCTGCATCAACCACGGCTGCAAGCCCCAGCCGGACAAGGCCCTGCGCCGTGCGGCGCACCTCTACCGCCGCACCACCCTCAAGTCGCCCGCCCAGCGCCCCAGCGAAGCCGCCGGCGCCGGCCGCTCCAAGAACAGCAAGGACTCCACGCCGCGCGACCACTCCCCCACGACCGCAACCCGCCGCGAACACATCGCACACATACTGCAGAACAACCCCCACACCACCGCCCGCCAGACCGCCAGACCGCCAGACCGCCACAGCCGACAACACCTCCCACCGCCAGACATTCCGCATCCCCAACGAACCGCAGAACAACGCCGGCTGACGACCGCGTACCCCGGCACCGCACAGGCGGTCCCTGGACTGCGCACCCACCTGCCCGACCGTGCGCAGCGCTGGACCGCATGCTGCGCACTGCGCAGCTCCGTGTGTTGCGCACTCGTGGTGCGTTGACCCATCCGACGCGCAAGCGGCGGTTGGCTACGTAGGTGAGAACGAGGCTCTGGCACAGATCTTGGGGTGCGGTCGCGGAGCGTCACTGGGCCGTTCGATTGCAACAGCCCGGATTCGCGCGAGACGGCGTACGCCTTCCCGCCTTGCAGCTGAGAGTGACGCTCCGTCAGGTCTGTGCTGGACCTCTCCGGTGACCGCAATGAGCGGTGACGGTGCTGGTCATGCAGGCCGACGCAATGTTCTGGGACTCGCTCGTGTTCGACGGAATCGACGGCGTGGAGGTCGGAGCGGTGACCGCTGCCTTCGGCACGGTCGACGTCACGGCCAGAGGCCGGGCAGCCGGGGCAGCATGTCCGGACTGCGGCCGCTCCTCGGACCGAGTGCACGACTCCTACCAGCGCAGACTGAAGGATCTACCGCTCGCTGAACAGAGCGTCGTGATCCATCTGACGGTCCGGCGCTTCATCTGCAGCACGGACGACTGCCCGCGTCGTACGTTCGCCGAGCCGTTCGCTCAGTTGACCGCCCCGTACGCGCGCTTCACTACGCGGCTGGGCCGCGTCCTGGAGCGTGTCGGGCTCGCACTCGCCGGACGGGCCGGCGCCCGGCTGACTGCCCAACTGGGTTTCCAGGTAGGACGGATGACCCTCCTGCGTAGGGTCATGGCGTTGCCTGACCCGCAGCTCAGCACGCCGCGTGTGCTGGGTGTGGACGACTTTGCCACCCGCCGTGGGCGGACCTACTCCACCGTCTTGACCTGCGGAGAGACCCATCGCGTGGTGGACGTGCTTCCGTCGCGCGACTCCGGGCCGCTGGCCGCGTGGCTGGCCAGCCATCCGGGTGTGGAGATCATCTGCCGGGACCGGGCGGGTGCCTATGCCGAGGGCGCGCGACTCGGCGCTCCCGCCGCGATCCAGGTCGCCGACCGGTTCCACCTGTGGCAGGGCGTCGGCCGAGCCGTGGAAACCTGCGTCGCGGCCCACCGCGAATGCCTGAACGGACCAACAGCGCCAATGCGAAAGGACGTTGCGGCGTCGCCCGACGACTCGGTGCGCGTCGGACCGGACCTTGATGGCCGGCGGGCCCAGCGCAAGAAGGCCGCGCACGCCCTGGTCCACGAGCTGCTCGCCCAGGGCCACTCCCGCAGGGCAATCGCCCGGCATCTGGGCTGGGGGCTCAACACCGTGCTGCGCTACGCACGTGCTGCCACCTGGCAGGACACCCTCCGAGAAAACCGCCCCCGGCCAAGTCGTCTCGACCCCTACAAGCCCCATCTGGAACGGCGGTTCGCCGCGGGATGCACGAACGTCACCCGCCTGCATCGCGAATTGACCGCCGAGAACGCGCCCGTCACCTACCAGATGGTCCGCGCCTACATTGCCACCCTGCGCGCCACACCGCCGCAGGCGCCACCCCCGCCGCCGACCGTCAGGCGGGTCACCGGCTGGCTCACCCGTCACCCCTCAACCCTGAGCGAAGACGAGCGCGCCGCGTTGAAGGACGTCCTGGCTCGCTGTCCAGAACTGGATACCGCGGCCGAACATGTCCGCGGCTTCGGCGAGATCCTGGCTCACCGGCTGGGCCCCACGCTCCCCGCATGGATCGAAGCCGTCGATGCCAGCCAGCTGCCCGGCCTCACCAACTTTGCCCTTCACCTGCTCCGAGACCTCGACGCGGTGACCGCCGGCCTCACCCTGCACTGGAGCTCCGGTGGCACGGAAGGCGCCGTGAACCGCATCAAGAAGATCAAGAGGCAGCTCTACGGCCGTGCCGGATTCGAATTGCTCCGCAAGCTGATCCTGCTCCAATAGCGTCGAGCCCAGACTCTGCAGCCAACCCTGGTCACGTCAGCGAGTGTGGTGGGCTGAGAAGATCACCGCGAGGCCACAGATTCCGTCGAGATCGCGAAGGACAGAATGTCGGAGAGACCGCCCATAGACCGGGCCGAGGAACGACTTCAACATGAGCTGAGCCGTGGACAGCAGCCCCTCGCCGAACTGGACTTGGACGAGGTGTGGCTCAGGTTCGTGCGCTTCGGCTCCCAGCGCTTCGACACCGCGGACACGCCGGACGCTGATGGCCTTCTCTTCCAGTACGGGACTCACGCCTTCGAGGGACCGCCCGTCTTCACGCTGGACCTGGCCCGGCAGTTCGAGATCAACGACGCTTCCGGCGAGCATGATCATTACATCCAGCTCCACTGCGAACTTCGGTACGAGCCCGTCCCCCAACTTCGGGCGCTGGGGCACTTCGAGACCTGGTTCTTCCACGACACAGACGACGAACTCGACGCCTGGGCCGACAGCCTTGGCCCGCCAGGAATTCTGGCCGATCGTCCGCAACTTCCACCCCCAGGAAATCCGGGTCTACCAAGAGCAGGCGTGATCACAGCCGCGAAGCGACCTGCCTTGTGACACTCCGCGACCGCACCCCAAGATCTGTGCCAGAGCCGTCTAGGAACAGCGTTTGTCGACTGATTCCGGAGTCAGTTGGTGATCAGGCAGTTGGTGAATGTCGAGCAGAAATGACGGCCTTCTCGCGGGGCG